>JAFXTB010000046.1 GCA_017525225.1 Kiritimatiellia bacterium
AAATTGGCGAAGGCCGAGACCGAACTTGGCGCGGCGACGAACGAGACGGCTCGGCTCACGGGGCGGCTGACGGACGTGACAGACAAATTGGCGAAGGCCGAGACCGAACTTGGCGCGGCAACGAACAAAAATGCAGAATTGAATGAAAAGTTCTCCAAATTAAAGACAGAATTCGATAACTTGAAGGATTCGCATGCGAAATTGGATAAACTTTTTCAGGATTACTCGGCTATGTTGCCAACAAACGCGGCTCCACTTGTGTATGCTTCTGTCTGTTGTCTTGGTAATAAAAGGGTGTTTTGGAAAAACAATCAGGAGTGGAGTTGTTGTTCGGGGGAATCTGGTGATCAAATCGAGGATTTCTTGAAAACCAAGTCAATAAGAGAAGAGGTGAAAGTACATGTCAATTTTATCAGGTTTTACGATTGTGCAGAGCGAGAGAATGGAATCGTAGCGCTATTACAGGGTAAATATCAAAAGGAGAATGTGTCTGAATCATCTGCTAGCGGATGTCATTTGATTGATATGAGAGACGCCAATAATATATATCTGGATTGGAAGAAAACCCCCGTTACCTTGGATAAATTGGAGAAGGAATTAGGGCTTATCGCAGAAGGAGAGAGTGACGAAAAAGGGATTAAGTATTTCATGGCATGCCCAAAATCCAATAATGAAGAAGATAGAATTCGTGGTTGGCTCAATAATGCTTATGGACATCCAGTCGAGTTTGAAGTGATGTATTATTGAGTAAGATGTAATGCCTTATTTATGGGATTTTAAGAGGATCCCCAGCGTTTAGTTTGCTGCCCACGGCGTTAGAGACTGGTCTTTCGGTTGGTAGAAAGGAGGGCATAAGCTTTGCGTGACCTTGAATATTCACATTTTTACCATGCGGTGAAATTGTGGGCGGCATGAAGGCATGGAAGTTGCGTTTCGCCTATTGAATGATACTTGGCATGGAATATGCCAAGTGACAGTCGTCAACTAAAGGAAGGAAGATGACATTGAAAATAGAAAGGATAATAGCATCAGTTGCCAAGGAATCCCAGCATGATGGTGGGCCAGACTGGGTAAAGATCCAGACGTGGCTGCAATCTGCTGCGCTTGAGGTTGATTATCTGGTCTGGCGGGTCATCGCTGCACAACATGGTGGAATATCGGAGGACGCGCCCCGAGTTTACGCCATGAACTATGACATGGAGGACGAGCCACTGACAGAGAGATACCTACAAGACCGTCTGAAGGAACTGGGATGTCGTTCGGCGTGATAGTGCGGTAGTCCGCGTCGGGATATGCTACCCTGAATGTCCGTGGTATGGTGATGCCGCCTTTGCGCGGGTTCCACTTGAACTCGAACGCTTTCAGCCCCGAAGCGGACTCTTCCACCATGTCGACCTCTTGTTGCTGTGCTGTTCGCCAGAAGAAATCCCGCGTCGCAGGTTCGTGTACGAGACGCCATTTTGCACGTTCCTCAACAAGATAGTTCTCCCTTAGATGTCCTGTTTCGATTGATCCGCGCATGTCCAATGACACTTATTCATGGTTTACATGTCATTTGACATGGGCGGCCACATTTGTAGTATAATGTCAACATGGCTAGTGACCGGAGGTTGAAATGACTGTGAGGATAAAGAGTCTGCGTGAATGTTTCATCGCCGAGGGCATCGGCGGCGAGGCACCGCGCGCATAGGTCTTGAGGAGATGCCGTGAACGATACCACCAGACGCATCCTCTTCGTGTGCCATGGGAACATCTGCCGCAGCCCCATGGCCGAGTTCGTGATGAAGGAGCTTCTGCGACGCGAGGGGATCGCGACGGTGGATGTAGAGTCCGCCGCGCTGCACATGGATGCCATCGGCTGCGACATCCACAGCGGCACTCGGCGCATGCTGCAGATGCACGGGATTCCGTTCTCGCGCCGCGCCGCCTGGCTGCTGACCGCCGAAAAGGCGCATGGATACGATCTCCTGGTGGGGATGGACGCATACAACATGGCCGATCTCAAGCGGCTCGTCTATCCGGAGGATGTCGCGAAGACCAGGCGGCTTTCCGCGTTCGCCGGCCTGTCGCGCGACATCGCCGATCCGTGGTATACCGGCAACTTCGACGAGACGTATGCGGATGTGCTGGCCGGATGCACAGGTCTTCTGGAAAGGCTCAAGGAGCGCCTCGCGTCCGCCACCCCGCCTGCCGCTGGCGCGGAGGACGGCCCGACGCGCGCGGAGCAGGGCCGCTGGGGAGAGGACATGGCGGCGGCGTTCCTGGAGGCAAAGGGCTGGCGGATCATGGCGCGCAACATCCGGCCCTGCCCGGCGGACAGACGGTGCGAGATAGACATCGTGGCCAGCCCGAATCCGAAGGACTCGGTCGTGTTCGTGGAAGTCAAGACGCATGCCCAGCGGACGCAGTGGCACAACAGGATGGCGGGCGTGGACCGTCGCAAGAAGGGCAATCTGCTGCGGGCGTGCTCAAACTGGGTCATGCGCAACCGCTGGCACGGCAACGTGCGTTTCGACATAGTGGAAGTATGGGGCTCGAAGGCGGATGCCATGCCGCCGGAGATTGACCACATCGAGAATGTACCGCTTTTCGGGCCGAACTGGCGCTTCTGGTAGACTCCGTGTCATTTTCTGCTTTTGCCCTGTTGACAGATATACAGGGGAGAGGGTATAATTTCTTCGTTATGTTTTAACATGAACGAAGGTCCTCCCATGCGAACGACAATACCCGTCTCCATCTTGACCATCCGGCGCGCTCTTCTTGCTTGCGCCTTGTTTCTATCCGCATCGGCCGCCGCCGAAGTTCCCGCTCCCTGGGCGCGATGGGTGGGGGATCCGTCGATGGAGACGCCCCCAACCATTTATGACATCACGTCCTGTCCCGATGCGACCGGCAACGGCAATGTGCTTAATGTCGGTGTGGGTTTTCTGCCGATCTATATCAACACCATGTATACCAATGACTACGCCGCCGCCCATTCCGACATGCGCGGCAACGTCTTTGCGGCCGAAGGTTCCGGCGGTACATACGCCTCCTTCAGCTGTCCGGCCTTGAAGAGCCGCGCGTTCGCATGCTGGATTAAGCCATACACGAAGAGCCATGGTTATGGCAGCGTATCAGACCTCTCATGCCTCCTGAACGGATTCTCTGGCATGACGATCTATTCGATCTACACGCAGAGCGTCTGGCATGTTGCATTCGGTACGCGGCTCGCAAAGGAAAAGATGAGCGACGACATGCAGGGGCTTTCCGTGTTTTCAGATGCTTCCGTCATGCTGTATCGTGGTGAATTGTGGCAGCATCTCGTCTTCTCGCTCGAGGACAAGGGTGCCGCGGACGGCGCGGGCAACAGGCTCTGCGACCTTGCCATATACCGCAACGGCGAGCTTGTGGCGTCCGAAAGCAATCTGTCGGTGCCCGCCGGTTCCTCGGATACCACGTGCATCGGTAATGCCACCACCTGGTGCGGAAGTCCGTTTGTCGGACGGCTCGACGACATCCGCGTGTGGACGAACTCCCTCTCCGCCGCCGATGCGAAGGCCCTGTACGAGGATACTCGTGTACACCGCCTGCTCGGCTACTGGCCGATGGACGAGATCAAGGAGGTCGATGGTCGCCGCATCACGCCCGACAAGTCCGGCATGGGGCGTGACATGGAGCTGGGCTCGCTCGTGTGTGTCACCAACGGCATGGTCGGCGCCGGGGCGCTCTTCTTCAACGCAGGAACGGTGACGAGTGCGAACGAATCCTGGGATTCCTATGGTCTGGTGTCGAACGGCACCTATACCACCTGGGCGGACGACATCTCCATCGCCATGTGGGTGAAGCGCGATAGGTTGCAGAGCACGTCCAACGGTGCACGTCTGTTCAGGTGGAAAAGCGGTTCGGCGGGCTTCTATGTGACCTATTCGGAAGGTACGGGGCAGCAAGGCAACACCATTGCGGACAGTACCGGCACCAATCCTTTTGTCGCCGGGGTCGTCTCAGGTGCCGCGGGCCGTTCGGAGGAATGGTTCCACACGCTGATATCGTATCATTACAGCACCGTGACGAACGCTTCTGGGAAGCTTGACCTGCAGATATGCGCCCGCGTCTATCGCAATGGCGAGCTGTACTATGAGAGTGAGGCGAAAAGCGCAGGTTTATTGTTGATCGACATGTGGAAACGCAATTCGCTGCTCTATCTCGCGAATGCCGATTCCAACACAAGACCGTTCCGCGGCACCCTGGACGATATGCGCATGTATGTCGGAGAACTCTCGGCGGACGAAGTTCGTGCGATCTATCGCGGACCGGCGAAGGTCTCGGCAGGCGAGGATTTCGCGGTCGCATCGTCAAAGGCTACGCTGCATGGCGAAGTGTCGGCATATTCGATCAATCCGCTCGCCACCGGATATGCGGGTGAGCCGCAGTGGATCCTGGTGTCGGCGCCTACGGGCGGCGAAGGCGCCGAGATCGAGAACCCGAAATGTGCCACTACCGCCGTGACGCTTCCAGTCGTGGGGGAATACGTGTTCGCCATGTCGAACGAGGTGGCTGGTGTATCGTACGCGGACGAGGTCACGGTGACGAGGCTTGCGACGGGGGTATCCGCCGCGCCGACGATTTCCGTGGCGGCAGGTTCCACCACTGGGCTTTGCGCGGTCGTCAATGCGGTGGTCGGTGACGGTGTTCGCGTCAGGTGGTCGAAGAAGTCCGGCCCTGGGGCGGTTTGGTTCGGGCATGACAGTTCAACCAACACGGTCGCCACGTTCGGCGTGGCTGGTACGTACGAGCTGGAGTGCGTGGCGGAGACTGATGGAGGGACGGCGACGGGCGTCCTCGGTATATCCGTATCCGGTCCTGCCATAGAGGAGACGCTCGACGGCGGGCTCGGCATGTATGTTCCCTTCAAGCTTGAAGAAGCTGGCGTGTTTACCGACCTCAAGAGAGGGGTGCAGTTGGACGGAAACACAGGGTATGCCGCCGGTCTGGAGACCTACGTCGTGCCAGGGGTTGCGGGTGGCTATGGATGCCATCTAGGGAACGAAAGCGGTGCGCGCCTCAAGGTATACTCTAAATCCAGCTCATCCTACACCGATTTTGATGACTACTTTGACGAAGTTCATTCATCAAACGGCACGCCGAAGGAACCCTACAACACCATTTCATGCTGGCTCTACCATGATTCAAACGATACGAACATTGTATGGATGAGCGGCGTGTGCCATGTGAACTACAGCTACGGGGTCCACTATCTCAGCGATAACGGAATGTCGAATGACTTCGCCATCCGGCAGAACAAGTCAGGCAACAAGTGCCTCCGCTTCAAGGGGCCTGCGGGGCTCAACTACACCAACAGGTGGATACACCTCGTAGCGCAGGTCGACAACCACAAGACTGGCGGCAGCGAGGTTTGGGTGAATGGCATCAAGCTCACTGAGACGAGCGGTAATACCCTTGATTACGGCAGGACTACGGGCAATGGAACCTTTTGGGGCGGAGGGATCCCGGCCTTGTGGGTATATCCGGCGGGCGATCCGAACGAGTCTATCGCGGATGTCTCCTGCACGAAGTTCCCCGGTCTGATGGATGAGATACGGATGTACAGGCGCAAGCTTTCGGAGGCGGAGATACGCTATCTCTATGAGCATCCCGTGCCGTCGTCCGAAAACGCGGCGCCAGTGGTGGAAGTGCCGCTTTCCGGCATAAGGCTCGTGCGTAGGAAGGATGCCGCGGTTCCGAGTAGCACCTTCGACGACGGGCGTCCTCAAGGTTCCACGCTGTCCTACAAGTGGAGCGTTGCGAAGGGTGATTCCACAGGACTGCGGCTCGTTCAGGGCGTTGGCGCGGAGCTTACGGTCACTGGTCTCAAGGCGGGCGAGTATTCGTTGCAGCTCGTGGCGTCCGACGGCGAGCGGAACACGTATTCCGCCCTGGTGCCTGTGTCCATAAAGGACCTCGGAACCGTGATCGTGGTCAAGTGACCGTCGGGCTGCCGTGGCGGCGGCGGGATGTTCACTTGGCCCTGATGGAGATGCGACCGGAGCCATCCGGCGACTCGTAGCGGATGGGGTATCCGGGCAGAGCCGCGAGCGGAGATGCCGCCGACGTGATGGCGGGCATTCCCTTCGGGCCGTTCCTGAACGCCTTCGCGTATTCGGCAAGCGCGAGGTAGTCGGTGACGACGCCGTTCTCCACCTTCCTTGAGCTGCGGAACATGGCGAAGCCGTCGCCGCCGTCCACGAGCGTGAAGGCGTTGCCGGCGACGCGGTATACGGCATTCGGGTCGAGTGGCACGAACGAGCCGGTCCTGCGGCTGTACACCTGCACGTCCCTTACGCGATATACGCCGTTGGAGGGGCCTGCCGTCCATGTGCCGGTGGTGTCCACGCGCAGCGTCGGCTTTACGGACGTATCGATCGCATACCTGAGGCCCGCCACCTGGAGGAATCCTCCGAACTCGCCCAAGCCCACGGCCTGCGCGCCGAATTCAAGCGCATCGATGATCTGGCGTCCATTGGCTTCCACCAGGCCCACCGCGCCGCCGAATGGCTGCACGGTGCGAAGGGTCTTGAGCGTGGCCGCGCCGGCCGGGATGTCGGCGCGCACGTTTCCGCCGTTCATGAGCGCGAAGTCGCAGTCAAGGCCGCTCTTCTGGGTGACGTACCACCATGCGGCGTCGGCGGCAAAGTCGCCGGCGGAGCATTCCTGCCTGCGTGCCAGGCGGTCGGTGGTGCCGGGCGCGTATGAGTTCAGCGCGGTCGGCACGTCGGCGATCTGCACGCCGAGAAGGCGCTCGACCTTGTCGGCAAGGTCCTTCTCCATGCGCTGGATCGTGGCGTCCTTCTCGTTGCGGGTGTAGATCGTCCCGGCGGAGACGCACCGGCCGTCCTCGAAGGTGAGGCATCCGAGCAGGCCGAGGTAGCTGCCGCTCTGGGTGAGGATGACATCCTTGCCGGCGGCGTTGCGCACGCGCGAGCCTGTGAATTCGGAGTGGGAGTGTCCGTCGATGAGCGCTACGAAGTTGGTGGTGTGGGCGATGATGTCGGTGGAGGTGTATCCAGCGCAGTCCGGCGACACGCCGAGATGCCCCAGCACTATGGTGTAGTCGGCATGCGCCGCCGCCTCGTCCACGGCCTTCTGGACGGCCGCGTACAGTGCCTTGCCCCGTTCACCGGCGGTGAAGTCGTATTCGCGCCAGGTACCCGTGGGGTCGAGGAAGGTCGATGGCTTCGCGGAGACGAGCGTGGTGGGGGTGGTTACGCCTACGAACGCCACGCGCGCGGTTCCGCTCGTCACGACGACATACGCGGGGAAGACGAGGCGGCCTTCGTCCGTGGACGAAGACCTATGCACGAAGTTGCAGCTGACGGTGCGGAAGGCGGCTCGCCTGGCGTTCTCGAACATGGCCTTGATGCCGTAGTCGAACTCGTGGTTGCCGAGGGTCGCCACCTGGTAGCCGGTCGCGCTCATTATGTCGATCACGCTGCGGCCGGAGTCGAATCCGCCGAGGGCTGTACCTTGCACGTAGTCGCCGGCGTCCACGAGTATCACGTGCTCGCCTGCGGCCTCCAGCCTGGCGCGTTCGGCGGCGATCTCGGAGAACGCCACCACGCCGTCATCGACATGGGTATGGGTGTCGTTGGTGTGCAGCACGGTCACGCGCGCCCTGCCGGCGCCCGCGGGCAGCGTGGCAGCCATGGCGGCCGCGAGGGCCATCATGGACACTGTGTTCAGTCCGGTTCTCATCTCGATCGCGCCCCGTCAGCCCAGGGCGGCCTTGATGGAGGCGATCAGTTCCGCATATTCGGCATCCGAGAGGAACCTGCGCTTCGGGTTCATCGCGAAGACGCCGCCCCACTCGAACTCGTCGTCGGAATACTTCGGCACGAGGTGGAAGTGGAGATGGTGGCCCGTATCGCCGTAGGCGCCGTAGTTCACCTTTGTGGGCGCGAACGCCGCGTGGAGCGCCTTGGCGACGCGGTCGACGTCCGCGAAGAAGGCGTTTCGCTCCTCGTCGGTGAGCGCGGTGATCTCGCTCACATGGAGCTTCGATGCGACTATCACGCGTCCCTTGTGGCTCTGTTCCTTGAAGAGGTAGAGCTTGGATGCGGGAAGCTCGCATATCTTTATTCCGAAGACGGCGAGGAATTCTCCTTCGGCGCAATAGCCGCAGGTCTTCATCTCCTCGACGTATGGCAGGCAGCGTTCATCTGTTTTCATGGGCGGTATTGTACACTATTTCCGGCGGCTGCGCAAGCGTGCCCCCTCCCTTTGACGGTTCCCCGCCGCCGACGAACGCTCGGCCGGCGCTGTGCGACGCACGGGGAAATACAGCCATTTCGCGGGGTGGTCGCGCCAGCCAGGGAAAAATGGGGAACGTACAACCTCTTTGCTTCTTGCGGCAGACATGGTCGATGGTGTATAATGTGCGCCGTGGACGATTGCGGAAGGTGGGTGTCTAGAAAATGAGGATTCGCATGCGCTTGGAATTGAAATGGCCGTGGCTGAGGCTGGTTGTCGGCTGCGTAGGCGTGTGCCTCGCCTGGACGGCAGGTGCGGACGTGCGCACGGTGGAGACAGTCGCGACGTACCTGGACGGCCGCCAGGAGCGGCGCACGTATTCCGTGCCGCAGAAAGGCCGTACCGCGACCTTGACGATTCCCGTCGCCGAGGTCGGCGTGGGCGTGAAGACCTTCGACGTGATGCCTTCCTTCGCCACGGCGCGGAAGGGCGAGAGCGGCTATTTCCTGACGCCGGACGGCATTCTCGGCCGCTTCCACGAGACGAACGGCGCGTTGACGGTTTCCGAGGGACGCAACTACATGCCGTTCTACGGGATGAAGACGCCGCGCGACACGTTCTGCATGATCGCCAAGGGCATGGGCTGGCGGTACATGACGCGCGTGGAGGCGCGCGACGGCGCCTACCGGATGAGCCAGCGGTACAACCTCGGCGGCGATGCGCCTTACGAGGATTTTGTGCTGGAGTTCACGTTCCTGCCGGCGGACGCCGGGTATCCGCAGATGGCGCGCGTGTACCGCGACTGGCAGCTGGCGCGTGGCGCCGTGCAGCCGATCCGCGCGCGCATGGATAAGTGGCCGGAGGTCGGGGCCGCCGCCACGAACGTGGAGATCCGCATCCGCCAGGCCTGGAAGCCCGTGCCGAGCCCCGTGCCATACCAGACGAAGTACAACGAGCCTCCCGTCCACGCCGCCGTCACCTTCGACCGGTGCGGCGACATCGTGCGCGAGCTCAAGCGTCAGGGCGTGAACCACGCGGAGATCTGCCTCGTGGGCTGGAACAAGGGCGGGCACGACGGCGCCTATCCGCAGCTGTTCCCGGTGGAGCCGGCCCTGGGCGGCGAAGGGAAGATGCGCGAATTCATCGCACTCTCCAACGCGGAGGGCTTCCAGACGGTCTGCCACACGTGCTTCTACAGCGCCTACACGATCGCCGACGACTTCGACGAGGAGTATCTGCTCAAGGAGCGGGACGGGTCGCTCCAGCGCAGCCACATGGACTGGGGCGGGGGGCGTCCGTTCCGTACATGCCCCCAGCGCGCCTACGAGCGCTACGTCCGCAAGAACATGCAGATAATGAAGGACCTTGGCTTCCATGGCCTGCACTACCACGACGTCTATTCCATCCTGCCCCCGCGCATCTGCTACGATCCGCGCCATCCATGCTCGCCGGCGGACTCGCTGAAGTGGTACGCCAGGCAGATGGAGGTGACGCGCGAGCTGGTGGGCGGCACGCAGAGCGAAGGCCCGTTCGACGGCTTCGCCGGGAACCTGGACTTCTGCATGTACGGCTACTTCTACCAGCTGGACAAGGGCTATCTCGCGAAGATGCCGATGGCGGACCGCCACGTGCCGCTCTTCCAGCTCGTCTACCACGGCATCATTCTCTCCAATCCGTTCACCGGCACGCTCAACTATCCCCGGAAGGAGCCCCACAAGCGGCTCAAGTTCATCGAGTTCGGAGGGCGCCCGCTCTTCGTGTGGTACGCCAACTTCCTGTCGAACTCTGGGAACTGGATGGGCAAGGACAAGGAAGACCTCACGTGCGCGACGGACGACGAGCTGCGCGCGGGCGTGGCGGCCATCAAGCGCGGCTACGACGAGTTCGAGCAGCTGTCGGACCTCCAGTTCGAGTTCATGGACGACCACCGCCTGCTGACGGACGATGTGTCGCTGACGGCCTATTCGGACGGCACGCGCGTGGTCGTCAACCACGGCGACAGACGGTTTGCCTTCGAGGGCCAGTCCGTTCCAGCCGGCGAATGGCGCCGCTTCCCGAAGGCGGAGCGATGACATCCTTGAAGAGAAGGTTCTTTCCATTGAAAGGAAGCAACTGTCTGAAAACAACCTTTCTTCGGTGTGCGGGCGAACCCGCCCGCGCCCATTCACCAATCCTTGAATGATTTGGGAAGACAGAATGTTCAATGTACGCCCGAAGGGCAAGGTTGGTCTTGGAAGTTGTCTTGGTTGTTTCCAGATCCAAATGCGAATGGATGAAAAATGCAGATGCTCCCCGCCAGAACGATGTTGACTATGCCGCCAGTCATGTGGTACACTTCTTTCCATCACGGAAAATAACGGCCAGATCATCAAGCCCGGCGGCGCGTTTGATATTGCACTCAGCGTCGTCATATTGCTGTTTCTCATCGCGCTGGTGCTTGCCCCTGTCGTATATGCGGTTTTTTACGGGAACCCGGACGACATCCGACTCCCGTGGCAACCTCGCTGACAACAAACTACCAACCAATCAACTACCAACTAACCGACTGGGGAACTTGGATTTCAGGAAAAGGCGATCCTAACCGCTTGCTTTTCGAAAAGGGGTTTGATAGAACGAAGTGCAGCGGAGGCAACACCAGGGAAGTACCAAACTGAGGCACTTGGAAGTAGGTGGGAGTCTTTCCCGTAAGGGAATTGTACGGCCTGATTAGCAAAGAGGTCCACCATCCTCCGCGATTTTCTATTAGCCCTTATTGACACGGAGCGCCTCCTTTCTGATGCATTGTGCATAATTTATGCTCTTTGCCTTTGCCGGTGCTCTTTCGCAGTTCGAGGAAGTCCCTTACTCTGAGCAGACCACCGCGCTATGATTAGGATATGTCGTCCTTGGGAATCCCGGCCTGGCGGAAAATGGAAAGAAGGGTACCGACGGAAACGAGACGATGATGCGGGACAGTGATCAGGGCACCGCTAGGCATACGCCAATGGAAGTGGCTGCCGCGCGAATTCACGAAAACGGCGCCGTGGGTCTTGAGGAGGCGTTCGACCCATTGCCAGGTCTGGGGCTTCATGCGTTCGCAGCCTTCCACTCTTCCGTGGCGTCGAGCCAGCCTTCGGCAGCCTCGACGAGATACCCGCGAAGTTCATCCATGGTATCGCCGCAGGTACAGCATCCGGGAAGTTCTGGAACAGTTGCGGAATAGCCGCCATGACGTTCGGCAAGAACCTCTGCAACATATTCATTGCCCTTGGCGACGAAGGTGAGTCGGATCGGATCGGCAAGGAGCCAGCGCGCGTCTTCGCGAAGTTCGGCAAGGGCCTCGCGACGTGAGGCCCCTTCGGAATAGAAGCTAGGAATGACGGGAGTCTCGGCACGGTAGGTACCATTGGGCAATTTGCGTACGGTAGCGGAGGCGATTGCGGAAGAAACGCGAAAGTCAAGTGTGTCGAAAGGAGTGGGACCATGATAGGTGACAACGACGCCGACAGTGCAGGGAGTGTCGGCTAACCGCACAGGCCTGGAAGATCGACGCATGGAAGGCGCGATTCGAAGTCGTGAGGTTGATGTGGTTTTCATGGCCGATTTTCCTTTCGCACGGGATTATACCACAAACGAACTGCGGAGCGCAAGACGGGGTAATTCCAAAATCTTCACACAGGCGTCGTGGAATCTGGTATAATGTACCGCGTTTTCGGGCAAGGGCGACCTTGTCTGGAAGCAGGACATAGCCTTGGGCGGGTATCGGCTCGTCAAAGGTGCATCTAATGCAGGAAACTGCAGCAAATCGTTTGTTCGAAACCTGAGAAATTTCAAGAGGCGATTCGTTGCGGGGACGCGCATTGCGCGTGCCTCTCTTCGAATGTCTCTTAAGGCTTTCTCAGGGCCTCGAACAAGCATCGAAGAGAGGCCTTAAATGGCGAAAGCCGGAAACATACAGCTTGGCAATGCCAAGAAAGCGAAGAAGGACGAGTTCTATACATAGCTTGGAGACATCAACGCGGAACTCGGGCATTACACCGCGCATTTCGCTGGCAAGGTCGTATTCTGCAACTGCGACGATCCCTACGAATCCAACTTCTTCAAGTACTTCGCCGCCAACTTCAACGCCCTCAAGCTCAAGCGGCTAGTCGCCACCTGCTACGCTGGTTCGCCCGTCGCAGGACGGCAACTTGATTTGTTCGAGTCGGCGGCCGAGGACGGTCTCTCTTCCAGCGAGGATGTGTATCCTCACGCGCCGAAACGCATCCCGCACAAGATTGTCATCAATGAGGTCATGGACGTTAACGGCGATGGTCGCATCGACCTTGCGGACGTGGAATGGCTCATCAAGAACGACAAGAACGTACTGACGCGGCTTGAAGGCGACGGCGACTTTCGTTCCGCAGAGTGTGTCGCACTGTTGAAAGACTCGGACATAGTTGTCACCAATCCGCCGTTCTCCCTGTTTCGCGAATACGTGGCGCAGCTTGTTCAGTATAACAAGAAGTTTCTGATCATCGGGCATCATAACGCCATACACTACAAGGAGATATTCCCATTCATAAAAGACAACAAGATGTGGCTAGGCGCGTCTATCCACAGTGGTGACAGGGAGTTTATGGTTCCAAAGACATACGAGACACATTCGCCATCGCTACGTATCGACACGCAAGGTAACAAGTATCTTCGTGTCCCTGGAGTTCGGTGGTTCACCAATCTCGACTACAAGAAGCGGCACGAAGAGTTTGTCTTTACTCGCCGATACAATCCTGCGGACTATCCGAAGTATGAGAACTTTGACGCGATAGAAGTCTCAAAGACCGTAGACATCCCAGAGGACTGGTACGGAATGATGGGCGTCCCCGACACGTTTCTCGACAAGTACAACCCAGACCAGTTTGAGATCATAGGAATGGCTGCCGGTGATCTTGCCAAGGAAATTGGAGTGCGGAAGAACTTTCGCGGGCGCACTGACATAGCCCTTAAAGTCGACGGTAAGGATAAATCCCCTTATTCCCGCATCATCATCAGGAGGAAGAAATGAAGATCGAACCGCATGTGATAAAAATCCGCGACCTTGTCGCTGGCTACAGGAACGACGAGGAGGAGGGCGTGGTGGCGTTTGGCGGAAAGCTTGACGTGCGTCCGAAGTACCAGCGCGAGTTCATCTACTCCGATGCCGAGCAAAAGGCCGTGATCGATACGGTGACGAAGGGCTATCCGCTCAACGTCATGTACTGGGCCGTGCGCGAGGATGGTACCTACGAGGTGATGGACGGGCAGCAGCGCACGCTTTCCGTATGCGAGTACGTGGCGGGAAAGTTCGACTATTTCTTCCGCTACTTCTCCAATCTCTCGAAGGCGGAGCAGGACCGTATTCTCGACTACGGTCTTACGGTCTATTTCTGCGAGGGAGGCGACGACGAGAAACTTGAATGGTTCAAGACGATCAACATCGCGGGGAAGGAACTCACGGACCAGGAGCTGCTGAACGCGGTCTACGCAGGCCCATGGACGGCGGACATGAAACGGTTCTTCTCCAAGTCGTCGGGACCGGCCTACACGCTCGCCAACCGGTACCTCAAGGGCGAGCCGATACGCCAAGACTACATGGAGACCGTGTTGGAGTGGATTTCGCAGGGCGCGGTGAAACCATACATGGCGTTGCACCAGCACGACACGACGGCGATGGCCGAGTGGCTCTACTTCAAAGGCGTGATCGACTGGGTACAGACGCTTTTCCCGAAGTACCGCAGGGAGATGAAGGGGTTGGATTGGGGCGGGTTGCATAGGCTCTATGGCAAGGGCAAGTACGATCCCGCTGCTATTGAGAATGGCATCCAGCGGCTCATGGCCGACGATGATGTGACTCGGAAGGGCGGCATCTATGAGTACCTTCTTTCCGGCGGTGAAACGGAGAGCGCACTTTCGATCCGCAAGTTCACAGATTCACAGAAGCGTGCGGCCTATGAACGGCAGGGCGGCAAGTGCGCCGACTGCGGGAAAAGCTGTGACCTTGAGGAGATGCATGGAGACCACAAGATACCGTGGTCCAAGGGCGGACACACTACGCCCGACAACCTCCAGATGTTGTGCCGCACGTGCAACCTCAAGAAGAGCGACAGATGAATGGAATGAACACCATGGGTCACCCATGGTAAATGCACAATTTCCTCCCGATGCAATTGCCAGCACCATCCGATTATTCGTGAAACAGGATGATGAGGAAGGAAGGTTTGACAGCGGAGGGAAAGAATGGTAAACTTCCAACCGTGGACCAAAAAAGGCTGACGGCGGTGATGCGCGGGCTGGGGTCTGGCGAGCTGAAGCATCCGCGCTTCACCAAGGAAGAAGCCGCCGCCTCGGGAGGAACGGAACATGAAAGACTATGGAGCTTCATCATATCGCTGGAATCCCCCGAAGTTCACTCGGGAGGAGTCGAGGGCGTCGATGGAGGCGCGGGCAGAGAGAATTCGCAGGGCGGCGGCTGGATGGGACAGCTCAGGCGAATGGCAACGCGCTATGGGGGTGACCCCCAAGAAATAACAGCCAAAGAGCATAAGTTTCTCGACAAGGGGGCTGAAAGTATAGTATATGCCACAAGCGGCAATACTGTAGTCAAGGTACGCAAGCTGTCGCTCAACAGCCTGGACGGAGTGAAGTCCGCGCTCGCGAAGATAGTATATCACAACTACCTTTTCCCGAAGGACGCATACACGCTCCGAGACATCGCCGTATGGGAGAATGGCGGGTACGACCAGTTCTACCTGATACTCGAACAGCCGCTGGTGACGCCGAAGACGGACGCCAGGGGAAATATCGTCGCGCCGACCGAAGGGCAGATACTGGAAGCCTTGAACAGGACGCGGCAGCGGTTCAGGACATGGGACGAGGCGCAGAACCGAGAGGGGGCGGAGGACTTCGAGGGGACAAGCAGCGAAGGTTCCGGAGCGGGATTTGTACCGTCGGGACGCAAGATCGCATATAACGGCCAGTTCATGGTCTATGACTTCAAGCCGGGCCGCAATACATTCATAGACGCCGAGACGGGAGAAGTGAGGTTCATCGATCCGCGGGTGGAAGTAAACGATCCGAATGCTGGATTCTCGGTTTCGAAGTTCGGGAAGCGAAAGGCTGTAGAAGGTACCGCATCTTTTGAGATTCCGCCCTCCGGGAGTGGGGAGGGCGAAATAGCCGACCGTGGAGGGAGGCGTGAGGGAAGTGCGCACCGTGGTCGTGGAAGGGCTGACGGCGCAGGAGATGCTGGCGCCGGAGAACCGAGCGGACGCGATTGATTTCATGGGGCGCGTCGCCGAGGCGGCGGGAGAGATGGGATTCAGGTTCCGCGATCCGGAGGCGAACGCGGCGGCGGAGCTGCTGCTGCGCGGAGAGGCGGCGAAGGCGCGCGCGGCGGAGATGGGCGCGGCCGAGAAGGGGCTTGTAGATGCAGGGCAGCAGCTGGTGGACGGGCTCTTCGGCAAGGAGAGCGGTATAAAGGTGCGCGAGGGAACGGCGGAAGAGGCAGCGGAAGTGCTTGGAGAGGCGAGCGGGAAGGAAAGGTTCAGCCTCGCACCGTCGCCACTGGGAGACGGGAAGCAGAAATACTATGAAGTGCCATTCGACAAGGCGGTGGACAAGATAGTGGCGAACAGGAAAGCGAGAGGGAGAAATGCGAAGCTGATATCGAATGATGCGGTATTTGTTGGCGAGACGCCGGATGTGCTCTCGGAGATAGGATTCGTCAAGCTGCCAATAATGATGACGCAGCACCACATAGAGACATGCTACTTCACAAAGCAAAATGGCTTGAACTGGCATATAAGCGGTCACATGCACGGACTGGGAGATCTGCTGAAGAAAGTACCAGAAGCGCTGAAAGAGCCGGTAATGGTTATAGCATCAAGGTCGCCAAAAGGCAAAGACACGAGCGTAGTGGAGATAACGTCGATACAGACGCCAGAAGGCGACATGATTCTGCCGGTTGCAATAAACGGAGAGCCGAATGTAGATGGCGGACGCATAACGGCAAATATAGTGACAAGCGCACATGGGCGCAAGAACGCATGGACAGGCCTGGTGAAAGAGGCAATAGAAACAGAGAATAAAGGAAGTATTGGAATATTCTACATGGACAATGCAAAGGCCAGCAAGGTTTTCGCCTCACTGGCCAAAGCAAATCCGCAACTTGCGAGTGCAGGGCTAAAGTATGCCAAGAAGCCGCAAGCAAGCGGACTGGTTCATAGTATACACGATCCAGGATCGCCGGTCAAGGCGCAAGCAGAGAAAATTTCAAGCCAGACGGAAACGCGGCAGTTCAAGAAATGGTTCGAGGGGTCGAAAGTCGTGGACGCGGACGGGAAGCCGCTTGTCGTGTATCGTGGCGCAGGGTTCGACCCGCTTGCGCAGGAAGCAGGCAAAGGCGTAATTAAGCCAGAGGCATACTTTACGGCAGATCCAGAGTATGCGAAAAGATACGGAAAGGTAGGGGCGTACTACCTGAACATACGCAATCCGTTCGACATCCGAAAGCCGGAATGTCTGGCAGAACTTAAGAAGGCTTATCCAGATCATGAATTTCAGCGCGG
>JAFXTB010000005.1 GCA_017525225.1 Kiritimatiellia bacterium
ACCAGAAAAGCATCGCGTTGGGCGAACGTTCCAAGACCGACAGAACCTCTTCCGCCCTGTTGGCAAGGTCGGTACGGGTTGAACGTGCGATTGCCTCGAAGAGCTTGCGCGCATCGGCGCGACGGCCGCCGTTGTGCCACGCGTATGCAAGTTTCAACTTCGCATCGGCGGACGAATAGAAGCGCGCCGGCGCCAGTATGGAACGGGAAAGGTGCGAGGCAGCGCTGGACCAGTCGCGGGATTTCAGCTCGGCCGTGCCAAGCGCCTCCAGGGCCTGTCCCTTACCATCGCGCGCCGGATCCGAGGCATACGGCGCGCAGACAGCCCGTATCTCATCCCAATCGGCCGAGCGACCGCGTCGCATGAGCGCGTATGCGAGCTTGCCGTCGGTGGCGTCCCGCGGACGCACGGCCCTGCTGCGCCGCAGCATATCTATGCCTTCGTCAAGCGCGCCGGCGGCGCATCGTGCTTCGCCGACATGCGCCAGCGCGCGCCCATGGCCAGGGTCGCATGAGAGAGTACGCGTAAAGGCGGAGAGATCGTCACGGTAGGTGGAAGCAATCCTGAAAGACATACAGGCGAAAAGGAGCAAGATCGTCAGCATGGCCAACTGGAGCGATCTGGAGATTCTAGAAAGCCAGCCGGACGCAAACAACGGCAGAGCCATCGCAGGCACATAGAGGAACCTGTCAGCGCGGGCGTGTTCGCCAAAGCTGCCGAAGATGCCAAGAACGGGCAGCAGGGCAACAGCGAAAAACAAAACGCCCTTAATGACAAGGGAACATTCGAATGTGGCAAGGCCTTTAAAGCCTTTAAGGCCCTTAAAACCAATGCCGACCGCAAGGATAGCGAGCGCGAAAACCGCAAGCCCGAGTCCACCATGAAGAGGCCATCCGCCAGGCACTACGCGATAGTCAAGGTGTATTCCGATCGGCACGACCATCTGCGCCAGATACAATCCCACGGACACCGCCGCATTGACGAGCCGTTCGCCAAGAGGGGCATAGAAGACATCCTTCGCCGCCATGCCCTCTGGGTGGGTCTGCGAATAGATTGCAAGTACGCCAGTAGCTACAGAGATCACGAACATGAAGGACAAGGCAATTAAGGGCCTTAAGGCCATTAGAGGCTTTAAGGTCGTTAAATGCTTGAGGGCCGTTAGGGGCTTTAGGGCCGTTTGAGGCTTCTGCTCTGTTCCGACAAGTAGGGCCAGCAGGGGGAACACCATCGCGGTCGGCTTGCTCATGCAGGCAAGGACGCAGCAGGCAAGAGCGGCAAACGATCTGCCGCCTCGCCATGCGGCAAGGCCAAGCAGGGTGAAGAACGCCCACAACAGCTCCTTGCGCGATGCGATCCATGCGACAGCTTCCGTGCGTTGCGGATGTAGCGCCCAGAAGAGGGTAAGGAGCAATGAACCTTGCAACAGGAAATGCTTGTACGGGGTACTATCACTACCATGTGCGTGCGACATTCTGCAGGCAAGCCTGAAGAGCAGCAGGACGTTGGCAAGATGAACTATGACATTTACGAGGTGGTGTCCGGCAGAGCCACGACCGAAAAGCGAAATGTCCACCATGTAGCTGATCCATGTCAATGGCATCCATACCGCACCATGCCGTACGTTGCAGAAGGCCTCCTGGACATTCTGCCAGGAAAGGCCATCCTTGACGAAAGCGCAGGCGAAAGTGTAGTCAGGATCGTCAAAGCGCAGAAACCCGAAACCTATTGTGTGCGCATAGACAGCCAGGGTGGCTACAAGGAGGACGATGATGGACAGAAATGGTGAAGGTTGTGAGGGTTGAGAAGGTTGTGAGGGTTGAGAGGGTTGAGAGGGTTGAGAAGGTTGTGAGAGTTGTGAAGGTTGTGAGGGTTTATCTACCTTCTCAACCTTCACCACCTTCTCAACCTTCACCACATTCGCAACCTTGTCCAACCTAGTTCACCCTAGTTCAATCTAGTTCAATCTGTCAAATATTCTTCAAATCCAGCGACAGCAGGAACTCGGGATTGGTACGTACCTTGCGCATCTTATTGAGGACGGCCAGCATTGCCTGTTCAGGACCGGCATCCGCCAGCACGCGCCGGAGAGCCCAGGTCTTCTCAAGCTCGATGGGATCCAGCAGCAGATCCTCCTTGCGCGTACCGGACTTCTCGATGTCGATGGCTGGGAATATGCGCTTGTCCGCAAGGCCGCGATCGAGTACGAGCTCCATGTTGCCGGTTCCCTTGAACTCCTCGAAGATCACCTCGTCCATGCGGCTGCCGGTATCGATGAGGGCCGTAGCGAGGATCGTGAGCGAACCTCCATGCTCTATGTTGCGCGCCGCGCCGAAGAAACGCTTTGGACGGTGCAGCGCGAGCGCATCCACACCACCCGTGAGAATCTTTCCGGAGTGGGGTTGCACCGTGTTGTAGGCACGCGCCAGACGCGTGATGGAATCGAGCAGGATGATGACGTCCTTGCCGTTCTCAACCTGTCGGCGGGCCATCTCGCCGGTCATCTCGGCAACGTTCACATGGTGGTGCGGGTCTTCATCGAACGTCGAGGCCAGCACTATGGCCTTCGTGTTACGCTGCATGTCGGTGACTTCCTCGGGGCGTTCGTCGATGAGAAGCACTATCAGCATCGCATCTGGATGGTTCGCAGTGATGGCGTTGGCGATCTTCTGCAGAAGGACCGTCTTGCCCACGCGTGGAGGAGCCACGATGAGTCCGCGCTGGCCAAAGCCCACTGGTGTGAAGATGTCCACAATGCGGGTAGAAAGCTCTCCCGGCACGGTCTCAAGCACTATGCGTCGGGTAGGGAAGGTGGGCGTCAGGTTCTCAAAATGGACGATGCGAGCCGCCTCCGAAGGCGTCTTACCGTTGACCGTCACCACGCCGCCCAGCCCGAAGAGCTTGTCGCGATCGCGCGGGTCGCGGATTGGACCTTCCACCGTGTCGCCTGGACGAAGCGCGTGGCGGCGGATCTGCTGCTGCGGCACGAACACGTCCTCCGGACAGGCGAGGAAGTTCGTCTTCGCGGAACGCAGGTAGCCAAAGCCCTCCTTGACCACCTCAAGGCATCCGCTGGCCATCACTGCGCCGCCGCGCGAAAGGTAGCTTCGTATGGCATTGAAGATGATCTCGTGGCGCTTCATCGCGCCAAGATCCTCCGCGTTCGCATCGGGCCACATCTTGGCCACGATCTCGGCATTGTCCCAGCTATGGATGTCGGCAAGCTTGTATTCGGGGAGATCCGGATTGCGCGGCACGGGCGGCAAAGGCGGCTGCGGCTGGGGTTTGAAACCTGGCTGTCCAGGCCGGTTGAAACGATTCTTGCGTAACTTCCAATAGCCACGCTGCTGGCCTTGCTGGATCTGGCCCTGTTGTCCTGGCTGGCCCTGGCCTTGTTGTCCTGGCTGCCCCTGGCCCTGCTGCGCCGGCACCGGCTGAGGTTGACCCTGTTCTTGCTGGACCTGCTGGCCTTGCCCCCCTACCTGGGACAGGTCTTGCTGGGCAGATGGCCTGGGAGGGAGAGGGGATGGAGGAATCTGGCTTGAATCGCCAATGGATTGTCCTGCAGGAGACTGGCTTGAACCGCCAGCCTGACCGGATGCACCAGTTTCACCGGAGGCAGCTGGGCTGGCAGGCACGGAGGGCGGCGGTGGTTCGGGGTTCCGAGCCGGCGTGGCAGGTACCGCCGCTACGCTCGATGGTGCTGTATCTGCCGGCTTGGCACCTGCTGACTCACCTGATACAACATTGTCAACCGCCACCTCTTCGCTGGCGACTATCTTCTTTCTTCTTGGAGCCATGATATCCTATCTCTGGTTTATTGACATTGCGTCCGCAACCATGCAACGCAACGCACAGCCTCTTCGCGAAGATGTTCGGGCGTTGAATCGTTTACGACCGCATAATGGGACCGCGCAATCTTCTCGGAAACGGGGAGTTGCGCGTTCAGCCTCGCCTCGGCCGCAGCGCGCGTCATACCGCGCGTATCGACCATCCGTCGAATCTGTTCTTCAACGGGGGAGCTGATGCAGATGATTATATCATAATCGGCATCCCAATTGCACTCAAAAAGTAAAGGAATTATTGCAATCTTTAAATCGGGCTTAAGGCCATTAAGGGCGTTAGGGGCGTTGAACCAGCTAGCGAAGCGGGCGCGAACAACGGGGTGCACTCGAGATTCAAGCACCTTGCGGGCCGCAGGGTCGGAAAAGACAATCGGTGCCAGCCGACGACGCTCTTCAACAGGGATCAGTTCATGCACGATGTCATCGGCGTCCAAGGTCTGAACGCCAAGTTCACGAAGGAAGCCGGCAAAAAGACTTTTGCCGCAGGCGATCCCACCCGTCAACGCGATCCTTGGAACGCGAGATCTGCTGTTGGACTTAGATTTCATAAAAGGCAATCCTGAAAACACTAGAAATCCCAGACTCTTCCAGAGTTCCAGGATTTCCAGCATCGGCGCTCGATGAACATCCAGCGCTGTCGCAAGGGCTACTTAGCTTCGGGAGCCGGCGCGACCGGTGCCGCAGGCGCGGCCGACACGGTGGTATCCTCGTTGCGGCCCACCGACTTCTGGCGACCGCTGGGATCCACGAGACGCGCGGTGACGAACAGGAGCAGGTTGCGCTTGTCGCTCCATTCGCTGCGGCTGCGGAAGAAGCGGCCGAGATACGGGATGTCGCCGAGGAACGGAATCTTGTCCTCCATCGACTTGCGCTCTTCGGTGATGAGACCGCCCATCACTACGGTAGCACCGCTGTAAACGGAGATCTTGGTCTCGATCGAACGCTCCTTGAAGAATGGCTGCTCCATCGGAACCGTGAACCATTCGATTCCGCTGCCTGACGCCGCACGCACGGCGGACTCGGTAGAGCTCATCACGACGGACATCGGGACCTTCATGCCGTAGTCCTTCCATGTCGGCTCGGAGACGATTTTCGGCTTGAGCTCGAGGTTGATGAGATCGCCTTCAGGCGACTTCTCGGGACGCACCGTGAGAATCACACCCACCTCCTGGTCGGTGAAGTTCTGCGGCTCCACCATCGGGAGGATCTTGCCGTCGCTGCCGCCAGAGGAACTACTGGTGGAACTGCCCGAACCAGAGGATGTGGACTGTATCGTCACATCGTAGTCCTGCGGGTAGCGGTAGATGGTGACCACCTTGATGGTAGCTTCTTCGCCGGACTTCGTAACCACCTTCGGCGCGGACAGGAGGTCCGTATCGCTGCGCTGCGAGAGCATGTGCAGGATCATGGAGAGGTCTGCGTTGCCAAGGAAGGCATTTACCTTCATGAAGCGGTCGTTGTTCGACGAACCCTCTCCGGAGATGTGGTTCGAATCCGTAGAAAGATAGCGCATGCCGGAAGAGTAATCGGTACCGTTGACAGCGTTGACGCCCACATTGCGGTGGCCGCCGCTCGTACCCTTGGTCCACGTACGACCGGAAGTCGTACCATCCGACCAGTTCCAGGTTTCGGTCTGCGAAGTGCTGGTAGAACGAGTCGACGCGGAAGACGAAGGCGTCACGTGCGATGTCCAGTCATCCACGGTAGTCGGAGAATCCTTGGTCGTAGTGTATTCAGTCGTTGTCCCGCCGGCATTGTCGCTCGTAGTGAGGCTGTCCGTGCGCGAACCAGAGCTCTGCGAATATCCACCCGTCGTCTCCTTGACATCCCACACTCCATTCTTGAGACCCAGCGCCTTGCCGATCTTGCCGCCCATGTTGAGCGAGTAGTCGCTGTTGAGAAGCCACTCGAAACCGAGGGAGTTGAGATCCTCCTGCGCCACCTCCACGAAACGTGTCTCAACCTCTATGAGTTCGGGGGTCACATTCAGTTCCTGCAACGCGGATTCGAACACGGCCAGCTGTTCGGACGTATTGGTCACACGCAGCTTGCCGTTGAAGTACTTGATGTGGGAGTTCTGCGGCCACACGACGCCGAACTCCTGGAAGTACGCCTTCCAATCAGCCTCGCTGCCGTCGCCGCCGCCACCCTCGCCTTCCTGGTTGTTGCCGCCGAAGGAACCGGCCTTCTGGTCCTTGAGCGAGCTGGAAGCCGAATTCATCTTCTCCAGGAAGTTCTCGTTGACCGAGTAGGAGCGCTGGATCAGCTCGTCGGTCGTCATGTCCTTGGGCATCACGGTGATGATGGACTT
This sequence comes from Kiritimatiellia bacterium, assembly GCA_017525225.1. GTDB lineage: Bacteria > Verrucomicrobiota > Kiritimatiellia > RFP12 > UBA1067 > RGIG6720. The sequence continues at coordinate 6,154 of JAFXTB010000005.1, forward strand.
CTGGATCTTGAACTTGAAGCCGGCCACGCGGCAGACGAGCGTCATCGCGTCCCACAGCGGCAGGTTGGACGCCGAGATATTGGGGATCTGCGGGACATCGCCATTGGACGATGCCGCCTCGGTATCCGAGGAGGCCGCGAAGGAATTGTCATCAGACTTGGCATCGCCTGCGGCCGCAGCCTCGCCGCCGGTGGTGAGCGGCTTGCCGAAGTCGAGCACGAAGTTGAAACCGCGCTGGTCGACGGGGATCTCGGGATTGTCGTAGTCCTTCGATGCCTGGCGGAAGAAATCAACCGCATCTATGATGGTGGCCGGCGGCTTGAAGGTGATGGCAGGAAGTATCATCTCCCTCATGCGCTTTTCTATGTTCTGCTCGATGGAACGCTCGCTGTCGGCGCCGGTAGGGGTCTTGGAAGTGCCGCCATCGGTCTCCTTCAGCTCCGCCGAGTTGATGGCGTACACCGGGCGCCACGCCGCGCCGACATCGGCGATCATGCCGCGCCGCGTGGCCTCGCGCTCCTTGTCGATGATAACGTCGCGACGGCGCTGGATGCGCTCACGCAGCGAGATCGCCTCGCGGTTGTATGGATCATAGCGCAGCACGAGGTCGCATTCCTCCAGGGCCTTGTCGAGATCGCCAACCGCCATGAACTGCGCAGACAACCTGAGACGGCTGCGCACTAGCGCGCGGTCCGCCTTGTAGTCGGCATCGTTGCGGCGATGCTTGATGTCGGAAAGGTCCTTCTCCGCCGTCTGCGTCTGCTCGGCGTTGAGGGCATCCAGAAGCGTGCGGGCACGCGGATGCCGCCAGCTAAGAGCCTCCTCGGCGTATGTCTTCGCGGCATCGCGGTTGCCCTCCTTGAGGGCGATCTTGCCTGCCTGGTACTGCGCCTCGGCCACGCCTTCGTTGCACTCTCTGCGGAGCGCTTCGGAGTCAGGACGGTCGTTCAGGTGCTGGAGCGCCAGCTTGTACAGGCGGGTGGCTGTCTCATAGTCATGCTCGTTCATTGCTGAACGAGCGCCGGAGATCTCCTTGGCCGCCTGACGATCCAGAGCTTCGCGGCGAAGCGTCTCGGTAGCGGCCAGGTCGGCGATAAGCTCCGCCTCCGGATGCGGCGGCAACGCGGGCTTGGCTACGGCGGGCGCAGGAACAGGCGCCGGAGCGGGCGCAGGAGCTACCGCCACAGGCACCTTGGCCGGCTGTAGATCGCCAAGCAGATTTGTATCCTCCTTCTTGGCAGGAGCCTCCGCCGCAGGAGCCTCCGCTACAGCGGGCGCAGCAGGAGCCTCGACAGGAGCAGGGGCTGCAGCAGGAACCTTGGCCTCAGGCATTGCAGGCGTCTCAGCAACGGCAGGCGCGGCGGGCGCAGGCGTCTCGGCCGCAGGAGCAGGAGCGGCAGGCGTCTCGGCCGCAGGAGCGGGAGCGGCAGGTGTCTCAGCAACGGCAGGCGCGGCTGGCGCAGGAGCCTCGGCCGCAGGTGCGGGAGCGGCAGGTGTCTCAGCAGCAGCAGGAGCGGGGGCGGCAGGCGTCTCAGCAACGGCAGGTGCGGCGGGCGCAGGAGCCTCGGCCGCAGGTGCGGCGGGCGCAGGTGTCTCAGCAGCAGGTGCGGGGGCGGCAGGCGTCTCAGCAACGGCAGGTGCGGCGGGCGCCGGCGTCTCCGCCGCAGGTGCGGCGGGCGCAGGCG
>JAFXTB010000047.1 GCA_017525225.1 Kiritimatiellia bacterium
TGCGAAAGCCGTCTCGCAGATCCCCCAATATTCCAGCGGGTCGCATTTGAACGCCAGCCTCTGGTTGTTCGCGGCCAGCTTGCGCCAATTATTTCGCTGGCCTTCGTTCGCGTTGGGATGATCCTTCAGCTTCCGGTGAATGTATGCGTGGAGCGTGTGGATCTTCGCTTCCTGCATGCCGATGGGCATTGCGTCGTATTCGAGGATGTCATGCGCCTCGTCGTAGCGGCCCTGCAGGCAGCAGATACGGACGATCTCGAAAAACGACTCCTTCTTGTTCGTCGCCCGCCATGTGCAGCGCCAGAAAAGGTCTTCGGCGCGTTTTAGATTACCAAGCCCGCGCTCCACGAGCGCGAGGTAGTATTCAGGCGCGGCGTCGAGCGCACGGGTGTAGTTCTGCGTCACGCGGGCGACGGCCTTTTCGAGGTAGGGCTTTGCGGCGGCGTAGCTGCCGTTCTTCGCGAGCCTTACGCCCATTGCGACATTGGCGCGGGAATAATCGGGATCTATCTCAAGCGCGCGCCGATAGTAGGGCACCGGATCTATTATGCCGTTGTGGAACTGGTCAAGGCGAAGCCCTACGAGATATGCCAGTTCCGCCGATTTGTATTCTTCCGGCGGCCTGGGGTTCGCCACCACGTCGGGCAGCGGATCGTGCGGATCGGGTCCGACAGGCGTATAGGAGAGAAACACCTTTCCATCCGCATCTGCGATTGCCGCCGTAAACTGCTGGTCTTTTGCATCCCTATCCACCTTGACACTCTTGCACCATGGCGTGTTCGGATCGATGGCGACGTTCTTCTCGGTGAAGACAACGGCAGGGCGGCCGATCCCCTGGCTGCCGTGGTTGTCGCGGGACGGCCGCATCGATACCGTCACGGTACAGCCCTTGAGAACCCTCGTCGAATGGAACCCGACTAACATCTCCTCCGGACCTTTGCGGTCTACGTTCACGGCACCGTCGATGGTGACGTTCTTGACGCCGCCGATTCCCTTCACCGGGAACCAGTACTGCTTCACGGTACGCGTCTCGTACGGCGCGATCCACGAATAGTCGGGCTGGTTGTCGCTCCAGCAGCCCACCATCAGCTCCAGGTACGGCCCGTCGTTGTCGGTGAGCACCTTGTCCCACACGTGGGCCTCTGGGAAGTTGCCCCACAGGAAGAACTTCTTGCCGACCGTGATGTGGCGGTTCGAGACATGCGCCGTGCCCATCTTCCTGCCATGGTCGTAGCCGGCGAGCCAGGCGTTGTCGGGATCCATCGCGAATATGGAACGCGATTCAATGGTGAAGTTGCGCCACCATGAAAGATCCATCGTGCCTGCGATGTCATCCGCGTATTTGGAGCGTTGCGAAGGAAGCTTCTCGTACGCCTCCTTGCGCGGGCCGATGGGGAACGACGTCCAGTAGTTCTTGTGGTGGTCGAAGCCAAGGTGGCAGCTTGGCGGGAAGAGGATCTGGTAGTCGTCGCCGCAATGTACGGACACGTTTGCCCAGTAGATCATCGATTCGATCCATGGCTGGCGGTTCATGAAGAAATTCTCCGCCTGCAGCACGGCGCGATCTGGCATGAGCGAAAGGCCTATCGTCCATTTAAGGCGGCGGCGCAGCTCCGTCTCGCCGATCCAGATGGTCTTGGAACCATCCTTGTTCGCGACCATGCGCCAGTCTATCGGCATTGCGGTGGTGGCGCGATGGTGGTGCGGAAAGTTCCATTCAACGCCTCCGGAGATCCACGCGCCGAGCATGCCGATGAGCGCAGGCTTTATGACATGCTGGCGATAGAACGTCTCGAATCCGGTTGCCTTGTCGGTGAAGTTCAACAGATGTCCGCCATGTTCCGGGAGAAGCCCCATCTGCAGCCAGTCGTTCTCCAGGGTGAGATACCTGTATGTCTCGTCCACCTTGCCGTCATGCAGGACATCCTGCATGGGATACGGATACACTCGCCCCTGCGCCCCTTGATAGACACGACCCGTGTAGAATAGCGGCGTCTTGTCATATCCGCCAGGCGCGTATGTAGGAAGCGTTATGCGGTCCTCGCCCATCTTGACTTCGCCGCACAGAGCCGGAAGGGACATAAGCGCAAAAAGCAACACGCCACGACACCTAAGGACGCCGTCAAAACGAAACTCCGATTTAGAATTAGCCATAGCACATACAATTATACCATGAAACGCCCTGGCACAAATGCCCAATCGGGATTTTATTTTTAGTCCAATCGGGCAAGAGAAGCCTGTACATCAAAAATCGGGAATGATATACTATCGGCATGGACACGATTCTCTTTTTCCAATCCACGCTCGACAAGAGCTGGCGCGATAAGCTTGCAGGCGCCTATCGTTTCGCCCGTGAAAGGGGCTGGTTCGTGCAGGTTGTGAGCCGCTTCGCGACGCGTGCCGAGATACGTCGGGTACTGAAGGAATGGCAACCTATCGGCTGCCTTGTAGACCGTGGGATAAACAAAGGGGCTGCGCCCGAGAGATTGTTCGGGGGCTTGCCTATCGTCTATCTGGATCAGGATCCATCGCACCCGTCCAGAATCCATCCATGCCTTATGCACGACTCCACCGCCAGCGCCGAGATGGCCAGCGAAGAACTACTCAAGAATGGACTCGCCTCCTGTGCCTACCTTGGCATGGTCAAAAGCTATTTTTGGGACACAGAACGTCTTGTGGCGTTCCGACGGAAGGCCCGGTCTGCCGGACATGATGTGACCGTACTTGACCGCCGGAACCTACGAACCGTTCTCAAGGCCATACCCAAGCCCTGTGGCGTATTTGCTGCAAACGATCACTGTGCACTTGAAGTCTACCATGCCGCTACAACGATGGGATTGGCGATCCCAGAGGACATCGCGCTGATCGGCATAGACAACGATGAAATATGCTGCGAATCGGTATTCCCCGGTATTACGAGCATCGAGCCGGACTTCATTGGAGCCGGTTACAGACTTGCACAGATGCTGGATGCCGAAATAAACATGGGGGAAAGAGGCCGAGCCAGGCGCCGAAACATGCCGACAGAAAAATACGGTCCGTTACGCATTGTCCGCCGTGGTTCCACCAATGTGCTCTCGCGAATCGATCCACGTGTCACGCGAGCCATTGAATTCATCCGGCGCAATGCATACGAACAAGGATTCAGAATCGACGACGTTCTACCGGAGATGGGCTGCTCGCGCCGTTTGGCCACAATGCGCTTCCGCATGGCGACGGGACACAGCATTCTGGACGAGTTGCACGCCAGACGACTGGAACGCATCTGCGACCTGCTTGTCAGCACGAACTGGCCAATCTCGACTATTATAGCGCAAAGCGGCTATGCGTCAACTTCCTTCGCACAGAGAATGTTTCGCTTGAAGACGGGATGCACCATGCTCGCGTGGCGCAGGAGATTCCCCGGCACTTCATAGGAGTTTGGCCTATCGAGAGGGAATGCGCCTGCTCGAAGGTGGCCTGTCGAACAGGCGCCCGGCCAGCTCAAGGTCCTCGGCCGCAGGCCATGATGTGACGTTGCGCAGGATGACCAGGATGTCGCCGGTCGCACGGTCGCGGCAAAGAAACGATTCTCCGCCGTAGATCATACCGAACCGGTAGTCGATCCATCGTCCGGAATCCAGACGACGCGCACGCAGGCGGCCCGGCTTCATGACATCGCACAGCGAAAGGAACTTCGCGCAGTCGGCCGCCGTTGAATGGAGACCGCCCATGCCGACGAGGGCGGGCCCCAGCCGATGGGCAGGGACCTTCTTCCCCCTGCGCACCAGCCACGGAAGCTTGCCTGCGCATGGCGGAGCGAGACGCTTCTGCTGCTCTTCAGAAAGGTCGAATGCCGTATCCGCAAGCCCCATCGGTCCAGTCACTTCCGCACGCAGTATGTCGTCTATGCCGCGCCCGGTCGCATCCTCGACCGCCGTGACAAGGAGCGCGAAACCCACATTGGAATACTGCGGGCGCCTCTCCGACAGGAAACTAAGCGTGCGGGAACGGTTCGCCGCCTGTTCGAAGTCCGCCCGGGAATCAAACCCGGCGTAGATGTGCGAGCCCACAAGGCCCGACATCAGCGCCACATGCCACGCAAGCGGATTCCACGGATTGAGGAAGTCCTTCGGGAGCCCCGAACGATGCTCCATCAGCTCGCGCAGGGTGATCGATCCGTATTCAGGCGCAAGTGCGTATCTGGAATGGCGCGTGACGGGGGCATCGAGGTCCATGGCACCCTTCGCCGCAAGACGTTCCACCGCCTCGGCCACAAAAAGCTTGGTGAGCGAACCTATGCGGTATATCGTGCGCGGATCGCCGGCGAACGAAGAGCGTCCATCGCGGATCAGGACTACGGAACATGACGAATCTCCAACCTCATCGACGTAGAACCGGCGTATCTCCGCCTCTGGCTCGGGCGAATCCAGCCGCGGCATCGTGGCGCATCCGCCGCAAGCCAGGAGGAAGAGCAGCTTGAAGCACCGTTTCATGCTCGATCTCAGCGCGTGCTGTACACTGTCGTGAAGGTGGCGCTGGCGGCTGGCTCCTTGAACGTGAACGCGAGGCGCTGCGGCGATGGATGGTCGGGGTTGTCGATCAGTTCCTTGGAGAACGCCACCGGCGCCGAGGCGTGGACGGCCATTTTCAGTCGGCGGGTGGTCTTGGGCATCTTCCTGAACATGAACTCGGTGGCATCGCCGTTCGCCTCCCATTCGCGGTAGGTGATCACCGGCACCTCGAAGGCCGTCGGCTCCGAGAACGCGACGCGGTCCGTGATCGTGATGGAGCTATTCGCGCGGTCGAACGTCATCGTGCGCACGAGCGACTTCAGCGCCGGCACGTCGTAGGCCGCCGTGCAGTCGAGCTCGACGACGTCCTTCTCGTCGCTGAATTCCGCGCGCAGCACCTTGGCGGCGGCGGCGCGCCCGGTCTTCTGCAGCCTGCCGCCCACCACGGGCACGGGATGGCCGTAGGAGCTGAGCACTTTCGAAACGTAGCGATCCTTCGAGAACGTGCGGCGCGTATACGTCTCGCCGCCCGGGTCGCCGCACATCTCGGTGCCGTCGAGCATGATCGCGTAGGAGCCCACGTCGTTGTGGTTGTGCAGTTCGGCGTTGTGACCGCCCTTGATGGCGATGCTGAGGCGCATCGTCACCTTCGGCCACACGCCGCGCGAGATGAGCACCTGCGCGTCGGGGAACCAGGTGCGGATCGGCAGCGTGTCGAACCCGCCCGTGTAGGCGGGACCGGGGTCCTGGCCGAATGCGCGCAGGCTGATCACCGTCAGGTCGCCCGCGAGGAGATCCTGTTCGGCCGCGCGGCGGCAGACGATGTCCGGGAACACCTGCCGCTGGAGCGCAAGCAGGGTGGCGGACGGATTGCCGCCGCCGTCCGCGAAGTGCGGCGACTTCCAATTCATCAGCTGATAACCGTAGGGGTACATCATCACGGCACGGTTCTTGGGGTCGGAGAAGAGGTTGACCTTACCACCCGTCGCGGCGCGCACGGCGAGGCCGAGCGTGAGGTGGTGTCCGTAGCCGTAGTTCCAGTAGCCCATGCCCTCGGAGCAGTAGCCGTCTTCCGTGTAGCCCTTCAGCGCGTACGGCACGGTGTGTTCGGCGGCCGCGACGAACTCGGCGCGCAGGCGACGGTCGTCGATCATGGCGAGCGCGGCTCGCACGACGCACGAGTTGCACACGGAGTTCCAGTTGCTGCTGACCTCGTACCACCAGTGGCCGCGCGGCCACTTTCTGCGGTCGGGAGATCGGCATGTGGCGAGATACGGCTGGAACGTGCGGCGGTCGCACTCGGCGAGAATGAGGTCCTTCACGTCCTGCGGCAGCTTGTCGCGCAGCCAGTCGTATACGAACGAGAACACGAGGGTGCGATGGCTACTGCCAAGGTCGATGTGCGGAGTACCGTTGAAGCATGTGAGGCTCCAATCGTGCGCCGGCATCGTCCAGCTGCGTTCGGCGGCGATCGCCCTCACGCGCGCGATGATGCCGGGCAGGAAGCGCCCCTTGTTCTCCAGGCACTCGCCGAGCAGCAGGCTGGAGAGGGATCTGACACGGTTGAAGTAAGGCTTCTGGTAGCGAGTGCGGTTCCCGTTGCGGGAGAACTCAAGGTAGAGATCGTCCGGCAGATCGGGGATTGGCTCTGCAAGCGCCTTCTCGGCGGACTTGATCCGTTCGGCCGCGGAAGGCAGCGCGGCGAGGCGGTCCCAGGCGGCGCGATCACCTATTCGCGCGCCCATGGCTGCGGGCTTCTCCGGCAGCCAGGCGGAGATCTCGTCGATGCGCGCGCTGTCGAGCGCGAAGGCACATGACGCTGTCAGCAATGCCATCCCTAGCAGTCTCTTCATTATGGTTCCTTCCGTTGCACCGTAATTATGCCACAATCCCGTCCGCATGGCAAGCGAACGGTTCATGGAGGAAATTCCCGGATGAGGCGATTCAAGTGCCAGAAAACGACAGTCCGCTAGGCCAGGCAGAGGAGGGCAATGCCGGCAAGAACAAGCGCCAAGGCAAATCCCTTGCGCCGCAGGTTGGTCTCGCGGAAGAACAGCGCACCGAGGACGAATGTGATCACTACGGAGAAACGGCGCATCAGCGAAGCCACCGAGATGGGGACCTCTGGGGTGGCAAGCCCCGTGAAATAGAGCCAGTCGGCGGCAGCCAGCAGAATGCCCACGAGCGGAATGGACCAGCGCCATTCAAAGCGGTTCCGCCGCCAGCCGGCAAGGCGGGAACCGACGAGAATGGTTCCATAGACGGCGACCAGCCCGATCTGGAACCAGAACTGGACGGCCTCGACCGGCGCCGCGCGTACCTGGAAGCAGAACTTATCCCACAGGCTCGACCCCGCCGAGCAGCAGGCACCGGCGATGGCGCACCATACGGCTCGATTGCGAAAGAAGTCGATGCCTTCGTGGCGTCCGGCCCAGGAAAACGCCCAGTATCCTGCAAAGGTGACTGCCATGCCCAGCGCCTGCAGCCATCCTGGCACCTCGCCATAGAGTACGAGGGCCAGCAGGAACACCATCGCAGGCGCGGAGGCCCTGATGGGAGTGGCAATGGTGATGGGAAGAGTACGCAGCGCGCAGAACGTGAACACCCAGGATGTAGCCACGATGACGGACTTTGACAGCGCCAGCAGCAGCAGCTCGCCGTCCACGTGGAACATTGCCGCCACATCGCCATGCCATGCGACCGCCAGCACGAACGCGGCGCAGCCGAACGAGGTCGAACACAGCAGCACGGGGAGGACGGCGTTCTCCCGCACACTCGCCTTCTTGGCGAGATCATAGAGCGCGAGAAAGAACGCACTCGCCAGCATCCAGCATGTCCACGACATGATCAATTCCCGAAATCAAGCGGTTACAAGCCCGGAGGCTAACGTTGGGGGGCCAGGAACCGCCCCGTACCGGCATGTGTGAATTCGCCATCCGAATACGCGAGCGCGCCATTCACAAAGACCTTGCACATCCCGGTGCAGAATGCATGCGGTCTGTCGTATGTGGACGCATTGCGGAACTGTTCCGGACGCCATATCGCGATGTCAGCGAACGCTCCGCGTTCCAGCACGCCACGGCCCTGGATGCAGAAGCGGCGCGCAGGGACGGATGTCATGCGGGCCACCGCTTCCTCCAGGGAGAAGTCAAGCCGCGAGCCTTCGGCAGAAGAGCCATCCGCGAACGTGTCGCGTCCTGTCAAAAGGCGGAAGAACGAAGGCATGGTGCCGTATGCACGCGGGTGCGGATGGTCCTTGCCAAGCGGTCCCCATGGCGCGCGCAGGCTGGCGTCGCTGCCGGGGACGATCCACGGGCATGCGAGGATGCGGCGCATATTCGCCTCACTCATGCCGAAGAAGAATCCGCCAGTAAGGCAGCGGTCGGCCTCCAGGATGCGGCAGACAAGCTCGCCTGGCGACATGCCGGCCGGCAGGCCGAGATCTTCAGGGGATCCCGCGATCTCGGCTATGGTACGTCCACTCATCGGACGGGTGAGTTCGCTCCATGTGCCGCCGATGCGCACGGTCTGCCAGTCGCGTCCCGATGCATCGATTTCCGCCACGATGCGCGAGCGGATCGCAGGATCGGCAAGGCGGGCGCATTCCGCGGGCGCGGCTCCTTCCTGGGCCCAGTCGGGAAGGACTATGTCGAGATCCGTACCCGCGGCGCAGAACGGATAGCGATCGGAGCCTAGAAGAAGCCCGGCGTCCACCGCGGAGGCAATCCGGTCTAGGACAGCATCGATCTTGTGCCAGTTGCGCCATCCGCTCGTCTTGAGATGCGATATCTCCGCGCGGATGCCGGTCGCGCGGACGAGATCCACGACCTCGTCGATCGCCTCGAGGATGCGGTCGCCCTCGGAGCGCATGTGCGTGGCATAGAAGCCCCCCTTCTCCGCGACCGTGCGCGCGAGCGCCACCACCTCTGCGGAGTCGGCGTATTTCCCGGGCTGGTATATGAGGCCCGTGGTGAGCCCCCATGCGCCATCGTCAAGTTCGCGGGCAAGGAGGTTCTGCATCGCCTTCAGGGAATCCGAGGTAGCACGCACGCCTGCGTAGCCGATGACGCTGGATCGCAGGGTATTGTGCCCGATGAACTGCACCGTGTTTATTGAGGGACGGGCGGCGGACAGCGCGGTACGGTATTCGGCAAGAGACCGCCAGACAAGGCGTTCCCCGAGCAGGGTGGCCCAATCGCCGGAAAGACGGGCCTCCCCGTAGCGCGGCGCAACGCTGCCGCCGCACTGCCCGTTCACCTCCGTGGTCACTCCCTGGCTCAGCTTGCTGGGGGCGTCAGGCTCAAGGACAAGGTAGGCGTCGCTATGGCTGTGCGCATCGATGAAGCCTGGGGAGACCACGCACCCCGCCGCATCCACGGCATCGGGCGGCGGATCTACCAGCGGCTGGGCGGGTTCCACCGCGGATATGCGGTCGCCTTCAATGACGACTTCACCGTTGAATGCGGGCCTCCCCGTGCCATCCACGACCAGCCCGTTGACTATGCGCAAGGTTTTCATCGAACGACCTCCTGGCTGTCGAGAAGCGCCGCCGTGCGTGGCAGCAGGCGGGCTATGTTCGCAAATACGGCGTCTCCAAAGGCTGCACGGGTGAAGGGGACCGGCCTCGTGACCACCTCGCGGAAGTCCGCGGCGCGACCATACTTGAACTCCCGCGTGAGGGCGCCATCAGGCGTGAGGCAGCTGGAAGGAAGATCTGGATTCGCCACCGAGAGAAACGCCATCGAGCCTCCTGGCACAGACGATGTGGATAGCCTTCCAGATTCACGAAGCAGCCTGAAGCATTCCGCCGCGGTGTATCGGGCTGGATCGACAAACCTGAAATCGGGTGGCAGGCTTTCGCCACGTGAGCGTAGCTCCGCAACCGTGCGGTTCAGGGTGGCCAGCACGAACGGATAGTGCGTGCATCCAAGGATGACGGCCCTGAGCGGAACCGATGACCCGGATACACGGTGATGCTCCACCAGTGCGCAGAGATTGGAACGGGCGATGGCATCGGCGGCCGGCGAACCAGCCTCCACGGCATCCGCCAGCCCAGCGCAACCCTGATCGACCACAGGAACCTCGGCCGTCACGCCGCGCGCCTTGAGCTCCTGGCGGATCGTGCGGGCGTACGCACCGGAGGCGATCGTACCGGGAGTCGCCAGGACGCCGATCGCAAACGGCCTTGACGCAGGACCGGCCTCCAGCATGTCCAGAGTGGCGCGTACGCCTGCCTCAATGACGCCCACGACCTTCACGCCCTCGCCTGCGGCACGCCTGCGTACATCCGCGAGCCCCCATGCCGTCGCCGTGTTGCAGGCGATGACTATGATCTTGGCCCGCGGCTTGGCGGCCGTGGGCGCGCGGTCGGCTACCGAACGGTGGCAATTGGTGGCCAGAAGGAATTCGGCATCGTCGACGATCAGCCGACGCAGCAGATCGCTCTTGCCGGCGGCGGCATAGTCGCCGTACGGCATGTTGGCCTGGTCGCCGAGGTAGACGAAGCGTTCGCATGCGAGATCGGGTCGTCCGTCCGCTTCGGGACGGCCCGTGACATTGTCGTAGAGATCGGTATCCAGCAGGCTCTCAAGCACCGTGAACCCGCCAAGCCCGGAATCGAACACGCCGATCGGCGCCTCGTCGGCATGCAGGCAAGGTGAAGCGGCGAACGCCACGGCGGCACACGCCACGGCAAGCCGGCGCAGGTTACGGATATGTTCTTGAACGATCATGGCGAGGATCCCTCCAACTCAACGAACGGTACCTTTCTATTCTGGACGAGGCGTATGCTGCGCCATCCTCCACGCAAGAACCTTGCAAGCACCAGAATGGCGAATGTGCCGCAGTAGATCGGCATCGTACCCCACATCCAGCCGATGGTCGGATGCAGGCGCATCACCAGGAACACGAGGGGCATCCATAGCACGAACGACACGCCCAGCTGCACCATCATGACGAAGCGCGTATCGCCTGCGCCCTTGAGAGCGCCCTCAACCACCAGGATCACCGCATCGAAGGCGGCCCAGCAGGAGAGCAACGTCAGAAGAAGGCGGCCCAGGCTGCGGAATTCCTCCTGGGGGAAGTTGGATGAGCTGCTCCGGAAGAAATCCACGCACATGTCCGAACAGGAAAGGATGAAGGTCACAAAGATGGCCACGTAGGCAAGGCCTATGAAAAGGCAGCTGCAGGTGGCGCGCGTAGCGGCGGCGGAATCACCCTCGCCCTGGAACTGTCCAACAAGCACCGTGGCCCCCTGGCTCAACCCCATGAGCGGCGCAAAGGAAAGGTGGTTTATGGCAAAGCCGACATTCGATGCGGCGAAGCTGATGGCGTCCAGCCGACCGGTGAGCATGACGAATACGGTGAAGGTGACGACATCGAGGAACACGTGTATGCCGGACGGTACCCCGTAGCGGACGATGCGTCCGAACAGACGGGGCTTCAGGCGCGCAAGCGCGAAGGCGCGGCGACCCCGGAAGACAGGATCGCGCAGAACGGCGACACCAAGTATCAGGCATGGTATCGCGGCGGAGATGACGGTGGCCCAGCCGGCACCTGCTATGCCCCATTCGCCGCAGCCGCAGGTGCCGAAGATGAACATCCAGTCGAGAAGGATGTTGGCAAGGTTGCCGATGGCATTGGCCACGCCGACGAGACGGGTGCGGCCTATGCCGGTGAAGTATCCCGAAAGCGCGGTACCGAAGGCGCAGAAGATCCCGCCCACCTGAAGTATGCCGTAGTAGGTCTTTTCCGCAGCGGCTACATCCGGGGCGTGGCCACAAAGATCGAAGAGGAAGAAACCGAACGGTATGGAAAGCAGGATCAGCGGTATGAAGGCAAGCGAGAGCCAGATGCCCTGAACGAACGATGCGGCGGCATCGTGCTTTGATCCAGCCCCCCAGAACTGGGCCGCGAACGTGCCGGAGTAGCCTACTACTGCAACGACGAGGCAGATGAACAGCCAGCTGAGAATGCCGCCCGGCAGGGATGCCTGGATGGCAACGTCGGAGTAGCGCGAAAGGAACACACGATCGGCGAACTGGTTGATCGCATTCGCGGCCATCGCGAGCACAAGAGGCAGGATGAGCCTGAACGAGGTGAAGATGTTCCCCTTCGCCTGTCGCGCGAATATGGACGTCACGAGTGACACGGCAAACCTATGCGTTCGCGTACCCAGACTAGCAGTTCGTCATAGTCCATGGAGCCATCGGCAAGAGCGAGTCCGACATGGACTATCTCTTCATCAGTACATTGAAGCCGAATTCCGTTCACTTCAAGAAATGTCAGCATCACATACATCCCGATTCTCTTGTTCCCGTCGAGGAAGGCATGGTTGGACACGAGCGAAGCGCCAATACGAGCTGCTTTTTCCTCTTTAGTCGGATAGAGCTCTTTACCTTCGAAAGTTGCAAACGCACTTTCAAGCGCCGATTCGAGGAGTCTCTCGTCGCGAAGCCCCACGCTTCCACCGGTTTCAGAGGCGATGTACTGGTGGAGCAGAAGAACTTTTTCTTTGGAGAACTTCGTCATTTTGCCAACTCCAGAAATGCGGATTTGTGACGTTTCATGATGCGTCTGGCAACAACATCTATTCGTTCGTCCTCGGTGAGATCGAGATATTCGCCTCCATCAAGATCTATTATGATGTACTTTGGACGATTATTTTTAAATATCACCGATTTGCCGCATTGATCTGTCTGTCGTGCCACAGCGGAGAAGTTTTGGTTCGCCGCCGTCATCGTTACAATTCTATCGGTATCAAGGTACATAATAGATATCCTATTTAGGGCTTGCGGTGATATTATAGGATATTTTCATCCTATATGTCAACGGCGAATTTCACACCACAAGCCACCACATGGAAACGGACATCCTCGCGCCGAATGATAAAATAGGTCAGACCTATTTTATCACAAATTCAAACCTTGAGATAGATCTTGTGCCGATGAAGGAACCAGCACGTAAGCCAGCATAGGGCGAAGATGCCAAGCGACTCGATGAACAGGGGGTCTGGGAGCCAGGACGCTACGCCACCAAACAGAAAACGGGATATTGCCCTGTAGTCCACGATACGCTTAAGCATGTATATCGTAATGGAATTGAGTCCTACCACCTCAAGCCACACGCACCACCTCCGCCATCCCTTTACATCGATGATCCAGTAGAAGAGCGCAAGCATGAGGAAGGAATACCCGCCCACAACCAACGAAAAGCTAGGCGTCCACAGGTTCTTGATTATCGGACAATCCATCGATACAAGCCACCCCAGCACACCCGAGGCCACCCCAGCAGCCACAAGCGAATGCACTTTCCTCATTTGCGACGATCCATCATGCTTGAGTATGTCGCCAGCAAACATTCCCATCATCGCCGATGCCGACGAACCAAGTGCCGATACTACCGTTCCCGACGGTTCAAGCTTGTTGGCGCAGTAGAGGTGGCCCGGGGTAAACCCAATCCGATCCAAATAGCCAGGGAAGCAGCCATCAACCGTAAACGACCCCGCCCCGGCGGCAGCGTCTGGCGCGACAAGATGAAGCATGGCCCAGTACCCGCACAGCAGCGCCACGAGCGCGATCATGCGCGTACGCAGGCCAAAGTGCACATATACAAGCGCTGCCACCATCCATGAGATGCCGATCTTTCCAAGCACGCTCGCATAGCGGAATCCGTCGAACTTGAACGCAAGAAGGCCATTGTATACCATGCCGAAGAGAATCAACAGGCCTACCCTGCGAAAGATGTTTAGATGCACCTTCAGCGGCGACCATCCCCGTTCCAGCTGTTTGGAGTATGAAAACGGGAAACTTACACCAGCTATGAAGACAAAAAGAGGGAAGATCGTATCGTAAAAGGCGAGTCCTTCCCACTGGACATGGTGGAACTGGTGCTCGAACCACCAATTCTGCCCGCCAGGGAACAGCTTGCAGAGGCCTCGAATCGTCCATTCAAGGCCGATGATCCATATCATGTCAAATCCGCGCAGCGCGTCAAGGGATTCAAGACGCTTCATCTGCCTTCCTTTCTCCAACCATGCCGATCGGCAAAGTCCATGAAACGCTCCCAGTCATAGAGCCGAGGCGCAA
This sequence comes from Kiritimatiellia bacterium, assembly GCA_017525225.1. Classification (GTDB taxonomy): domain Bacteria; phylum Verrucomicrobiota; class Kiritimatiellia; order RFP12; family UBA1067; genus RGIG6720. The sequence goes on from JAFXTB010000047.1 coordinate 13,580, forward strand.
GAAGCGACAGCAGCCAATGCTGATCGAAGGGAATTACACTCTCCTTCCCTGCCCATCTGTCGAAATTCCGGCAGAACCAGTGCCAGTCCAGTCATCGGCCAACGACGTCACGCCCGCAAGTATGGTTGCGAATGCGCAAATCGTACTAAGCCAGCTTCGAGGTTTGCTGAGCGTTTTACTTTTCATTCTTTTCCCTTTGTTTATCACGATACCGTTTGAAACGCAAAAGCCCTTCAAGAAAGTAATAGTCTCCGTAATCAAGAGGAGTGTCAACCTCGCTTCCAGCCGGTTTTGCTCCTACGCCATGCTTCAGAAGGAAGTCACCGTTCTCGCCCTGAGCGGCAAAATAGTCTGTAGATGCAAGTGAAGTAAGCGCCTTTACCGCAAAGGCGCGGTACTTAGCGGCCTTCTCCCCAACAACAAACGTTGAAAGCTCAAGTAATCCAGATGCCATTATGGCGCCAGCTGATGAATCTCGCTCCTCGCCTGGCGCCCCATAATCCCAGAACGGAACGCCGTCCTCTGGCATGTTCGGGTTGTCAATGGCGAAATCGGCGCACTTCTGCGCCATCTGAAGGAACAACGGATTCTTAGACTCGCGGTACATCATCGTGTAGCCATAGATCGCCCAGCTCTGGCCTCGTGACCACGCAGTCTCGACACTCGCCCCCTGTCCACGCTGCACAGCCTTTACGCGCTTCGTAACCTGATCATAATCAAGCACATGGTAGCACCCGCCGTCTGCTCGGAAATGATGCTTCATCGTGACCACCGCATGGGAACGCGCAACCTTTGCAAACGATGGCTTGCCAGACATCTTAGACGCCTCTTCAAGGAGTTCAAGGTTCATCAGATTGTCCGGTATCACGAAAAAATTCTTGGTTTCATCTCTCTTGCCCCAGCTGCGTATCAGGCCAAGTCCCTCGTTGTAGCGCGAGCATAGGGTATCTGCCGTCTCAATGAGAATTGCATCGTATCTATCCGTCTTCAGAATACGGCGCGCGTTACCATACGAGCAATACATTATGAAACCGACATCATGGTTTGTGTCGACCTTGGAATTAGGAGCCAGCCTCTCTGTCCAGAATATAGCTAAGTCTCTAAATTCGACATCTCCCGTTGCCTCATAGAGATACCACAACGAACCTGGGAAATGTCCACTCGTCCACCACAGGATGGAACGCATGTCAAGCTCACCCGTTACCGCCTTATACCCATGTGGGAAAAGTTTTTTCCCATCCTCATCCTTGGCAAGTGGTGCGGCGGCAGCCACAAGCGCACGATAGTGTTCGGCGGATTTCTTGAATATACAGGGCAGGGCCTTCTCTAATTCTGATTCCTTTGAACAGTCCGGCATTGCACATGTTGCAAATGCAAGGCGAAAGGCAGTCAGGTAAAAACAAAGAGCGAACGAGAGGGATAATTCACCCCCTTCCCTCATTTTATTGCTCATTTTTGCTAATTTTCCCATACGTTGAACATGATACCATATTCGCCTTGCACGGACAAGGTGGTATTTCCACAAAAAAACTCACGATTTCACCCAAGCGCAAGTAGATTACATGTACGGCACCCGAAAAATACTGTCGTGGCGGTCGTCAAAACTTCAGCCTCAGCCCGATGCCGCCAAGAGTCCAGTCGTTATGCGCACAGCGGTAGGGATTCTGCGCATTCGCATGGCGATGTCCTTGACCGACAATATCGTACTGCTCCACGAACATGAAAGCGGAGAGGTTCTCATTGAACGACCATCCTGCTTCCAGGCGGAATGTTATCGCACATACTCCGGCGGTCCACGGCTCGCCGTCGGGGCGCGGGCCTACCGTTCGGCGGATGTTCCGGCTGCTCCCACCATAGACGAATACGCTCGGCGTCGCGTAAAGTGACCAAGGCAGCCCGAAGCGTCTTCTCACGCCCGCCATGAAATAGGTGTAGTCGTTACCGCGAAAGCACTTGCGGATCCTGTAGAACGGCACGATGTACGGATTCGCAAGCGACTGGTCCATCTGCCACCAGTGGTAGGTCCTGTTGGAGGCCGCGTATGCGCTGTTAAACCTGCGATAGAATGTCCACGAGCGCGTGATATCCGACTTCAGCGCCCAGTCGTCTGCCAGTTCGAGGTCGTACTGCCAGGTCGGTCCCACCTCGGTGTGGTAGAACGCATGGTTGTGTGCATCGCTCCGTCTGCCGGTAAGCGAACTCACATCCCAGTTGCGGATGCCAAACCTTCCGAACGTCTCCGTGTCGTACCCGAAACGGGCGTACGTAACCTGCATCGGACGGTCCTCCATCAACTTGCCGAGCGAGACGTAGGAGGTACGCACCTCGGGAGTTGCCTCGAAGAAGAACGGCGCGAGCAGTCCTGCTGCCAACAACCCCGTCACTTTACCTCCAGCTTCAGGTTGCAGGCGTCCAGTGACACCTTGTGTACCTTGAGATCGTGTTCGTAGAGTCCAGGAGGATTCGAGATCTCGCCGCGCAGGATGCGGGCCAGTTCGTGAAGCTGTCCAGCGTAGCGGTCTTTCGGCATGGGGAACACGATACGGTTCAGTCCGGCCTTGTAGGGAGGCTTGTTCTTCTTTAGGAACAGTTTCACCTCAAGTTTGTCGGCCGGGACGAGACCTTCGTTCAGACCTGTCGTGTGTTTCACCGTACGGAAATCCTCGATCGGTTCAAGCTCGATAGTACCGTCAGAGCCATCGATACGAATACGGCGACAGGGCTGCGTACCGCGCGAGCATACGCGGATCGTCGCCACGCATCGCGGCCACTCCATGATGGTGAGCGTATGCGTAGGCGCGTTCTCCGGATCGCCCGGCGCCGGCTTCACGATGGACCAGGTATGCTCCGGCAGGCGGTCGTCGAAGATCGGCATCGCCCATTCGATCACATGGCAGGCGAGCAGGTACGCTGTACCGCACGGATAGGACGAAGCATACTCGGGGTATTTGGGATAGCCGTAGCTGTGGTTCAAGTCGGCATCGATGCCGAACACTTCGCCGATCACGCCGTCATGCGCCAGTTGCACGGCCTTGTTGATCGCTTCGTTTGCCCGGAACATGTAGCCGATCTGGAGCGGGATACCGCGCGCCTTGCAGATGTTGCTCATTTTTCTGAATCCCGCAAGATCCGTACCCAAAGGCTTGTCCATGTGCATCGGATATCCAGCCTGCGCAATCCTGGTGGACACTTCCACCAGTTCGGAGTTCGAGACTTCCACAACCACAAGATCACATGGAATCTCATGTCTCAGCACCTTCTCGCCGTCGAGCCTGGGCCATTTTGCGTAATACTGCGAATTTGGCTCCTGCATCCGCATCGCCTTGGAAGCACTGTCATCCACCCACCCGACGATTTCAAAGTCATTGGTGAGCCTGAGGAGCGCATCGAACTTGCCGCGGGCGTGGTTATGGACGATTCCCCACAGGACTACCTTCGCCTTGCGGTTTCCGATGGGCTTCCAAGCATTGTAATTCAGGTCAGACCTGTTTTCCAATGTTTGGGATTCGCGTAAATCCGGTGCAGCGCATCCTGCAAGCGCGACCTCAAGCAAAAGGATTCCAACCGCTACGATATGCCTTGGTGACATGACTGTTCGCCTTCTCATTGTTCGTTACATTGCGGCCATTCCACTTAAGCGTGGATCCTTTCCCCGCAAGTGCCGAGATGTTGCCGAGGCACACGGTCTTCGCGAGCGGCACGGCATACTCGAAGTTGTCAATGGTCTGCTCGCCGGCGCGTATCGCCTCGTAGAACTCGTGGAAGTGCTTCGGCGTGACGCGGCGGTAGTCGAAATCATCGGGCCTGTCGACGCGCGGCATGCACCAGCCGGCAGAGCGCGGCATGAACCGATAGCCGCCGTGATGCGTGAACCAGAGTTTCGCCTTGGTGCCGATGAACAGAAGCCCGTTCTTGTAGAACGGATCGTTTGCGAATCCATTCGCCTTCTCCACTTCCAGCACCTTCGGCGGAATGTTGAGCCATTCGCGCTTGTGGGGGATGCCAAACTTGTTCACGTGCGCCTTGTCGTACGGTACGCCATCGTTCAGGCCGTCCCACCAGTGCATCGTCACGTCGTAGCCAAATTTCGATGTTGGATAGTGGAACTCGAACGCATCGCGATAGGCCCATGCGCCGTCAAGGGCGAACTTCGCCTCGTGGCACGTGACTCTGTCGGGATCCTTCAGGCCGAGCGCCCAGAACGCGACATCCATGATATGCATGCCGAGGTTGCCGATCGAACCGTTGCCGTAGCCGATCCACGAATGCCAGCCATGCGGATGCATGCCGTCCTGATCGGGGCTGTCGGGATAGAAGTCGCATATCGGCGAACCTCCGCACCAGAGATCCCAGTCCATCCCCTTCGGTGGAGGGCATGCCGCCGGACGTCGGTAGATGGAGTTGCACCGATCATCGTACGCCCACACCTCGCGCACTTCGCCGAGAGCACCCTCCGCGATTCGATCCACACAGTACTTCATGGAGGGGAACGAATGCCCGTAGGTACCGCACTGCGTGACCAGGGCCGGATTCTTCCGGGCTTCGGCGAGGATGAGATCGCATTCCGCAGACGTAAGGCAGAGGGGCTTATCCAGATAGACGTGGATACCGCGCCGCATCGCCATCACGGCAGGCAGCACATGCTGGTGGTTCGGCGTCTCCACAACGACGGCATCGATCTCGCCGCCCATCTTGTCGAACATGTCCTGGTACGTGGCAAAGCGCCGTGCCGAGGCGAAGTTCGCCTTCTCCGCCGCACCGCACGTATCGGCGACATACTTTTCGAGCCAGGCGAAACGCGCGGGATCGGGATCGACAATGGCAACGAGATCTTCACAGAGTACTCCGTCTATCATGCACCTGGTCTGCAGTCCGCAGCCAATCAGCGCGACGCGTATCTTCGCGCCCTTGGCGATCTGCCGTGCGCGGCTTTGCCCGAACGCCGCGCATCCGATGTTGAAAAGCGGCAACGCACCAGCTGCGAGTAGTCCCTTGAAAGTAGTTCTCCGAGTTGTTTTCATTGCATGATCCTTGTTCATTTTTCCGATATTCCGCCCAGCGCGTATTCAAGCCTGGCGTCAACCTCGGCAGTGTCTGTGACGGAAAGATCAACGCTTGACACTTCCCAAGTGCCGTCGCTGCGCTTCTTCGTGCGCGAAAGCGTATTGCGGAACACGCCGCGCTTCTTGAGGACGTAGAGGTTCCAGCCACGCATCTCAGGGGCTGGGATGCTGTCCTCCAAATTGCGCAGATACATGAACTTCGCGAAGAGGGCATCGGCCGTTTCGGTCGCGACGGGGCGCGACTCTCCCTCCAACGCGCGCCATATCTTCACCATCAAATCGGCGTACATGGGGCGTTGCGAGATGACGCCGCGCGTGCCGACGCGCCGGTAGTGGTAGAGCCAGTCGCGCCCACCCCAGCCGGTGAAGACGGTCTTCACGACAGGTTTCGCGGCGACAAGTTCCCTTGCGCACGGAATGATTCCCTTTCCCGTTCCCTCGACCTTGTACCAACCGTATGTTTCCGGATGGCGTTTCGCAAGATCTATGAGCAGCTTCGCGGACGGCATGGGCGACTTGTTGTTGTAGGTCTGGATGATGACCGGCAGTTTCGTCGCGGAGGCAAGCGTATCGTACTGTCGCTCGTAGTCGGCGTCTCCCTTCGCATCGTCAAGCATCCTGACAAGCATGGTCGTCTTGAGGCCTGGATGTTTCGCTGAAATTTCGTTGGCCACGTTGACACGCCGCAGCATGTCTGCCGTGTTCGTGCCTGGACAACAAGGCGAAAACCAGACATCACGACCGTCAATCGCCGAGGCGATTGCTTCAAGTCCGAGCTTCTCCTCTTCCGGCGAGAGCCACTTCATCGCATCGTTCGCCGCCGGCCAGATGATGCCGTCCGCACCGCAGTCCGCGACGAATTGCGCTTCCTTCGCCAGCGTGGCGCAATCGAGCGATCCGTCCTCGGCATACGGTGTGCAGAGTAGCGGAAACACGCCGCCGATCTGCGCGGCGGCGAAAAGTGTGCAGAGCGTCATGCGATCTCCCATCCTTTGCGGTAGGGGTGGCTGGCGTGTGCGTTCGCGGCGGCGTTATCTGTTTTTTCGCCGTCGAAATGGTAAGTCCCTTTCCCGGCGAAGGCCAGCATGTTGGCGAGCATGAGCATCTTCGCAAGCGGAATCGAGAAATCGAGTCCTGTGTTGACAGGCCCGGGATTCCCGCGCACCGCGTCTAGGAACTCCGCGACGATCTTCGTCTCCTCGATGTTGAGCACATCCTTGGCCGGCACCGGGATGTCGGCGATTTTGCCGCCTTCCGGGAAGAACCTGAGCGTGCGGTGGAACTCCTCGTAAATCATACCCTTCGTGCCGACGAAGACTGTCCCGAACGCGGGAATCGGCGTCTTCACGCCCCACTTCCTCTCCAGTTCCAGCAGTTCCGGCGGGAAGTTGGTGTGTTCGCGCTTATAGACGCGGTTGTACCAGCCCGTCATGAACTTGGAGCTGATATCGACTCCGTCCGCCACGCCGTCATTCCAGTGCAGGACGATTTCGCCCCATCCATCGCGTGCCGGGATCGTGAAGTCCATCGTACCGCGCGCGTTCCACGCGCCCGGGCAGCCCCACTTCACATCGCGCACCACGATCTTGGAGGGCTTCACCTTCCACATGTCCATCGTCTGGAACGGCGCGTCAAGAACATGTGTACCCATGTTGCCAATAGAGCCGTTGCCGTAGTCGATCCAGCTGTGCCAGTCGTGCGGATGAAGTCCCACACGACCATCCTCCTCGCCATACGGCTCGCACACCGGCGAGCCGCCGCACCAGACGTCCCAATCCATGCCCTTCGGTACGGGGATTGTGTGCGGGCGACGGAACATCGTATTGGGACGGTCGGAGAAGCTGAAAACCTCAGTGACATCGCCGATGACACCTTCCTTCAGATACTTTGCCAACAGAGGTCTGTGCGAAATGTTGTGGCCCTTGTTGCCGACACGGACGACTGCTCCGGTTCTCTTGGCCTCCCGCTCGATAAGCAGCACTTCCTCCATCGTGTGAGCCATGGGCTTCTCGACATACGCGGCGATTCCACGCCTGACCGCCATCAGCGCGGGGAGCGCGTGGTGGTGGTTGGGCGTTGCGATGAACACGGCGTCAAGGTTGTCGCCCAGTTGCGCGAACATCTCACGGTAATCGACGAACGACTTTGCGGCGGCAAGCGCATCGGCATTCCAGACCTTGGCGCAGTTCTTGTAAAGTTTCTTCAGTGCGGCAGGATCGGGTTCGCAAAGCGCGACGACTTCGCAACCGCCGACAATTCCGGCACGGGTGAGGAGCGTCCGTCCCCAATCGCCGCAACCGATGATGGCAATGCGCACTTTCGCACCTGACGCCAGTTGTGCCTTGCGTCCCTGCCCGAATGCCACGCATCCGATGTTGAAAAGAGAAAGCGCGCCACCGGCGGCCATCCCGTTGATGAATGTTCTTCTGTTCAGTTTCATACTCCTCCTCAAGCTCACGCTTATGAAAGCGGTCTTCATGTATTTTACCACAAGGAGCTGGAGGAGACAACCTGCGGAGTCCCCATGCATATCCAGGACATAAGACGAAAGACATCAGACAGAGGGCGGAAGACACACGGCATTGCTACACCGTGCGCGTGTCAATATAGAAAGCCAAAGAGCCAGAGCGGTATCTTGTTGCCATGCCCTGCCTCAATGCCGTCGTTCACCACGTATGAATTCTTCACATCCTTTATCTGACCGAATCCTTTGCCAACGCCGCCAATCTCAAAGAGGCTTGATCCGTCAACGACAAAATCGCCTTTGTCTGGCGCAAGTAGCGAATGCCCCGCCGCCCGCAGCTGGTTGGCGAAGAACGTCTCGCGCATCGCGCCGACATCTGGCCTTGGAACAAGAGCGTTCATGAGGTTCGTATCCCCCAAGAATATCTTAGCCGGGCGCGAAAGATGCTTCAACTTCCCCTGTACCTGGTCTATGCTAGAAAAAAGCTCTGCGCGCTCCAACGCGCCAAGGAGGCGGATACCCATGTTCCGCTCGGTCTCAAGTTCGCGATACAGAGCCGACATGTTTGGCTGCTGTGGACAAGACTGCGCCAACACCATCAGCATTTTACGGGCCTTCTGCACTGTAGGCGGAGTGACCCCCTCCACAGCCGGAAGGTCGACGTTTAGGACGCTGTTCACCATTTCGACCAATCTATCCGAAAAATGCCCGACACATGTCTTGTAAAACGGATAATAGCCCGACAGAAGATACCGTTCGAAAAGTGGAACAACCTTGATTTTCCCGCAGATGCCAAGTGCGATGCGTCTATGATCCTTAAGTATCTTGCCGAGCGGCAAGACCGGCAGGTCTGCAACGCCCTCGTAGGCAAGGAACTCCCTGAACGACATGCCTTTGAGGTTGTACACCGTCTGTCGCCTGGAAAGATCGGCCTGCCCAACACTCAGTTTCAGAATCGACGAACCGCTGTAGGCTATGTTCAGCGTGGGATAGAAATCGGTCACCGTCTTCATAAGACGCGACCAATCGACATAATGGTGGACTTCATCAATGAAAAGATGGGTGTAGCCGTGCGTATGGAAATATTCAATCGCATCGAGGGGATTGTGATTGGAAAACCATACATGATCGAGCGCAAGATAGACAGCCGCATCGCTTCCTGCGCCAAACTTCTCCTTTATGTGCTGAAGAACGAGTGTCGTTTTGCCAGTACCTTTAGGACCCTTGATACATAGAAGCCGCTCGTCCCAGTCTATCATTGGCGACAGATAACGCCTAAAATCCATAGAGACAGCGGAGACCAGACGGTCCGACGCATCTATCAACATCTCTATCTCTTCTACCTTGATCATCCAACACCTCGTTTTTCCAAGAACGAACTCCAGCCGATTTTTCGTTCTAAAAAACACGAACATTATACCACATGTCGCATCGTACATCAAGTCTACAACCACGTTCATCCTTGCGAGAACATGAGTATAAAAAAAGACCTGCGGACGGGGTCGAGCCCGATGCAGGTCTGCGGAGTCGCGTTCGCGCTCCAGAAAGAAAGAAGCCGGCGGCGCCCTACTCTCGCGCGGGCGGGTCCCGCACTACCCTCGGCGAAGAGGCGCTTGACTTCCGTGTTCGGGATGGGAA
>JAFXTB010000048.1 GCA_017525225.1 Kiritimatiellia bacterium
GAGGTCGCTGGAGCGGCTGGTCGCGATGGTGGACTGGGACGCGGCCTGAGCCGGCCACTGGCAGGCGGCGTTGCGCCGCCGCCACCGGACGAACGGATGGAGTCGACGGGCTGCGCCCGTACATCGCATGAGGGGAAAGTATCCTACAGGAACCCGGCGCGGGAAGCGCCGGACGGATGACTGTTCCCTCGATGGCCCCTGCCGCGTACGCTGCCGCCGCATGGCGGCATGGCAGAGGAAATGGATTGCCGGTAGGGCAGAGAGCTGATGACTGGGGACTGTCCCCGTGTATTAATGACTTGACTGGGGGACTGTCCCCGTGCATTACCGTCCCCGTGCATTACCCATAGGTTGCCCATAGGTTGATTCCATAGGTTCATAGGTTGCCGAGAGGTCGCCGGGGACAGTCCCCATAGGTTTAGGTTGATTTTACATTGAAGAGGCTGATAAATTGTGATATGATTTTTGTCGCGATCGGGCGAAACAAAGGGCAATGATCATGAAGGTAAAGCGAAAAGTCTACGACAGGCTTCTTGAGTTGACCGTACTTGTGGTGGCTGGTACGGCGCTTTGTGCCAATGCAGAGGTCAAGACGCTGGTCTGGAACGGCGAACCTGGCGCCGAGTGGAACAGGACGTCGCAGAACTGGCTTGATGGCGAGACGCCCACGACCTGGATAGACGGCTCGGACGCCAGGTTCGTGCGTGATGGCGACCGCGCCGTCGTCAGCGAGTTCTTCGTGGTCAGGCAGATATCCGTCGCGCCCAACGTGTCGGTGAAGCCAGTTCTCACAGGCGCCGCATCCGGCGTCGATACGAGTACGGCGCCGTTTGACGGAGAGCGCGGTCTCGCATGGGGAACGACGTTCAACTCCACATCTGCCTGGACCGTCATCTGGAGAGACCGCAGGTTGAGTACGATAGACGAGATCGTCGGCGGTACGGTTTCCTATAGCACAGCCAGCGCCACCGGCCGGGGATATTTCTACCTCTACGATTCCGCGACTGATACGGCGACGGTCCAGATTCAGCCAGACACCTACGGTAACACCCAGATGATCGCGACGGACATCAAGTTTCGCCAGAACGGCAACGACATCGAGGCGCAGGCCATAGGTTCCGGGTACATGAACGAAAGAGACCCTGCCAGCCCGAACTATCATGACAGGGTTAAACTCAGGGCGATCAATGCCTATCCGGTCAAGAACCTGCTGGCCTCCACAAAGGGCGGCAAACTGCTGTTTGCCGCCGGTGGAGGGTTTAGCCGCGCTTCGGGCATGACGGTCGGGGTGCGCCTGGATGATGGCGGAACGGACACGAAGGACAGACCTGTAGAAGGCCAGTGTCAGCTTGACTGGGACACGTATGTTCCAAACGACTGGACGAATATCTGGAAGAATCGCCTCCTCTGCAACATCAAGGAGATCAGCTATGCGTATTTCAACGCTGGTTCACACGACGGCCGGGGATACGGGTGGACCTATGACCCTGAGACCGACACTGCCACGGTGCAGATCCAGCCGGACTATGCGAGTGATACGCAGATGTGGGGTTGCAACCTCATGTTCCGTCAGAACGGTAACGACATCGAGGTGAAGGTAAAGAACGCCTATTGCTATGGCAATGCGACGGTGTGGACGCCCGACTACCACAACATCGTCATCGAACACAATAACGGCACGTTTCGCCAGGCGCGCAGTCTGCTTGCGACTTCCGGAGCGGGGAACCTGTCCACCGACTACTGCGGCACCAATCTGAACGCGAACACGGCCATGAAGGTGACGGACGAGAATGCCACCTTGATATGGGAAAATACGCGCCTTGGAGACCTGGTCGCAGTCGAGGGGACCATGAGTTCTACATCGGGAGACCTTGCAAATGAGTCGATCGCCTTCACCAACGACGGGATGACGGCCACCGTTCAGCTGCAGCGCCTTTGCCAGCAGCAGACTGAGTCGCAGAACGGCCTTATCACATATCTGGACCTGGAGTTTACGCAGGTAGGTGCGGACATCTACGTGAGGATCAACAGGGCGGGGTACCGTTGGTACCGCAACGTAGCGACCGATCCGCTTGTATTCCCCGACACAAGGCTGCTTACTACGGGGCCGGGCGACTCCACCTATTCCACAAAGCCAGGCATGCTCACCGGCTACTTCAAGCCGATGGTGCTTTCCGCGCGTATCGACGACATCTCCAACGCGCCGAATCTAAATGGCGGCGGCCTGGCGTTCTCCGGGGCGGACATGGGCACCAACACCTTCGCCTTCGCCTGGCCGCTGAGCATCGGCAGCAAGTACATGCCTATAGGGTTCACCGGCGGCGCGAAGGCCGTGTTCCCCGAAAGCCTCACGAACAAAGTCGCCACGGTCTCGTTCTCCGGCGCGACGACGCTGACGCTGCCGGAAGGAGCGGCCTTCGAAGCCGACGCCGTGGAGATCGCCGCCGGCGCCACCGTCGTGATAGACGCCGATATCGCCACGCTGCCCGTCAGGATCGGCACGTCGAAGTGCCTCGGCGCCGCAGAGCTTGCGGCGTTCTCGACCTCGCAGGGCAAGGATATTAGCCAGAATTCACTCGGTTACCTTGTCCCCAGAAAGGGCATGGCGATCCAGTTGAGGTAGACCAGGCTAGTCTCGCAGGCGGTTCTGTACGGCGACGACGGCGGCGCGCGCAGTTGCGAATGCCAGCGTCAGGTTGTAGCCGCCCGTGGGGCCGTCGATGTCCAGCACTTCACCGGCAAAGAAGAGTCCCGGTACCTTGCGCGACATCATCGTTTCGGGATCGACGTCTTCCCGCGAGACGCCGCCGATCGTGACGATGGCCTCCTTGAGCGGACGCGGAATCAGCGCACGGACGGTGCGGGTCTGTCCGCCGAAGGAAATGCGCATCGACATGCCGTTCAAGCCGTGGCGCGCCAGCCAGCGCTGGCAGTTGTAGACGGCCGCGCCGCTCAACCCCCAGTCTTCGCATTCGACTTCGCCCAGGGCCGAGAAGACGGTCTGGCCCGTGGCATCCAGCACGTGCGCCTCGCCATCCTCGAACCGGGCCCCGGTCTGCGCGGCGATGGCGCGGTCGCGGATTTCCAGCCCGGTAAGCCCTGCACGGCACGGCTCGATCCGGTGGCCGAGATACCGGGCGAAGTCCTGTCCGTCACCCACCGATCCGGTCTTGGGGAACGACAGGCCGCCTGTCGCCAGCAGCACGTTCTGCGCCCAGACGGTGAAATGGGCAGTTGCGACGATAAAGCCGTTCTTCACCGGCTGCAGGCCTGTCACGGGACAGTTCACGCACAGCGGCACGTCCTGGTCGCGCAAAAGGTCTCCGAAGGCATGTACGATGGTCGCTGCCTGGCCGGAATCCGGAAACATGCGGCCATCGGGCATGCGGCGCAGCCTGATGCCGAGGCTTTTCAGACCACGCATGATGGACTGGGGCGGACAGCTCTGCAGGGCGGCGGCGGCCCAGCTTGCGACGGGTTCGCCCACATCGCGCAGGAAGGTCGCCACGGGGACGTCCTTCGTGAAATTGCAGCGTCCGTTCGCGGTCATGAGCATCTTGGCGCCCAGCCGGACCTTGCGTTCGAAGACGAGGCAGCCGATTTTCCGTTCGGCCGCCACGGCGGCGGCGAACATGCCCGCTGCGCCGCCGCCGATGATCGCCAGCGGAACGGGCTCATGCTTCAGTTTTTTCAGATTGTCCATGTCTCTCCAGATTGCGGTGTGCGGAACGGACGCAATTATACCACAAGAATGGCGAATGGTGTAAGGCGGGCCGCTTTTCCTGCTTGTGCCGGGCTGTGAATTTTGCTATCATAGCCCCGCAACAAAGGAAAGGACTCCAGTTGGCATGGTGAAACTATCAAAAACGAATCTTTCCAGGGGGGGGGGTGAATTATGTTTTGCCCTGCTGGTCCTCGCCGTGAATGTGCTTGCGGTACATGCTGCGTCGCCGGAGATCGCGGATGTGAGCATCGGGCAGTCCGGCAGCAAGCTCGTGATAAACTACAAGCTTAAGAACGCACCGGCAATCGTGACCTTCGACCTGTACAAGGATGCTACGGAGGAGTCGGACGGCGTTCGCATCGATCCCGCGCTTCTCGACAACGCTTCGGGCGACTGCCATGCCTTGATACAGCCCGATGCGTCGCAGAACCGCCGGATATTGTGGCAATACGCGAAGAAGGGGCTCGAGCCGGGAAACCTGCAGAAGCTTAAGGCGCGCGTCACGGCGTGGGCGACGAACGCGCCGCCGTGGTACATGTCCGTAGACCTCAGACCTGCCACGCCTGCGGCGCTTCGTCGCCGCTACTATGCGTCGGCGGACGACGTCCCCGGCGGCGTGACGAACGACATGTACAAGATAACGCACCTTCTGATGCGGCGCATCCCGGCCGCAGGCGTAGAGTGGGTGATGGGCAAGGAGGATCGGCCTGAGCTACATACGCGCCATGCCGTAGTCCTTACGCGCGACTACTACATTGCGGTCTATGAGGCGACCAGAGGCCAGTGGGCGACCTTGAATGGCAACGCCCTGCCCGAAAACCCCAAGTATCCCGTCAACCAGTCCTACGACGCCTTGTTCGGGCAGAATTCCCCTTATCCGGACAGCCTTGACGTTCCCAGCGGCGTAGGCATGACTGCATGGAGAAACGGCACCGGGATCATGAGCCTTACGCTTCCTACCGACGCGCAGTGGGAATATGCAAGCCGTGCCGGGCGGGCAAGCAGATGTCCATGGGGGCCGGACAACCTGAAGACGCCAGACAATACGTACGACCCTGTTGTGATGACAAACTATGCAAACTGGGGGACGCAGTCGCTAGAAGACGTCGGTAGAAGGCTGCCGAACGACTACGGCCTCTACGATACGCTGGGCAACACCAGTGAATGGGTGCGCGACTGGCAGTCGGAAGGGGATAACTATTTCGAGACGTTCCAGGAACAGATGCTGGCGGGGATGCCGGTTGTGGATCCTGTCGGAGTGTCAAAGGAAAAGGCGTCCAAGGCCAGCAATGTGGCGGCACGGACAACGCGGGGAGGACACTATCATTCGTACTGGTCATACATCGATTGCGCGTTCAGGAACTGGTACCCGCCCAATTCCGCCGGGGCTGATTGGGGGTATCGCCTGTGCTGCGCCGTTCCCGGTCTATAGTCCGACATGCAGGAACAAGGAGATAGAGACATGAAATCGCATTTGTTGATGATATGCTTGCTTGCTGCCGGTCTGGCTGCGGCCGACCGTCTGGCCTGGCAGTTTGACGCGGCGGCGACCAATCGTGCCGCAACGGCCGTCGTGCGCTGTGAAAGCGTGTTTGAAATCGATCCCGTCGCGTCGGGACAGGAGGAGGAATCGGCGAATACTCTTGTCATGTTCGATGCGTGCACCTGCTTTTCGCTGTGGAGTCTCGGGTATTTCGATGCGAAGTCCATTGGCTTTGCATTCTCCATCAAATGATCGAGGGGTGACGGATGAACAGGATGAATAGCTGGCTTTTAATCGCCTCGTGCTGTGCCGCATCGGCGGCAGGCGCGGTTTCGTCCATAGGCAACGTGTCGCTCGCGGCGGACGAAACGGGATGCGTGACCATCACGTACAGCCTTTCGAGCACGCCGACCGTCGTGACGCTTGATGTGACGACGAACGGAGTGTCGGTAGGCGGTCTGGCGCTCGACAGGGTCGTAGGCGACGCGAACCGCGTGGTGAAGAATTCCGAATGCACGATCCGCTGGTGGCCGACGGGCGGCCTGACAGCGGAAAAGATCGCGGACGCCAACATGAAGGCGGTTCTGAAGACGTGGACTTCCCGCAGGATGCCCGACTATTTCTCGATCGATCTGGCGTATTCCAATGCCGTGCCCCGCTATTACGAATCGCGCGAACTGATTCCCGGCGGCGAGCAGGATGTGCGCTACAAGACGAACAAGCTTCTGATGAGGCGCATCCCGGCAGCGGGCATGGTGACGAGATGCGGGTTCAGTCCGTATGAACCGGACAGCAACCATCCAAATACCGATGCAGAGATCCCCCACGATGTCGCGCTCACCTACGACTACTACATGGCGGTATACGAAACGACCAGGGCGCAATACGAGATGATAACAGGCAAGAGTCTCGCTGACGGCACGGACCCGCTGAAGCCGGCGGGCAGCATCCAGCTTTGGATGATTCGCGGCGTATCTACAACGAACGACGGTCTTGATTGGCCCGCCGGGGGACACGATAGCATCGTCGCCAATTCCCCCATCGACCGCTTGCGCAAGTCGACTTCGATAAAGTTCGACCTGCCGACGTTCGCCGAATGGGAAATAGCATGCCGCGCGGGGACGAGAACCGCGTGCTACAACGGGACGGAAGACGGTTTGAGCGACATCGCCTGGACCTACTCCAACTCCGGTATAGTCCCGCATGACGTCGGTGAAAAGGAGCCGAATGCGTGGGGGCTGTACGACATGCTCGGCAACGTCGACGAGTGGGTTCTCGACCGCTATTCCGAGGGAGCCGACCTCATCGCGACGTTCGGCCAGGACTGGACGCCCGACAAGATCGTGATCGATCCCGTAGGCGCAACGTCCGGCGATCAGTGGTGCATTTGCGGAGGGGGTTTCAACCGTGAGAGCTATCGAAGCCGTGCATGCTACCGGAACTACGGCTCAAAAAGCTATAACAGACCTGATATCGGGTTTCGCGTCGTGTGTCCCGTGCCGGACATCCGCTAACCGGCGCGGACTGAAAGGAGAATGTCCATGAAACGTTTTTACATGATGTCTTTCGTGTGGGCTGCCGGCGCGGCGGCCGCGTTTGCCGCCACGGCGATTTCCGGCATCTCGGTGTCGCAGAACGCGACAAACGGGGTTGTGACCATCGAGTATACGCTTGCCGGGGATCCGGCGATAGTGACGCTGGATTTCGAGACGAACGGGGTGCCGATCGGCGGCGCGGCCGTGTCCAGCGCTGTCGGCGACGTGAACCGGCGCGTGGCGCCCGGAGACAGGCGGATCATCTGGCATCCTGCGCGCACGTGGGCGGACAACGACGTCTCGAATCTCAAGCCCGTGTTCAGGACATGGACGAAGGACAACCCGCCGGACTATCTGGCGATAGACCTGATGATCACCAATTGCTTCCGGTTCTACGCCGGCGCGGAATATGTGCCGGGTGGCGTCACGAACGATCTGTACAAGACGTATGTTCTCCTGATGCGCCGCATACCGGCAAAGGATGTTGTCTGGACGAAAGGCGTCAATTCAAATTCCACGGTGGGTTCGAGCTACTACGACAAGGCGCCTTCGTTTCTTGCGTGCCTTACAAACGACTACTACGAGGGCCTCTACACGGTTACGCGAATGCAGCGCAAGTGCGTTTACTCCAGCGCCTCAACCCCGACATCGGCAGACGCCAGGATGCCTACGCCTAAGTTGAGTTGGACGGATGCGAATACGCTTGCGGGCAAGTTTGCCGCCAGTGATGGGCGAAAACGGTCCTGTTTCATTGGAATACCCGGCATAAGGCTTCCAACAAACGCGGAATGGGAATTCGCGGCCAGATGCGGCTCTCCCTACACCTGGTATTGTGGCGGAAAGAGCAGCGACGCGGTCGAGTATTCCTATACCGCTGGCGGGTGGGACAACCCGCAGGAGGTTGGGCTGCTCAAGCCCAATTCATTCGGGCTCTACGATACGCTGGGAAACATGGGAGAGTGGACGCTTGACTGGCATGAGGACGCCGCCGCCTTCAATGCGCGCTCTCCTGCGACCGATCCGGACTATGTGGCAGGTACAAGCGTGATAACGAACCCGGTGGGTCCGGCCACGGGCACGGAGCGCGTGCTGCGTGGCGGCCCGACATCTTGGGTATGGGAGTCGTTGGATTTAAACAACAGCTATGGCGAGGCCACCGTCAAGGGTACGACCCGCCTGGTGCTTCCCGTTCCGGCGCTTGCCGACCTACTCTGAACTGATTGACTTATGAAACGTATAGCAGCTATATTGTTTGCCGGCCTGGCCGGATATGCGTCAGGAGCGGCCGATGTCGTGTACGACATTGCGAAAGGCAAGATCGCGCAGGTTGTCGCCAAGGATTTGAAGGAGTACATCGGCAAGCGGACTGCGGGAGGGATCTTCACGATAGAAGGGTGTTCGCCCGTCATCCATCTGGGCGATACCGCTTTTGCGAAGGAAAAGGGACTGCTCTCGGACGGAATGAAGAACGAGGAGTGGGTGATCAAGAGTTTCGGCGGCGACCTTGTGCTGAACGGCAGGGGCAGGGGACTTACGTTGGCCGTCTGCAACTTCTTCGACGACGATTGCGGCATCCGTTTCTGGAATGAATACGAAGAGTATGTCCCCACAGGCGACCTTAGGCTGGGAGCGCTCGATAGAAGGGGCCGCCCGGCCTTCGCGAAGCGTACCGTCTATACCACGCCGATAAGCCGTGACGGAAAGTTCTGCGCCTACACGGGCTTGAACAGCTGCGGCTCGCAATATGGTCCGGTGCCTCGCCACGGCAGCGGCGGCGGATGCCATACTTTTGCGAGGTATCTACCGGAAAAACTCTTCAAGGACCATCCCGACTGGTTCATGATGGAGAAGAGCGGCAGGCGCACGCTCCAGCAGCCGTGCCTCACGCATCCCGAGGTGCGCGCGCGGTTCAAGAGCCAGCTGCGCGAGTTCATCGAGCACGACAGGGCGGCTGCGAAGAAGAAGGGCGAGGAGCCGCCTTCCGTCTACGACATCTCGCACAACGACCACAATGTGTACTGCGTCTGCCCGGCCTGCGCGGCCGTCATCGCCAAGAAGGGATGCACGGGGCTTCTGCTTGATTTCATAAACGACATCGCGTCGTCGGTGAAAGACGACTATCCGTACGTGCGCGTCAGGACGTTCGCCTATCTGTGGTCGTCCGCGCTGCCGACCGACGACACCAAGGCGGCCGACAACGTGGTGATACAGTTTTGCAACACTGAATCGAATCTCGCCGGCTCGATCCTGGACGCAGACAATCCGTGGCTTCTGTCTACGCTCAAAAAGTGGTCGCAGCGGGCGAAGGAGCTGCACGCGTGGGACTACATGGTCACGTATTCGAAGGGTTCGCTTGGTTTCCCGGTGCCCGGCGAATTCGGGTTCGGGGCGCTGTTCAAGGCATATCGCGACTACCATGCCACGTCGATGTTCCTCGAACACGAGAACCAGCACCGTTCCGACATGTGGGAGCTGAAGTACAGGCTTGAAACGAAGCTGATGCAGAATCCGGATGCGGACGCCGATGCGATCATAGACGATTTCATGCGCCTCTACTATGGTCCCGCCGCGGCGAAGGTATATGCGTACCGCCGCGCACTCTGGAATGCGCGCATCAAGAACAAGGGATTCGTCCGCTGGATACCGCCAGGCAACGATTTCGACTACATCAAGGAGGAGAATCTTGCCGAATGCAACCGGATCATGGACGAGGCGGAGGCGAGCGTGGCGGACAACGCGACGTTCCTCGCCCGCGTAAGGCGCGCGCGCATCGGGCTTGACATGCTGACGATCCAGCGCGCGCGGATCGCAGGCCGCGTCGACACGGATGCCGTGAAGTCGGCGGAGAACCGCATCAAGACGGACTGGTTCAAGTGGATGTCCCGCTATCCCGATCCCAAGGGCAGCTGGAAGCGCTTCGAGATGATGTCCGCCGTAGGATTGCCTCCGCCGCCTCGCTTCGCAGGACGGAAGATCGTGGATTTCCCGGCGATTTTCATCAAGGATCCAGAGGTGATCGCCGGCGGCGATTCGGTGGACGATCCCACGACTCCGGTGGGACTGGCGCGGCGGCTGAACTATGACTACAAGAAGGACGAGCATCTGCTGATGCCGTTCAGTGCAGGCATGTACGACAGGATGGCAAAGCGCGTGGTGCGCGGGGCATCCTTCGACAAGCCTGCGGGAGAGGGGTGGCATTGGTATCACATCGGCAAGGGACACGTTTCGGCCAAGACGATGTTCTGGATGACGCGTTCATGGCAGATATTCGTGCCGGGCGAGCGTTTTGTGGAGATCTGGGACAAGGACTGGGACATGTGGGTGTCCGCGAAATTCACGGGGCCTGCCTACGGTTTCCCGTCGAAGGACGGAAAGTCGTACGTGTGGATCGACAGGATGATCCTGGTGGAGCCAGAAGAAGAAAAGGTCAAGTGAGGCAGGGCGGCGCGTCGCTCTTGAATTGATATGCGCGCCAGCCGCAGCGGAGCGCGCCTTCGACGTTCGCCGGAGAATCGTCGAAGAACACCAGTTCTGGTCCTGCAAGCCCGAGCCGCTCCTCCATGAGCCTGTATATGGCGGGGTCCGGCTTGCAGACGCGGTGTTCGCCGGAGATGACCATGGCATCCGCGAGCGCGATGCTTTCACCCGCCTTCGGGATGAACCAGCCGTCGCGGAATTCCACCGACATGTTGGTCAGTATGCCCACCTTGCGGCCCTGGGACTTGAAAGTGCGCATGAGCGCGAGCGTGTCCGCGTTGAAGCTCCTCACCCATCCCTCGCAGTCGGCGGCGAGCAGAAGGCGCAGGTCGTCGTCCGTGGCGGGGAGGGCGTTGTCGGCGAAGATGCGCCGGTACATCTCCAGCCCGTCGATGAAGCCGCCGTCCCATAGCTGGCGGTACTTGCGGAATCCGGCGTCGAACGCGGCCCTGTCCAGTCCGAGCTCTGCCGCGACGCGATAGGCGGCCCAGCCATCGCCTGGCGGAAGCGATATCACGCCTCCGAAGTCGAACACGACGCCTTTTGCGTCCTTTGCGATGTCGAGCCAGTTCTGCATGCCGCACATTCTACCACTTTCACCCGTCGCCATCCAGCGTTTTCGTCGCGTCATCATTGACTTCAAGCGCGGTCTTTGGGATAATACGGGGCGATGAAAAACAAGCACTCCATTCTCAAGGGTATTTCGTTCGGCCTTGCGGCGGCGGCGTTGTGCGCAGCGGCCGCAGATCTCGGCGCAGGCAGGCCGTTGCCGCCGGACAGGCGTCCGTACGAGTTCAGGAACGCCGGGCGCGACAAAGACGACGTGGCGCCGCTTGTCGATTTCGAGGACGGGCGGGCGTGGCGGGCAACCGCCGCCGAAGCGGAGGCCTTCTGCGAGATCACGCAGGAGGAGCAGCTTTTCGGGACGAACACCTTGAGGCTTTCGTATTGCGGGAAGGGGGTGTCGCCCCGGGTGTCGATCATTCCGCCAAAGCCTGTCGCGCTGCCGGAGACGTTTGACACCATGTACGTATGGGTCATGGGCAACCATTTCGGAACTGGCGGCAATACGGACTTCAGCATACCCAATTCGGAACTGTTCGCTGTATTTCGCGGCGCGCAGGGCGAAGAGGTGAAGATGTCGCTTGCCAAGGTCGCCTGGCCGGACTGGCACCAGGTGAACCGACGCTTCACGGAGGCGGAGCGCGCGAAACTGGCAGGCGCGTCGTTTGCAGGGTTCGAGCTTTCCGGCGGCACGCAGACGCAAAGTCTGCAGATGCATTTCGACAACGTGGCCGTGTTCGTGGACGATCTCAAGACGCCGCTTGCCGTGAAACCGCGCGCGCGCCGCAATCTGAAGCCGCTTCCGGGCGCCGTACAGGGCATCAACACGGGCGAGGGGCGGCTGCCTTTCCCGACAGGCGAGGACACGATAATCCCCAGAACCTCCGCGCCGGAGAAAGGCGACATGCTCGCGCAGTTCAACGGCGGCGCGGTGAAGAAGGACGAGTCTGCCAGCCTCAGGATGGACACCTGGCGGAAGGGGAAGTCGCTCGTGGTGGACTTCTACGCGGCTGCTGGAACCGTGACCGAAGTATCGGCGGGAACGGCCTGCGAGGCGAAGATCCTAAAGAGCTTCAAGGTTCCGTATCTTGCGTATGGCGACAGGGAAGGGCGGCTCAGGATCGATCTACTGGAAGGCGGCTGGTACCGCAGCGCGGTGTTCGACTGGTACCGGTCGAACGCCAGCACGCCGAGTTCTACCAACGGCGCGTTCACGATGGTCTATCGTCCCAAAACCGATGGCACGTACAACCCGGTGAGCGAACGGCTCGTGATAACCGTGAGCCGCGACTTCGCGGAAGTCCTGCCGGAGATACCCAATCCCGCCTCTCCGTACAAGGCTGTCACGGGGAAGAACGCATGGCGCGCCTACGGCAGCTTTGAACATGCGTACGACCGCGCATTCTGGCAGAAGGTGAAGGAGGCGGGCATCGAGCATGTGGTCGTCAACGACCATGAAACGATGTGGCGTGACAGGGGCGAGAGCTTCACGTTCCGGACGGAAGCCGCGCCTGGCCGTGGCGGCGACGCCGGGGCCGCGGAGTACTCGCGGTTCATGCGCGGTGAGCTGGGCTATGTGTACGGCCCGTACAACAACTACACGGACTTCTCGCCCATGAACGCGCACTGGTCGCGCGATCGCGTGTCGCGCCTGGGCGACGGCAGGATGCTGTCCGCGTGGGTGCGCTGCTACGCGCCGAAACCAGTCTTCGCGCCGCAGATGTGCGAGGAGATCGTGCCGAAGGCGCAGGCGAAGTTTGCGTTCAACACGGCCTACTGCGACGTGCACACCGCGGTGACCCCATACAGCCGCACGGACTACGATGCGCGCGTGCCGGGCGCGGCCACGTTCGCGCAGACGTTCTATGCCTGGGGCGAGCTGCTGCTCCTGCAGAAGAGGTTCTGGAACGGTCCTGTCTACTCCGAAGGCGGGCGGCAGTTCCTCTATTCCGGGCTTTCCGACGGCAACTATGCGCAGGACGGCGGCTACAACTTCCACGCGCAGCCGTGGATCGTGGATTTTGACATCCTGAAGATCCATCCGCTGGAATGCAACTTCGGCATGGGCACGCTCGCGATGTTCTCGCCCGGCAAGACGAAGGAGGAAATCCGCCGCCACAGGCCGCACACGCCTACGGAGAAGGCGCGCGACGAGCTTGTAGATCTGTTCCTCACGGCGACCGTCGCGTTCGGCCATGCGCCGTTCCTCGTGCTGGACTACTGCTTCGATCCGCCCAAGGCATTCGGTCCGGCATACCATGGGCCTACCAGGACCGTCATGGACAGAGGGCTGCCGGTGGCACTCAGGAGCTATGCGATGGTGCAGCCGATCGCCGCAATGTATACGCAGTCCGAGGCCAGGAGAATCCGCTACTTCGACGCTTCCGGCAGGATGCTCACGTCGTCGGAGGCGATAGCCTCGGGCGATGTCGCGCGCAACCAGGTGTTCGTGGAGTATGCGGATGGCACCTGCGTGGTCGCCAACGGCAATGTGCGCGAGAGGCTGAAGGCCATGGTCGACGGGTGCGGTTGCGACGTGCCGCCGCGCGCGTTCAAGGCATGGACGAGAGACGGCAGCGTGCGGGCGGAGATTTCAGAGGATGCCGACGGCCGGCGCACGTATTTCAGCGACTGTCCGGAATTCACCTACAAGGACGGCAGGCTTGTGAAGAAGGCTCCATAGCGTCGACAACTGTTGCGCTAACGGTGCAAGTATGGTAAAATCTCCGCCATGGCGCACTGCGCCATGCAGACGGTTTTCAAGGAAACAAAAAAGGAAGGAAAGAGAAAATGGCGAAGGTTAGGTATGCCATCATCGGGTTCGGCGGCATCGCCGAGAACCGTGTGGCGAAGGAAGGGTATGCCTGCGACAGAAAGCGGTTCAAACCCTTGAAGAAAGCGGTCCTCACGGGTGCGACGGACGTCAATCCAGCCCGGCAGGCGGCGGCCGAGGCGCTCGGGCTCAAGTGGTACAAGGACGCGGCGGAGGTGTTCGCCGATCCTTCCGTGGACGCCGTGTACATCGCCACGAACAACGCCTCACACGCCAAGATCGCCATCGCGGCCCTCAAGGCCGGCAAGCACGTCATAAGCGAAAAGCCCATGGCGACGTCCGTCGCGGACGCGAAGACGATGGACAGGATCGCCCGCGCCAAGGGGCTCTCGCTCACCGTGGACCACATGATGGTCCACAACGCCTGGAACGTGGCGGCGGCCAAGGCCGTGCAGGGCGGCAAGCTCGGCAAGGTCAACGACGGGTGCTTCCACATGGAGTTCGCCTACGGCTACGATCCTGCCGAGGCGGCCACCTGGCGCTGCTCGAAGGTGGAGGAGATGGGCGGACCCATCGGCGACGTGGCGAGCCATTGCTTCTACGTGGCGGAATACGTCTTCGGCAAGCGCATCGCAAAGGTGGCGGCCGTGTACTACCCCAAGATCATGAAGATCAAGGCGGAGGATGGCGCGTACATAAAGTACTTCTTCGAGGATGGCACGCAGGGCAGCGTCAACGCGGCGTTCAGCGAGCTGCGCGGCGGCCTCGCCGGCACGCTCACGAACCTCGGCTTCGAGGTCTACGGCGACAAGGCGGCGCTGCGTTCCTACGGCACGATGTTCCAGCTCTCCGGATATGACGACGAGCCCATCCGCCAGAGGCTCGAGCTCGACGACGGCCGCACCGTAGCGGCCATCAAGCCGGCGAAGATCCAGAACGTATACCAGACGCTCATCGAGGGCCACGCGGCCTCGATACTGGCGAAGAAGCCGCTTACGGGCGCGGATGCGATCCACAACCTCGCGCTGTGCGCGGCGGCGCACGAGTCCGCGAAGAAGGGCGGCAGGACGATCACGGTCAGGCTGTAGAAGTTGAAATGGAAGAGGAAGAAACAATGAAGAAGCTTGCAATGGCATCGGCGGCCGCGCTGTGCGCGGCGACCGTGGCGGGGGATTTCAAGGCGGGGTTCTCCCGCGTGGACATCACGCCTCCGCTCGGTTCGTTCATGCCCGGGTACTACAAGGACCGCAGGGCGAAGGAGGTGCTCGACCCCCTGACGATCAACTGCGTGGCGTTCTCGGACGGCGCCAAGACGGCGCTCGTGATGCAGTTCGACACCGAGGCGCTGTCGGACTCCGTGGCAGACAAGATGCGCGACGCCGTGGCGAAGGCGACGGGTGTCGATCGGGACGCCATGCTTCTGCACGCATCGCACACGCATGACGGCGCGTACCTCGCTATGAAGACGGACAATGGCTCCGCCTCCTCTGCGAAGGTCGGCGACGACGGAGTGCCGAGCAACGCCACGAAGCTGGACATGATCTATGTGGACATGTGCGTGACGCGCGCGGCGGACGCCGCCGTGGAGGCCATCCGCGACCTCAAGCCCGCGAAACTCTCCTACCAGCGCTCGGAGGCGAAGCGGATATCGTTCGGCCGCAGGTATCTGATGAAGGATGGCAAGGTGCGCACTAACCCCGGCACCAACAACCCCGACATCGTCAAGCCGGCCGGCATTCCGCCGGACGAGGAGGTGCAGCTGCTGCGCATCGACCGCGATGGCGGCAAGCCGATCTGCATGATCAACTTCCAGACGCACCCGGACGTTGTGGGTGGCGAGACGATCACGGCGGACTGGCCCGGCCTGACGCGCACGGTCTTCGAGGCGGCCACGCTCGGCAAGACGCACTGCATCGTCATAAACGGCACGCAGGGCGACGTGAACCACTGCAACGTGATGCCCAAGCCGGGCGAGCTCAACGGCCTGAAGCGCGACTTCGACGCCGTGGACCGCGGCTACGATCATGCGTGGCACATGGCGAACGTGCTTGCCGCCGCGGCGCTCTCCAAGTGGATGAAGTGCATCCCGCTCGAGGCGGGCCCCATCAGGTTCGCCACGAGGAACGTGCGCGTGCCCGCCCACAAGGCCAAGGACTCGGACGAGAAGAACCTCGCCTGGGCGAACGACGTCTGGAAGCTTCACGCGAAGGCGGAGAAGGACGGCGTCGCTGGCACTCCCAAGGACTACGTGACCATCAAGTACGGATGGGCGGACATGGAGCTGACGACCGAGGTCGCGCGCGCCGGGCGCATCCGCCGCATGGCGAAGCACTCCGACTACCACGACCTGCCGATCTACGGGGTCGCCATCGGCAAGTCGCTCGCGTTCGGCGGATTCCAGGGAGAGCCGTTCAACGACATCGGCAAGGCCGTGAAGAAGGGGTCGCCCTTCACGCTCACGATCCTCTCGTGCCTGACCAACGGTAGCCGCGGCTATTTCCCGTTCTCCGATGCCTACGTGGGCGGCGGGTACGAGTCGGCCACGTCGCCGTTCGGTCCAACCGTGGCCGACGACCTCATCGCGGGGCAGCTTAAATTGTTGGGTGAATTGGCAAAATAGGTCTGAAAGGTTTGTTTCGGCTAGCCAACTAACCAACTACCAACAAACCAACTACCAATGTCCCAACAGGAATCAATAAAATGTTAGTAAATCTTGACGATGTCCTGAAGCGCGCGCAGCGCGAACACTACGGCGTGGGCCTCTTCAACACTACCGACACGGACATGCTCCAGGCGGCCATCGAGGCCGCCGAGGCGCTGAGGAGCCCGATAATACTCGGCACCGCCGAGGTGCTGCTGCCCTACGGCGACCTGCCGCTCATCGCGCCGGCCCTGCTGGCGGCGGCAAGGCGTGCCTCCGTGCCGGTGGTCGTGCACTACGACCACGGCCTCACGTTCGAGCGCACCATGCAGGCGCTGAAGCTCGGCTTCTCGTCCGTGATGTTCGACGCCTCCGCAAAGCCCTACGATGAAAACATCGCCGCCACGAAGGAGGTGGTGAAGATCGCCCACGCGATGGGCGCCACCGTCGAGGGCGAAATCGGCCACGTGGGCCTTGCGCAGCAGGGCGACAACGAGGACGAGGACCGCTACACCACGCCCGAGGAGGCCGTGGCGTTCCAGACGGCGACGGGCGTGGACGCGCTCGCCGTGGCGATCGGAACGGCGCACGGGGTCTACAAGTCCAAGCCGAAGCTCAACCTGGAGCGCCTGCGCGCCATCCGCGCCGCCACCGAGACGCCGCTTGTGCTGCACGGCGGCAGCGGGCTTTCGGACGACGACTTCCGCAATACGATCCGCGATGGCGTCGCCAAGGTGAACATCCACACCGACATGACCATCGCCGGCGCCATCGCCATGCGCGACGGGCTTGCGAAGTTCGCGGACCGCGCGCCGCTCACGATGGACTATCTGGAGGTGCGCAACCTGCGCGTCGCCTACATCCGCAGGTGCATCGAGGAGAAGATCCGCCTCTTCGGCAGCGCCGGCCGCGCATAGCCGAGAAGGCCATGTGCCTAGACTTCCTGGAAGGAAGACCACAGCCCGTGGCGACACACAACCCCTTGCCTTTGGGCGAGGGGTTTGCTATAATCGCCGCATGGCAAAAAACACGAATTCCCGCAAGGTCCGCATCACCGACACCACCCTGCGCGACGCCCACCAGTCCCTCTGGGCCACGCGCATGCGTACGGACGACATCCTCGCCATAGCCGAAAAGATAGATTCGGCCGGCTACTATTCACTTGAATGCTGGGGCGGCGCCACGTTCGACGTGTGCATGCGCTTCCTGCGCGAAAACCCGTGGGAGAGGCTCCGCCGCATCAAGGCGGTATGCCGCCGCACCCCGCTGCAGATGCTGCTCAGGGGCCAGAACATCCTCGGCTACAAGCATTATCCGGACGACGTGGTGGACCGTTTCGTGGCGCTTGCGTGCGAGAACGGCATGGACATATTCCGCGTCTTCGACGCGCTCAACGACCCGCGCAACCTCGAGACGGCCATCCGCGCCGTCAAGAAGTACGGCGGCCACGCGCAGGGCACGATCAGCTACACCACCTCGCCCGTACATACCGTGGAGTCGTACGTGGCGCTCGCGAGGGAGCAGGCGGCGATGGGCATCGATTCGCTCGCGATCAAGGACATGGCGGGCATACTCACGCCCGGCGCCGCGCGCGAGCTCGTAGGCGCGCTCGTGAAGGCCCTGCCCGACATGCCGATCCAGGTGCACTCCCACATGACGAGCGGCATGGCGGCCGCGATGTACATGGCCGCCGTGGAGGCCGGCGCGGGATGCGTGGACACCGCGATCTCCACGCTGTCATCCTTCTCCTCACAGCCGCCTTGCGAATCGGTGATGACGATTCTCGAGTCGGAGGGCTTCGATACCGGCCTAGACCGCGCCGTGCTGGGGGAAATCAACGCCTACTTCATGGATCTGAAGAAGAAGCGCCAGCCGGCGTCGTCCGCAAGGGTCGAGGCCGTGGATGCCGGCGTGCTGGTGCATGCGATCCCCGGCGGCATGATCTCCAACCTGCGCAGCCAGCTGGCACAGCAGGGTGCGCTGGACCGTCTGGACGACGTGCTGGCGGAACTGCCCAGGACGCGCGCCGACATGGGCTATCCGCCCCTGGTCACGCCAACCTCGCAGATCGTGGGCGTACAGAGCGTACTGAACGTACTTTCCGGCCGGCGCTACTCAATGGTCACCGACGAGACCAGGCACTACGCCGCCGGATACTACGGCCGTACGCCAGCGCCCATCGACAGGAAGCTGAGGAAGAAGCTGATGGGCGACCTGAAGCCGATAGACTGCCGTCCCGCGGACCTTCTTAAGCCAGGCCTCTCCGCGGCGGCGGACGAGATCCCCGCAAAGCTCATCCAGGCCGAGGAGGACATTCTCTCCTACTGCCTGTTCCCGGAGGTCGCGCTGGACTTCTTCAAATGGCGCGCCAAGCCCGAGGGTGAGCGCGATCCGATTCCTGCAGATCTGGAGATGCAGAAGGCCGAGGCGGAAAAGGCCGCCGCGCCCGCCCTGGACGAGCAGACGGCGAAGTTCGCCAGCATCGGAAGGGCTTTCGCTTCTCTGATGGCCGCATGCGGCGGCACGGGTGATCTTAACGGCCTTAACGGCACTAACGGCGTTAATGGCCTTAACGGCGCTGATGTTCAGGAGGCCGGTGAGTCCAAGAAGGAACCTGAGGATCAGATTCCCGCCGGCGAGCCGGTTCTGGCACCTCTCAACGGCACGTTCTACCGCAGCGCAGGGCCGGGCAAGCCGGAACTGGCCGCCGACGGCGCCACAGTGAAGGCTGGCGAGCCGTGCTGCATCGTCGAGGCGATGAAGCTCTTCAACCCGATCAAGGCGCCTGTCGCGGGGAAGATCACCTTCCTCGTGAAGCATGGCACGGTCGTGGTCAAGGGCCAGACACTGGCCGTGGTGGCATGATCGTCCGGAGGAATCGGCCAAGGGCGGGCAACCGACAATGAAGGAAGGGGTTTCCAATGACTGACTTTCTGACGGCAAAATGGATATGGCTTTACATCGGCGCGTTCCTGATGCTCGCCGAGATACTGGCTCCAGGGTTCGTGATATTCTTCTTCGGCCTGGCGGCGGCGACGATAGGTCTTTTCCTGTTCGTTCTGCCAGGCGGCTTCCATGTGACGCTTGCCTGGCAGCTTGCGCTCTTCTCGTTTTTCTCGATACTCTACCTGCTTACGCTCAGGCGCTATGCAAAAAAGGTGTTCCTTGGCGACATCGACCAGTCCAGCGCGATAGACTCCGAGTATGTCGGGCGCATCGCGAAGGTGACGGAGACGATACGTCCCGAGGCGCCAGGGCGCGTGATGCTGGGCGATGCCGAATGGACAGCATCCTCCGCCGAACGGCTGGAGCCGGGCACTGAGGTGAAGGTGGTCGGACGAAGCAATCTCACGCTGGAAGTAGAAAGGCTGGCATAGCAAATGAATGTCTCTAGACGCTGGTTCATAGGAGGCGCGTCGTCGATCGGCGTGCTGGCGGGGTGCAGGTGCTTCAGGACGCCGTGCGCGGCGTCGGACACGGGGCCGAACCTCACCTTCGGGGTCATAAGCGACGTGCACGTGCGTCTCGCGGCCGATGGCAGGGGGATGGCGGCAAGCCACGACTGCTCGACGCTCATACATGCGTTCGAATGGTTCCGCGACCAGGGTGCGGATGCGGTGATGATCGTAGGCGACATCGCCGACAAGGGCGTGGTGGCCGAGCTTGAGGCCGTCGCCGCCGCTTGGCAGAAGGTATTCCCCGGTTCCAAGGCGCCGGACGGCCGCAAGGTCGAGCGGGTGTTCGTGTACGGGAACCACGACTGGGAGGGCTTCAACTACGGCGATGCCATCAAGAAGCTCTATCCGGACAAGGACGAGCTGGCCCGCAACATCCTGCGCACCGACATGAAGAGGAACTGGGAGAAGGTGTTCGACGAGCCGTACGAGCCCATCTACCGCAAGGACGTGAAGGGCTACGCCTTCATCGGGGCGCATTGGCAGGCGGACCACTGCCGGGGATGCGACGAGAAGGCGTTCGACCATGTGGGGGACTGGTTCGACGCCCACGGCAGGGACATCGATCCCTCGCGTCCGTTCTTCTACTGCCAGCACGCGCACCCGAAGGACACCGTCTATGGCCACTGGGCCTGGGGGCATGACTGCGGCGTCACGACAAGGGCGCTCTCGAAGTTCCCGGGCGCGGTCGCCTTTTCAGGCCATTCCCACTATTCGCTCACCGACGAACGCTCCATCTGGCAGGGCGCCTTCACGTCGCTCGGCACGAGTTCGCTGCGCTACACAGGCATGGCATACGACCAGTACCCGGGCGTCGGATACGAGAACACCGGCGGTTCGCGGGATGGCGACGTCTACAAGGTGATGAAGCCCTATTCCTCGTTCGACGGGCGCCAGGGGATGCTGGTGCGCGTCTTCGACGACTGCATGTCGTTCCGCCGCCGCGAATTCGTGACCGACCGCGTTCTGGGCGACGACTGGGTGATGCCCCTGCCGTCGGTAGAACCCAGGCCGTTCACGTTCGCCGGCCGCGCCGCCAAGGCGAAGAGCCCGGAATTCCCCGCAGGTACCGCGCTTTCCATCTCAAAGGTGCGCGCCAGGAACCGCGGCGGGTTGCCGAGGGGCGCCAAGCCCGGCAACAAGGTGCCATCCGTGGAAAAGGACGTGCTGAGACTTGAATTTCCGCAGGCTACGGCCACCCATGGAGTGCGGCCCATCGAGTACGAGCTGACGTTCAAGGCATCCCAGGGCGAACCGCTTGTCCGCCATGTCCTGGCCAACGGCTTCAACCAGTCGACCGAAGACCCGCGCACGGCCGAGAGGCAGTGCTGTGCCATCGCTTTGGACAGGCTGCCTGCCGCGCCGTTCGGGATCGGGGTGCGGGCCGTGTCGTCGCTTGGACGCAAGAGCGCTGCGCTCACAGGGAAGTTTGAAGGTTGATCATCTAACAACAAAGGAGAATGAAATGAGACAGATCAATTGCTGGATTGTCGCGGGACTTGCGGTCGTCGCGGCTTGTGCACAGGCCCAGGATGTCGCGAAGTTCGATCCGCGCATGGCCATGGAGAAGGCCGAGATCGACACGAACGGCGTCAAGTGGATAGACGGCCGATATCTGCCGCTGGAAGGAAAGTACTTCCAGGACGTGGATAGATTCTACGACCGGCTGCCGTCTGGCGTGACGACGAACGTCAACGGGGGCGTCCGCAGCATGAAGTGCCATACGTCCGGGATGATGTTCCGTTTCCGGACCGATTCCAAGCACCTTACGTTCCGCTGGATTCCGATCTCCCCCAATCTGGCCATGGGTCACATGCCCGCGACGGGCGTATCCGGCATCGACGTCTACTGCCAGGACGCCAAGGGACGCTGGCGCTACGTGAAGACGGGTCGCATATCGGATGCGGTCAAAGGCGGTACGCTGACGATGGGCTGGACGCCCGGCTCGGCCTGCCTCGTGAACCTGCCTCTCTACAACGGCATCAAGTCCTTCTCGCTCGGCATCGACAAGAATGCCAAGGTGGAGGCTCTCGGTCCGCGCAAGAGCGGCATCGACAAGCCGGTTGTGTTCTACGGCACATCGATCACCCACGGTGGCTGCGCGTCCCGTCCGGGCATGGGCTTCGTGAACATCGTCGGCCGCGATCTCGACGTGCCGGTGTGCAACCTCGGATTCTCCGGCTCGGGCCGCATGGAGATGGAGATGGTCGACCACCTCGCGCGCATCGACGCGAGCTGCTATGTGCTGGACTGCCTGTGGAACATGGGCACGCCCAGCACCAAGCCTGGCACCGCCTTCGACGACATGCTGGCGGCGGGGTACGACAAGAAAGATCCGATCCCGGTCGTGCGCTTTCGCTACGAGCCGTTCATCCGCGCGCTCCGCGCGAAGCGGCCGGACGTGCCGATCGTCATGGCGGAGCAGTGCGACGTGTTCTGCGGCGAGAAGAGCGTCAAGAACAAGTTCGTGCGCGCCCTCTACGAGAAGCTCGTGGCGGAAGGCTGGAAGAACCTCGTTTACCTTCCCAACGACACGATGTATTCAGGCGACGGGGAAGGCACCGTGGACGGCTGCCATCCGAACGACCTCGGCATGATGTCGATGGGCAAGGCCTTCGGCAAGGCGGTGCGCGAGGCGTTGAAGCTGTAACCGCCACTGGCAGGGAGTGAGTGACATGGCAAGACCGATCTTTCTGGCCGCGGCCGCCATCATGGCCATTGTTTCCGTGTACGCCGCCGAAGGGCAGGCGTGCAAGGGCCGTACGCCGGCCGAGGCATATCGCGCCAACATCGCAGCCGGAATGAAGACGCCAGAGACGTCGCGTCTTTTCGAGAAGTTCACGGATCCCGTGTCGGGTGTGGTATCCTACATCCTGAAGCCGGGATCCATCGCCTTCAACCAGCAGACTACGTACTTCACGGCGAAGTCGATGACGGACGACGGGCGATTCCTCGTGTTCCATGCGGCGGACGACGAGTTCCCGCCCGAAAAGCAGGGCCAGCGCGTCCCCGTCAGAAAGCGCAAGGTGCTGATCGACTTCCTCAAGGACGAAGCCATCGATATCGGAGCGGGCGGCGGGATACCTTTTCTCGACACCGCAACCGACCAGATGTGGTACACCGACAATCAGGGTCTGCACCGGCGCGACTTCCTCGTCAACCCCACGAACGATGTGCTCGTCTGCACCTGGCCGCCGGAGCTGGCGCCAAAGCGCACGGGCGGCAGGTACGGAACGCACATAACGTTCTCGCCCGACCGGCGGTTCATGTTCATGGATACCACCATCGACGGACAGGACGTGGAGGGCGTCGTGGACACGGCCACCGGCAAATGGATCGAATGGGCGCGCTCCAACTTCCTCTGCAACCATGGGCAGTTCAACCCGAAGGATCCCACCCTCGCCATGTGCGCCTGGGAGAACGCCTGGCAGAAGGTACGCGACGAGATGACGCCCGAGGAAATCGCCAAGGCCACGTTCACGAGACGCTTCGTCAGTGACATCCGCCGCGACTCCGACGACGTATATCCCCGCCTCTGGCTCATGCGCCAGGGGAAGAAGTGGGAAGTGACCTCTAAGATCACGGGCTATGCTACGCACGAATATTTCGCGGAGGACGGCAAGGGCTTCTACTGGTGTTCGAGCGGCGTGAGCTACCATGATCTCGCCACGGGCCGCGAATGGCGCATCAACCCAGTCGGCTCCGCGCACGCGACGATGACGGCCGACAACAGGTACATAGTCGCGGACTGTAGCTGGGGTGGCTGGTGGCGCGGCTGCGGCTGGACGGTACATTTC
The DNA here is from genome assembly GCA_017525225.1 of Kiritimatiellia bacterium. Taxonomy (GTDB): domain Bacteria; phylum Verrucomicrobiota; class Kiritimatiellia; order RFP12; family UBA1067; genus RGIG6720. The sequence continues at coordinate 23,450 of JAFXTB010000048.1, forward strand.
TGGAATCGCGATACCCACCGCGCGGTATACGTCCATTCCTGCCGTCCGCGCATCGCCTCCAAGGCCAACGAGAGCAAGCTACATCCCGACCCCCATCCGCATTTCGCCTGCCTCGACCGTTACATCATTAGCACCTTCAACGACGAAGAGCGCCGTATGAACGTGTCGATCACGCCCGTGGAGCAGCTGGTGAGGATCACATCCGATCCTGCCACCGCGCCCAGGCCGAAGACCTTCCCGCTCGCGTTCGACCCTGCCTCGCGCACGGACGCCACGTACGAGATGGAGATCGACGTGAAGTCGCTCAAGGACCGCAAGTTCGTCGCATCGCCGCCCTGCACCGTCGGCGCCGACAGCTACACGCCGTTCGCGCTCAGGGCGGTTGTCGGCGGCAAGGAGGGGCCTCTGCCGTTCGAGGCCGTGCAGGGAAGCGACTTCAAGCGGAACGTAGTACTGCGCTTCAAGCTGCCGAAGGGCGTCGAGAAGCTCTTCTGCGTGGCCGACGCCCCCGGCCGCTTCGAATACTACGATTCGGAATCCTGCGCCAACATCTTCGCGCATGCCTACGAGCATGAAAACTTGGGCCGCTGGACCTGCGGGACCGGAGTGGAAGGGTCCACGCACCGCGCAGGGCTCGTGTTCACGCGCACGGCGGCGGATGGCGATGCGTTCCCGGGTGCGGCGTACACGGCCGATCTGCCCGATGGCGTGGCAGGACGCGACTTCAAGTTCGAGCTGAACCTGAACAACCTCGGCGTGTCCGAATGGTGCGGCGGCATCCGCATGCAGCAGCTGGATGCCTCCGGCGCCGAACTCGGCGACGCATTCAACGGCCGCGGGCTGACGAAGACCATCGCCCCCGGCAGGCGCCGCGAGTTCCGCCTGACGGGCCGCATTGCCCCGGCCGCGAGGAAGGTGCGCCTGGAGATTGGTCTCAAGTCTAAGGATGGCAAGCCGGCCAAGGTGCTTGTATGGAGGATGAACCTGCGCGAGGCGACGGTATTCCCGTACACACCTCCCGCAGATGTCACAATGAAGACGCCGGAGACGTCGAAGAATTTCGTCAAGCGCGTGGACAAGCGCACGAAGCTGACATCGTACGTGCTGAAGCCCGGGCTCGTGGACGACAGCCAGCAGAGCTGGTACTTCACGGCGAAGTCTATGACCGACGATGGACGTTTCCTCTTCTTCTGGGCGTTCAAGAACGAGAACAAGCCGCAGACAGGCAAGCGGATGGCGTACGTCGATTTCCTTGACGATACCGTCCACACCACCGACATCATGGAACTTCCTTTCCAGAAGCCTTTCCTTGACGTGGAGACGGACCGCCTATACTACATCCGCCGCGATCCGGACAGAATATGCCGCCGGGACTTGCTCTCCGACCCAGAGAAGGAGATCACGATGGCGATGATACCGGAACGCTTCACGCGGCCTGGCGTCAAGGTGAGGTACTACTGTACCCACCTTACGCTCACACGCGACAGGCAGAAGGCGTTTCTCGACGTCGGCCTGACCGAAGGCGGAAAGGATACGTACGAGCAGGGGCTTCTCGATCTCAGGACAGGCCGGTGGGAGAAGTGGACCGAGACGGATTTCTTCTGCAACCACGGCCAGATATGCCCTACGGACGACGCTCTCGCGCTCTGCGCATGGGAAAGATGCTGGAAGAAGACGGTGGTGTCGAATGGTGTACCTGTTGAGATCGACCGTCCGAAGGACGAGCCGTATCCCCGCGTATGGCTCCTGCGTGCGGACGGCACGAAGCGGAACATACTGCCGGAGGAGTTCAACTACGCCACGCACGAGCACTGGCAGACGGACGGCAAGGGCATCATGTGGTGCTGCTCCAACGGGCTCTACGGCTACAATCTCGGCGAGGACCGCCAGTACTGCATAATGCCGTTCGCCGCAGGGCACGCCACCATGACCGACGGCAACCGGTACGTTGTCACGGACTATCCTGTCGGCGGCTGGTACCGTGGCTGCAACTGGCAGACCGTGTTCTACGACCGCATGACGGGCAAGGTGGTGTTCCCGCACTACAAGAACGACAGGCTGTGCCCCGATGACGGCGGAATGCACAACCACCCCGATCCGCATCCGCAGTTCGTCTGCCGCGATCGCTACATCGTGAGCACCATCAACATGGCCGACGGCCACATGGATCTTTCCGTCACGCCTGTCGGGCCGCTCATGGACCGCACGCGCTTCGCGACGGATTCCGGCGGACATTCGCGCAACTTCTGGTTCGACGCCCTGCCGAAGGAGGCTTCGCCGATGGAAGTGGGCGGACGCATCGTCAGGCAGTTCCTGTCGTCCCCGCCCGACGCCTACTTCCCGAAGGGTGCGACGGCGCTTCACGCCAGGGGGTACGTGCCGTACGCAATAGTGAGTACATGGGCGAACGCGATCGAATACGCCTCGCGCACGCACAACGCGTATCTTGAAACGCGCCTTGCAGATCTCTTCAAGCCGTTCACCGGTCCGAAGAAGAACGAGTGTTCGCGTCCGGACCACGTGGACTTCTCGATATTCGGCGCGGTGCCGATGTCCGTGGCGCGCCTCACGGGCGACAAGACGCTGCGCAAATTCGGCCTGGACTATGCCGACAGGCAGTGGACGCGTCCCGCGGGTCCGGAGGACGTGCGCATCTCGAAGAACGAGGTGGACGTTCCGTACGAGGAGCGCCTGAGGCTCTTCGACCAGGGCTACACGGCGCAGACGCGCTTCTGGATCGACGACATGTACATGATCACGGTGCTGCAGACGCAGGCCTATCTGACCACTCGCGACAGGAAGTACCTCGATCGCGCCGCAAAGGAAATGTGCCTCTATCTCGACCGCCTGCAGCTCAAGGAGGGCAGGGCGAAGGGGCTGTTCTACCATGCGCCGGACGTCCCGTACGTCTGGGGGCGCGGAGCTGGCTGGATGGCTGGCGGCATGGCGCTGCTGCTGAGGCACCTGCCAGAGGATTCCGAATACCACGCGCGCATCACGGCCGGGTACAGGTCGATGATGGAGGCGCTTCTCAGGTTCCAGCGCGCCGACGGCATGTGGGGGCAGCTTGTGGACGAGCCGGAGAGCTGGGCCGAGTCCTCGGGGTCGGCCATGTTCACCTCGGCCTTCATCGTCGGCGTGCGCCGTGGCTGGCTCGACATGAACGCATACGGACCTGCCGCGCGCAAGGCATGGCTCGCCCTCTGCCGCCGTCTCGACCGCTACGGCAACATTTCGGACGTCTGCATGGGCACCGGCAAGAAGAACGACCACCAGTACTATCTCGACCGTCCGCGCCTCAACGGCGATCCCCACGGACAGGCGCCGATGCTCTGGTGCGTCAACGCCATGTTGGAATAGCGAACGTCCTGCGGTCGGGGATTGACCGCAAGGCGCTGTTTTGATATAGTATCGCCGTCGTTCGGCATGGGGTGCCGGGCGACGGCAAGGAAAGGCATACACACATGGCATGTTTCACAGTTCCGCTTGCGACCGCCGTTGCGGCGACCGCGGCAAAGTCCGCGCTTCCTGAATCGGCGCGCAGCAATCCCTTCGTGGCCAAGCTCGGATGGCTCGGCAAGATGATGTTCGGTGGCAGCTTCCTGCTCGCGATCGAGCATGTGTACCACGGCGAGATCATCTTCACGCCGCCGTTCCTCACCGCGGTGAAGGATGGCGAGGTCTCCGGCATGCTGCACGAGATGGCGACGCGCGGCGTCGCGATGGCCGTGCTGCTGGCGGTCGTGTGGGTGGTAATGGTGTCCGTATCCGCCATGCGCGAACGCGCGGCGCTCGGCTCTGCAAAGCCGCAGGAGGCCTAGCCATGTGCGAGCTTATGACGATCGCCGCCGCCGTGGCGTTCACGGCCCTGTACTTCACCGGCAAGAGGCTGGGATGGCGCACCAAGGCGCTTTTCACCACGATGCTCATGTTCTGGGGCGCCGCGCTCATGTGGAGCGTAGACTGCGTGGCGGAGAAGCTTGACGGCGAGGCTCTGCTCGACATCAGCCGCGAGGACACGATCCTCGGCTTCATCATCATCGCCGCGGGTCTGCTTGCCTACGGGGTGTTCAGCCTGCACGAACGGCTGTCCACACACTGAACCGATGAAACGCAGGACGGTTCTGTTCCTTGGCGACGGCATGGCCGATGAGCCGCTGCCGTCGCTGGGCGGCATTACGCCGCTGCAGGCGGCCCGCACTCCAAACATGGACTGGATCGCCGCCAACGGACGCTGCGGCGACATGCTTACGCTTCCGGACGGCTTCCCGACATCGTCCGACGTCGCCAACATGTCCGTTCTCGGCGGCGACCTGGCGAAGGAGCTCTGCGGACGCGGTCCATTGGAGGCCGCGTCGCAGGGCATAGCGATGGGGCCAGACGATGTCGTATTCCGCGTGAACCTCATATCCGTGGCTCCGGACGGTACGCTGGCGGACTTCTCCGGCGGGCATGTCGGCGAGGTCGAGCAGCGCGAGGCCATCGCGCTTCTGAACGAGAGGATCGCGGATGCATGGAAGGGGAATCCCGGCGAGTACATCAGGTTCTACGCAGGCGTCTCCTACCGCAACCTCGTGCTTCTGCATGGTCCAGCGTTCAGCGGTTCGGCCGTCGCCTACGACAAGCCGGACGACAACAGCGGCAATCCCGTCTTGGAACATCTGCCCCGTGCCCGGACGCCCGAGGGCGAATACACGGCAGGGGTTCTTCGCGATCTCGTGGCGCGTGCGGCCGAAGTCCTTGTCGGTCGTCCTGCGAACGGCATCTGGCCGTGGTCCGGCGGCAAGGCCGGCGCCATACATTCTGTGGCGGATAGATACGGCATCAAGGGTGCGATCGTCGCGGCGGTCGACGTGATAAACGGCCTTGGACGCACGATGGGGCTTGACGTCATAAAGGTGCCTGGTGCAACCGGCTACATCGATACGAACTACGAGGGCAAGGCCGACGCCGCCATCAAGGCGATCCGGGATGGTTATGATTTCGTGTATGTGCACATCGAGGCGACCGACGAGGTGTCGCATGCGCAGGATCTCAAGCTGAAGATCAAGGCGCTCGAGGATTTCGACGGCAGGCTCATCGGGCGCGTAAGAGCGGCGCTGGGCGACGATGTGGCGTACTGCGTCCTGCCGGACCATCCCGTACCGATCCGCCTCGGCAAGCATACCCGCACGCCCGTGCCGGTGGCCGTGTACCAGCCCGGCATCCCTGCCGACCACGTCGGGGCGTACAACGAGATAGATTGTCCGAAAGGCGCTCTCGGACATCTCGCCGGCGGCGATCTCATGGATTTGCTGCTTGGATGACGATTTGTGCAGACGTCGTATGCGCTGCGGCAGGAGGAGGTGCAATGTTCAAAAGACATCTCAAGACAGGGCAGAGATCGGCCGTCGCTGTAGCGGCGGTGTCCGCGGCCATGCTTCTGCCTGCCGGTGAACTGCCGGTCGTCGACCTGAGCGGCGATGCCAGCCGGCATGCCGTCATCGCCGCCGGAACGGAAAAGGACTACCAGGGACATCCGACGACGGTGCTGACGCCGGACGGACGCATCATCGCCGTCTGGTGCACGCCTCACGGCGGATGGTGTGGCCCGGCGGCGGAGAGCGCAGATGGCGGGAAGACATGGACGCGCATAGACGGCCGTTTCCCGGAGGGTTTCCGTCGCCATGTGAACTGCCCGAGCATATACCGCCTGGAAGGCCCCGACGGCAAGGCGCGGATCTGGACATGGAGCCAGGTGAAGATGCCGCCAGACGCGAAGGACCATGACGACCACCGCGAGCGGGGCGAGCCGATGCCGTCCGTCATGAGCGAGGACGAAGGGCGTACGTGGAGGGAGATGCCGCCCTTGGGCGCGAAGTTCCGCTGCGTGATGGCCTTCGCCTCCATCGTGCGCCTGAAGGACGGTTCGTACCTCGGCATGTTCCACGCCGGTCCCGGTGGCGCCGATAGGCCGCCTCTCAAGGTCTGGCAGTCCGTCACAAGGGACGGAGGATTCACATGGAGCGATCCCGTCCTCGTGGCGTCCGTAGAGGGCAAGAACCTATGCGAGCCTTATGTGTTCCGTTCGCCGGATGGCGGCGAGCTTTGCTGCCTCATGCGCGAAAACACGCACAAGGGGTGTTCGATGATGATGTTCTCGCAGGACGACGGCCGCACATGGTCGGTGCCCGAGGATTCTCCCTGGGGGCTCACGGGCGATCGGCATCAAGGTGTTCAGCTGCCCGACGGGCGGTTCGTGGTGGCGTTCCGCGACATGGCGCCGAAGTCGCCGACGCGCGGGCATTTCGTTGCGTGGGTTGGACCCTACGCCGCGATCAGATCACGCGAGAAGAAGGGTACCTATCGCATCAAGCTGCTTCACAACTATGCCGGCGTGGACTGCGGCTATCCCGGTATACACCTCCTGCCGGACGGCACCATCATCGCGACGACATACGTCAAGTACTGGAACGACGCCAGGCAGCAGTCGGTAGTCTCCACGCGCTTCCGGGTGGAAGAGACTGACAGGCGCATCATGTTGCAAACCGGTCCATGATGGTGTATAATGCCGTCCGTGTCAGTTGTCCAAGAGAGATTCAAGATGAAGATGGCGTTGTCTGCGAGGTACGGCGTACTGGCGTTCGCCGGTGCATGTCTTTCCACCTGCCTCTGGGCGCATGTGGAGCTGAACTGGGGCGAGGAGTTCCTTCTGCCGCCATTGGACGGCAGACCCAACGTGGGCGTGGCAAGGCCCTTCGCGGGCGTTTCCAACGGACGCGTCCTTCTTGCCGGCGGCGCGAACTTCCCGGTGAAGCCGCTCATCGAGGGCGGCCCCAAGGTCTACCATGACGAGATCTGGAGCTTCGATCCGTCGGCTGCGAAGCCGGCATGGGAGCTTTCGGGACGTCTGCCCATGGCGCGCGGGGAAGGTGCGTATGCGACCGTGCCACAGGGCGTGGTGTGCGTCTCCGGCGCGATCGGTGCCGACGGCAAGGCGCTCACGAACGGATGCTTCCTCATGCGCTGGGAAGGCGGCCAGGTGCAAGTTTCCGACCTGCCGCCATTCCCCGAGCCGGCGAGATACGCGGCCGCCGCCTCGCGAGGCTCCAAGGTGTATGCGGTAGGTGTCCGCAAGGTGGCGTCCATCGACCTGGGCGACGCGAATCCGCGGTGGACTTCGCTACCCGACCTCCCGGAAGAGGTGTTCCAGCCTGCATGCGCCGTGCAGAACCTCTCGCACCAGCGCACGGGGCTTTTCGTCTTCGCGGAGCACGGGAAGGACAAGCTTTCCGGCGGATGGTTCCTGGATCTCGCCCCGGATGCCGCCGCAGGCTGGCAGCCGGTCCCCGACGTCCCTGCGGACGGACCTCTCGGGGACCGCAAGTTCGTAGGTTCGCTCGCGCTCGCCTCTGGCGACCAGCACATACTCTTCTTCGGCGGCACCAGTCGAGGCCCGGCGCGTGAAAGCGAAGGCAAGGGACGCGACTGGTACCTCAATCATCCGCCGGAATGGTTCCGCTTCCCGAAGGCCGTGCTTGTCTACCACACCGTCACCGAGCGCTGGTTCACGCTGGCGGAGACTCCGTTCCCGGGCCGCGCCGGGGCCGCGCTCGTGGCGCTGCCCGACGGCCGCATCCTGCTGCATGGCGGAGAGATCGGCCCTGGCACGCGCACGCCTCGCGGCGCGATCGGCGCCTTCGCGCGCACGAAGGGGTGGCATCCGGTCAACTATGCGGTGGTGGTGCTGTATTTCGCGGCCATGGCCGGGATGGGGTTCTGGTTCATGCGGCGCAACAGGTCTTCCGACACGTACTTCAAGGGTGGCGGCCACATCCCGTGGTGGTTCGTCTCGATGTCCATATACGCCACGATGCTCTCGTCGATCACCTTCATCTCGATCCCGGCGCTGGTGTACCTAACGGACTGCCGCTATTTCGCGATCACGTTCGGCATACTCATACTCGCGCCGATAGTCACGCGCTACTATCTGCCGTTCTTCCGCCGGCTCAACCTCACGAGCGCGTACGAGTACCTGGAGGTGCGCTTCAACCTCGCATGCCGTCTCTTTGCGTCGGCGGCGTTCATCCTCTTCATGGTCGCGCGCACGGCGATAGTCACGTACCTTCCGGCGATCGCGCTTTCCGCGGTCGTGGATGTGGACGTCAACCTGTCGATCGTGCTGGTGACCGCGGTGACGATCCTCTACTGCACGCTTGGCGGCGTGGAGGCCGTCATCTGGAGCGATTTCGTGCAGTCGCTCATCCTGATACTCGGAACGCTGATGATATACGCATACCTCGTGTGCGGCACGGAAGGGGGGCTGGGCGGCTTCATCGCGATGGGCGCGGCGGCGGAGAAGTTCAGGGTGTTCGATTTCACTCTCGACTGGTCGAAGCCCGTGTTCTGGGTGGTGTTCGTGGGCGGAGTGGTGGCGAATCTCGCGTCCTACACCTCCGACCAGTGTGTGGTGCAGCGTTACATGACCACGAAGGACGAGCAGGGCGCGGCGCGCTCGATCCTCTTCAACGGCGTACTGTCCTTCGTCAACAGCATGGTGTTCTTCACGCTGGGCGTGGCGCTCTGGACGTTCTTCCGCTCCAACCCCAGCCTCCTGGAGGTGACGATGCCGAAGAACGATTCAGTGTTCCCCCTCTTCATCGGCGGCGTGCTGCCTGTCGGCGTGTCGGGGCTGATACTCGCCGCCGTGGCGGCGGCCACGATGAGCACGCTCTCCGCGAACCTCAACAGCGCGGCGTCGGCCTTCACCACCGACTTCTTCGCGCGCCTGGGCAGGAACGTGTCCGATGCCGCCAAGCTCCGCTGCGGACGCATCGCCACCATCGTCACGGGTCTTCTGGGGGGCTTCTTCGCGCTGGTGCTGGCGAACATGGAGATACACTCGATCTACGACCAGTTCCAGAGGTTCCTCGGAATCCTGACGGGCGGACTCGGATGCCTCTTCTTCATGGGCATATTCATGAAGCGCGTGACACCCGCCGGGGCGACGGCCGGGCTTGTGGCTAACTACGCGGTCTGCTTCGCGCTCGACCAGCTTTCGTTCCCGCACAAGCCGCATCTGCTGCTCTTCGGCGCGCTGGGCATGGTCGCGTGCCTGGTGGTGGCGCCGCTGGTGAGCGCGCTGACGCGCGGGCCGCAGACCGATCACCCGCGTACCGGCCCGTGACCGGGCGGCATCGCCTCGCCCAGCAGCGCGAGGTCCGCGTCGCGGGATTCCCAGCCCTGCATCCAGCCGTGCGAGAAGCCGAAGTCCGCGGCAGCCTCGGTGACAGTGTCGTATTCCTCCTCCGTGACGCCGCGGTCGAATGGCGGCACATTCCGCGCCATGTATGCCGGGGTGTACTGGCTCATCACCGATATGTGCACATCGCTCGAGCATTCCGCGGCCAGCCAGGCAAGGTTCTCGACCGCCTCTTCCGCATGGCCGGGCAGTACCAGCAGACGCACGATGACACCCCTCGTCGCCCTGCCGGGCTCCTCGGAGTCCAGCGGACCGAGGGCGTTCCATAGATGCTTCACGGCGGCGCGGCTCGCGGCCACGTAGCCGGGCGCGGCCGAGGCCGCGCGCGCGGTGCGGTCGCTGGAGTAGCGCAGGTCCACGAGCGCGATGTCGCAGAGGTCGCGGAAATCGCGCAGCGTCTCCACCGATTCGAAGCCGCTCGAGTTCCACACGAACGGCAGGCGCACGCCTTCATCCAGCAGCGGGCGCACGGCCTCGCGGATGAACGGCAGATACGGCGTAGGCGATACGAGGTTCCAGTTGCAGCAGCCATCCTCCACGGCCAGCTGGCGCAGGATGCCGGAAAGCGCCGCCACGGTGACGTCCTCGCCGCCGCCCTGCCAGCTCCAGGGGGCGTTCTGGCAGTAGATGCACTTCATGGTGCACCGCGAGAAGAACACGGCCCCGGAACCCTTCTCCCCGCAGATGGGGGGCTCCTCTCCGAAGTGCGGGCCCCAGCGGAACACGCGCGGCATGCCGCCCGCGCCGCAGAAGCCGCCGGGCCTAGCCCTGCACCGGCGAGGACACAGACTGCATCCGCTCATGGCGGGCCCTGCCCCTTACGAAGAACGCGCATGTCACCGGGACGGTGAACATGTATGCGATGCCTGCGGCGCCGATGGTCATCCAGAAGTTGGATACCAGCAGCGCCACCACGAACAGCGCGCCGGCCATGAGCGGCAGCACCGCGCTGCGGTGGACGTGCAGATGCTTCAGCGAGATCGTAGGCAGGCGGCTTGCCATGAGGGCGCCCACGAAGAGCAGCATGAACATGCCGAATATGGGGTTCTGGAAGAACTCGGCGTAGGCGGGCGCCTTGCCCTTGGCGTCAAGCGCCAGCGAGAGGATCGCCGGCGAGAGCACCATCCAGCATCCGCCTGGCGCCGGCACGCCGAGGAAGTAGTTCTTCCAGTATGGCAGCGTGGGCTGCTCAAGCATGGTGTTGAAGCGGGCGAGACGGAAGCAGTCGCACATCGCGTAGAAGAGCGAGCATCCGAGCACGAGGCGCACAATGTGCGGATCCACCGCCAGGTGGCTCGGACCGCCCGTGAGCCAGTAGTACATGAACATCGCGGGCGCCACGCCGAAGTTCACGAAGTCCGCGAGCGAGTCCAGCTCGGCCCCCAGCTTCGAGCTGCATTTCAGCAGCCGCGCCACGCGGCCGTCGATGCCGTCACACAGGCACGCGACGAGCAACGCCACCAGGGCGTGCGTCCAGCGTTCCTCCGAGGAGAGCGAGATCGAGGTGATCCCGGCGCACGCCGCTGCCGACGTGATGAGGTTGGGCACTATGGAACGCAGCGGTATGCGGTCCTGACGGACGGTGCGCTCCTTGCGGCGGCGGCCTCTCAATCTGAATCTGCTCATGTCTGACTCCCGTTCCTGGAAAGTGGGTTGCTTATAATTATCTCATTTCATTTGCTTTCGCGCAAGTGGTAAGGTATACTATGCTGACAACCACCCAAACAGGAGTCTACATGTCCAACAAAGCATTTCTACTGTCCATAGCGCTCTGCGCCGCCGTCGGCGCCGCGCCTGTCCCCAACGCCGTCGTCGAGAAGGCCGGCGCCGAACGCATCACAGTGTCCGTGGCGACGCCGCCCGGCGCCTACACCTCGTCGCTCAAGCGGAACCTGCAGATATCCGGCTGGTTCACGCTTGCGGGCGAAGGCGCGGCCATAAAGGTGTCCGGCACGCCCGGGGTGTCGGTGACGGCCACGGGGCGCGGCAAGACGATCACCGCTACCACCGCGTTCCAGGACGACCGCGGTGCGCGCATGGCGGCGCGCAGGTTCGTGGACACGATGGTGAAGGAGTTCTCGGATGGCGGCAGGGGCTTCGCCACGACGCGCCTGGCGTTCGTCAACCGCAAGGGGCCGGACAATGCCGAGCTGTACACCTGCTATCCCGACGGCTACGACATCCGCCAGATCACGAGCGACGGCTGCGCCGCGGTGGGGCCGCGCTGGGCGCCTGACGGGGAGACCATCTACTACACCAGCTTCATCCACAAGTTCGGCAACGTGTTCCGCATCAACGCGTCCGCCGGCCAGCGTCCGGTGCCGCTGGCGCCCTTCAAGGGCACGGCGACCGGGGCCGCCATCGCGCCGGACGGTAACCGCTGCGCGATCGTCCTTTCCTACGAGGGCAATCCGGAGCTCTACGTGATGGATATCGCATCGCGGAGGATCAAGCGCATGACCAATACGCCCGCCGCCGCCGAGGCCTCGCCGTGCTGGAGCCCGGATGGAACCAGGATCGCGTACGTGTCCGACCAGAGCCGCCATCCGCAGGTATACATCCTCGACGTCGCGTCGCGCAGGTCAGTGCGCTTCACGAACAAGGGAAGCGAGAACACGAATCCGGACTGGAACGCCGACGGCAAGCTCGTGTGGGCATCGAAGCGCCAGGGGCAGACGGTGCTGATGGTCGCCGACGTCGCGGCGGGTGAAGGGGCTGCTCGTGCGGTCACCACGCCCGGCAGCTGGGAACATCCGTCCTGGGCCGCCAACGGCCGCCATGTGGTGGCATCCCGCGACAAGGCGCTCTTCCTCGTCGACACCGATCCTGACGCCGACAAGCCCGTGCAGCTCTTCCACAACAAGGGCAACTGGATGAATCCGGCGCTCAGCCGCTGAACCACGGAGGCCCGCGCATGGACTATGCATTCTTCGACCGCGCGGCGGAGGTGCTGCCGGACGCATGTTTCACACAGCCGCCCGACCTGGGCGTGGTGCTTGGCAGCGGCTGGGGCGAGGCGCTCGTCAAGGACCACGTGCTGCTGCGCATCCCGTATTCCGACATTCCAGGCGTGGGCCGTTCCACCGTGGTGGGGCATGCCGGGGAGTTCGTGCTGTACGAGCGCTTCGGGCGACGCATTGCCGCCTTCTGCGGCAGGCGCCACTGGTACGAGGGCGTCGGATGGGAGACCGTCGTGGCGCCTGTGGAGCTGCTGCGCCGCATGGGATGCGCGCGGCTGCTGCTGACGAACGCCGTCGGCGGAATCAACCCGGCTCTGCATGCCGGCGATTTCGTCATACTGCGCGACCATATCAACACCGTGGGCGTGAACCCGTTGGCGGGGCCGCACCGCGAGGAATGGGGTCCGCGCTTCCCCGATATGACCGAGGTCTACACCCAGCATCTGCGCGACATGCTGCGCGCGGTCGCGCGCAAGCTGGGCATCCGCACGCTCGAGGGTGTGTATGCCTTCACCGCGGGGCCGGTATTCGAGACGCCCGCTGAGATCCGCGCCTACGCCCATCTCGGGGCGGACGTTGTCGGCATGAGCACCGTGCCGGAGGCGGTGTTCGCGCGGGCCTGCGGCATCCAGGTGGCGGGGCTTTCGCTTGTCGCGAACCTCGCGGCCGGCATCTCGCCCGTGCCGCTGACGCACGAGGACGTGATGCGCGCGTCCACCGAGGCCAAGCCGCTGATGGCGAAGATCTGCGACGCATTCATCGAGGCGCTTTGATGGGTGCCGGCATGGAGATGCGCGTGATCGATCCCGTGTCCGGAACGGATTCCGGCAGCGATGCGCGGTATCTGTCGGTCCCCGGCCTTGTAGACGTGCATGTGCATTTCCGCGACCCCGGCCAGCCCGAGGCCGAGACGCGCGCTACCGGCGCGGCGGCGGCCGCAGCCGGTGGATTTACGGCGGTCGTCACCATGCCCAACACCAGTCCGGCCGGCGATTCGCCGGCATGGGTACGCGAGCAGATCGAGGACGCATCGCTGCCTGTGGCGATATGGCCGTCGGCATGCATCACGAAAGGGCGCCTCGGACGCGAGGTGGCCGACCTGGAGGCGCTCGCTGCGGCTGGCGCGGTGGCGTTCACGGACGATGGATCGTTCGTGGAGGACGCGCATGTGATGGAATCGGCGATGCGCCGCGCCGAGAAGCTGGGCATCCCAGTGATGCAGCATGCCGTGGTGCCGGCGCTGCTCGCGGGCGGCGTCCTGCGCGACTGCGCGGTGGCGCGCCGGTTCGGTCTGCCGACGATGCCGCCCGAGGCCGAGACCGAGGCCGTGCGGCGCGACATCGCGCTCGTGCGCACGACCGGATGCCGCCTCCATGTGCAGCATGTCTCATGCGCCGGGACCGTGGAGCTAATCCGTGCCGCCAGGCGCGAGGGCCTGCCCGTCACGGGCGAGGCGACTCCGCACCATCTTCTCTTCTCTTGCGACGACATCCCTGCGGACGACGCCAACTGGAAGATGGCCCCGCCGCTCGGTTCGCGCGAGGATGTCGCCGCCATACGCGAAGGTGTCAAGGACGGCACCCTGGGCATGTTCGCTACCGACCACGCGCCGCACTCCGCCGCGAAGAAGGCGGGCGGCTTCCGCAGCGGAGCCAACGGCATCATCGGCCTCGAGACGGCCGTTGCCGCGACATGGCAGGCGATGGTGGTCGAAGAGGGCATGTCGCCCCTGGAATGGACGCGCCGATGGACGACCGGTCCGGCGGCCCTCGTGGGGAAGCCGCTTCTTGGCCGTACGCTGATCGATCTCAAGGCGGACCGGACGGTCGAGCCGGACATGTTCCTTTCAAGGAGCAGGAACCAGCCGTATGCCGGACTTGCCTTCCAAGCATGGCCGAAGGCGGTTCGTGACGATGTATCCATGACTGAACAGGAAAAGGAGTAAAGATGAAACTGATGGAAGATGCACGATCCAATGCTGCATGGCTGACGTGCCTGGCAACGGCGTTCGCATGCCTCGCGGCGGCGGCGCAGATGGAGTCGTTCAACACGGACTATCCCGGCGCGAACGGGAAGCTCCAGTCGATAGACCGTGCCTCACGCACAGTGCGCTACGAGTCGGACTGGCGCGGAGGCAGCCACTACTGGTTCAATTTCGAGGCTCGCGGCTTCACCGGCAGATGGCGGTTCATAGGCTCGCGCATCACCAAGGTGGGCCCGGCAGTGAGCGAGGATGGCGGCAAGAGCTGGTACTTCCTCTACCCGAGTGCCGACGCCCAGCGCGAGATATTCGACTTCGACTTCGGCGATGTCGCAAGGCCCGTGCGCTTCGCACTGTCGATCCCGTACCAGCTTGCCGACTGGAACCGTCTGGCGGACCGGATCCGCGGCAAGGAGGGCGTGAAGCTTGGCGTGCTGTGCAAGGACCGTCTGGGTACGCCGGCGCCGGTCCTGGAGATATGCCGTTCGGAAAGGCCGGAGTGGACCTTCCTCTTCACCGCCCGCCACCATGCGTGCGAGTGTTCGGCGAGCTGGGTCATGGAGGGCCTGATCGACGAGGTCCTTTCCGATACTCCGGAGGCGCGCTGGGTGCGCGAACGGGCGCGGATCGTCTGCGTGCCGTTCATCGATCTCGATGGCGTGGAGCAGGGCGAGCAGGGCAAGAGCCGCAAGCCGCACGACCACAACCGGGACTACGCGCAGGAACTCTATCCCACGATCAAGGCGCTCAAGGCGTACGTCAAGGCGCATTGCATGGACGGCAGTCTTGTGTTCATCGACATGCATTCGCCTGGCGTGCGCGGCATCGAGCACGACCACTACTATGGTCTGGGACCCGCAGGCGAAGGCCCGAACCGCCTTTGGCTCGCCTACAGCCGCGAGCTGGAAAAGGCGACGCGCCGTGCCCGGCTGCGCTACGATCCGCAGTGGGACATCCCGTTCGGGCGGCCCTGGAACACGGAGGCGCTTTTCTACAGCAGCAACGACCTGGTGAAGTCCGACCGCTACTTCGCCTCGCTGCCCAACTGCAAGCTTGCCTTCTGCATGGAGTACGGCTACGGCCTGTGCGGCGGCATATTCTGTCCTGAAGGGGCGAACGAAGTAGGCCGCTGCACGATCAAGGCGGTAGTCAGATCGCTGACCGGCCAGTCGAATGCCAGGTGAAGGCGGTGTGCCGAAGGAGGCTGGAGCCATGGCAGAGGGAACGGCATCTATCCTGGTCGCATGTGCGATAAGCGCCATGGCGTTCGCCAGGGCGCCGTGGAAGTCGGACATGCCCGACAAGGATTTTGTCTGGTTTGATGGTTCGCAGCTTCCGCTCGAAGGCAAGGGGTTCAAGGCCGCCGGCGGGGACCTCTACGCCAGGCTGCCCGCCGAACTGCGCGCAAGGCCCGATCTGGAAAAGATAAGGGGCATGGCCAGGAACTCGACAGGCATCAATTTCAGGTTCAAGACGGATTCCGACCTCATGCGCATCCGCTGGTCGTTGGCGAACGACCCGCCCTACGGCAGCGGTGCCTCCACCGGCCTTGCGCATTCCGGCATAGATGTCTATTCATGGTTCTCCTGCCACGGCTGGCGCTTCTGGCAGAACGACTTCCCGCGCGGACGCACGAACACGCTGGACGTGGTCTGGAAGCCGGGTAGGGCCTGCACGGTCTATCTTCCGCTCTTCAACAAGGTGGAATCGTTCTCGATCGGAATAAAGAAGGGGACTTCCATCTCCAGGGCGAGGGCGCATGCGCTAGACAGGCCGGTTGTGGTGTACGGCACGTCGATGGTCAACGGTTACAGCTCGTCGCGCCCGGGAACGTTGTGGACGTCCATCCTGGGACGCATGCTCGACGTGGAGATCGTCAACCAGGGTTATTCCGGCAACGGCAAGCTTGAAGAGTCCATGCTGGAATTTCTCGGCGGCATCGACGCGGCGGCGTACTGCTTCCTGTGCTGCGGCGAGCAGCATACCATCGAGACGATGCGCGCCCTGTACCGCCCGTTCCTGGAGCGTCTCCACAAGCGGCGTCCCTCTGTGCCCATAGTCCTCGGCGAATACTACTACGTGCACGGACGGAACGCGTTCGCGTTCGACAATCCGAAGCGCGACTTCATCGCCGACCTGGTCGCGGAACTCAAGGAAAGCGATCGGGAGTTCTGGAAGAACCTGTACATCGTCCGTGCCAGCGACATGACGACCCCGGAAGGAACCTTCGACATCGTGCATCTGAACGACATAGGCGCGCAGAAGATGGCCGAAGCGTTTGCCGATGCCCTGCGCCGCGCCCTTGACCTGTAAGGCCCGCCGATATTCGTCGCGGGGGCTTGCGGATTCATGCGGGAATTTGGTATAATGGCCCACATGAAAACCAAGAAACTTGAAGGGTTGGTCGCAGCGGCGCATACGCCGTTCGCGAAGGACGGTTCGGTGGACGTGGATCAGGTGCCCCGCCAGGCGGCGGCGCTCCTGAAGCAGAAGGTGATCGGCGCATACGTGTGCGGCACCACGGGCGAGGGCATATCCTGCTCTGTCGAGGAACGCAAGGCTGTGATGGCGGCCTGGGCGCGCGCGGCGAAGGGGAAGCTCTTCCTCATCGCACACACGGGCGCGCTCGGCCTCACCGACGCGCAGGAGCTGGGGGCGTACGCCGAGGAGCTCGGATATGACGCCGTATCGGTGGTGCCGGCAAACTACTTCAAGCCTGGCTCCGTAGCGACGCTCGTCGACTACCTCAACGCCGCGCTTGAAGGCTGCCGCAATACGCCGTTCTACTACTACCACACCGGCATGAGCGGAATCCATCTCGACATGCAGCAGTTCCTCGAGAAGGCCGACGGCCGCATCCCCAACCTTGCCGGCATCAAGTTCAACTATCCCGACCTCTACATGTACCAGCGCTGCATGCGCTGCTGCGGCGGCAAATACGACATCACGTGGGGGATCGACGAATGGTTCGCTGGCGCAGTGGCCTGCGGCGCGAAGAGCGCCATCGGCTCCACATACAACTACGCCGCCCCGATATACACCCGCATAGCCGAGGCCGTGCGAAAGGGCGACCTGAAGGCGGCCGAGAAGGGCATGAAGAAGGTGTGCGACATCGTGGACATCCTCGTGCAGTACGGCGGCGTGGCCGCCGGCAAGACGATGATGGCCGTGCACGGGATGGACCTGGGCGACGTTCGCCTGCCGTGCGTGCCGCTTACGGCGGCGCAGAAGGCCGACTGCATCGCGCGACTCCGCAAGATAGGCTACCGCTGACAACCGGGGAGGTGACCATGGGTATCGCAGGAGCCGGCAGGGCACTCGCCCTTGCCATAGCGGTGGCGGCGCTTGCCGCCGCCGGACATGGAGCTGTAGGCGCTCAGGACGTGATTCCGGGCGGCTGCGCGGCGTTCTCGCCGGACGGTCGGAGCATCGCGTTCCAGCGCGAGCGCGGCGACTGGTATGATCTCGTGGTACGCGACATCGCAACCGGCGCGGAGACCGTGATCGAGACAGGCGGGCCTTTCCGCGCCGGCCAGCCCGCATGGGGGCCGGACGGTTCGCTCGCCTACATACTGTGTCCCGCCACGAACACCGCGTTCGAGGCGGCGGTCGCGAAGAGCGAGGACGGCTGCAACATCTGGCTGTGGAAGGACGGGGCCAGGCGTCGCCTCACGTGGGGACGCTTCCGCGATTCGACGCCGTCGTTCGGTCCCGACGGCCTAATCTACTTCGCCTCGTCGTTCCCCGACGGGAAGAGGGGGCTGCCGGCCCTCTTCACGGTCGATCCGTCGAAGAATGGTGCCGACGGCCGTCCGGAGAGGAAGGTGATATACAAGGCGCCGGCGATGCATTCGACGGGCGTGTCGCAGCCGACGGTCTCTCCGGACGGCAGGCTGCTCGTCTGGGCGGAGCTCGACGACTTCGAGGATGTATGGCATATCTGCGTATCCCGCGCGTCCGACACCTCCAAGGCTCAGCGGCTGACATCCTTCGGCGTGTGGGCGTACGCGCCCAGGTGGTGTCCGGATTCGCGCCACCTCGTATGCACCGCGTTCCGCGCGGGCGATGAATCGTGGGGCGTGTTCACGGTGGACGTGCGCACGGGCGCGATGGCGCGCCTCTTCACGGGCGAGGAGCCGTCCGTATCCCCCGACGGACGCAAGCTCGTCTATGAACGCGACGGGGGAATACGTTTCGTGGACATGAAGCCGGAGTTCCTTCCGTCCGGCGACGTCTGCGGGAGGAAGGTCAGCGACGAGCCGGAACGCGTACTCCTTTCGCGCGGCGACATGGATAACAAGACGATTGTCGCCCTCGACGATTCGCTCAAGTTCGGCGCCGACCGCACGTTCTTCGTGCGCGCTGAATTCGACTACGACGGCGATGCCTCGCTCTACCAGGACGTGGCGCGCGGAGCCTACGAAGAGAGCTCTCTCGGATTCAACCTCTATCTCGCCAAGGGGATTCCGCACTTCGGTACGCGCGACATCCGCAACCAGCACTTCCGCGTGTATTCCGGCGCGAGGTTCAGGAAGAGACACGGGGTCCTCACGGGCATACGTACGCGCGACGCCCTCTACCTGTACGTCGAGGGCGACGCCGATGGCGACAGGCTCTATTCCAAGGGCATGAGCCGCGGCGCGATCGCGCTCGACCACCCGAAGCAGATGGTGGTGGGCGGCACCTTCAAGCCCAAGAGCCGCGTGCGAAAGATCGAGGTGGGCACGGGCTGGCCAGCCAACGTCCCGCAACCGTTCAATGGAGAGGAGCTCTTCAGATGAGAAGCGCAAAGACGATTCTCGCGGCGGCCGCGTGCGCCATCGCTTTTTCAGGACTCGATGCGGGGCAGCTCTACCGCGCCGCGCTCGTTGACAGCTTCGACTTCGCAAGGTACTTCGACTGCGAGACGAAGAAGGGAACTGTGCAGATAATAGACCACGTCCTCTCGCACGGCGGCAACGCCGTATGGTGGCGCGCGAACGGCGGCGCTGTGCAGCGCTACCCTAGCAGGCTGGAGGACGGCCCGATGCTCGAGAATCCGTTCGACAAGCGCCGCCTCCCCGACGAGCGCGAGTACTACGGTTGGCTCCGACTCGATCGCGGCGAGACGAACCTCATCGCATACGCGCTCGGATGCTGCCGTGCGCGCGGAATCCCCAACGGGATACACGTCTCGTACGAGGAGAACCACTGGAGCGCGACGATGATCGGCGGCTGGAACCTCCGCCATCCGCAGTACTGGGTGCGCACTAAGAACGGTCCGCCCTGGCCCGGCCGCGCGTCGATGGCGTTCCCGGAGGTGTTCGAACGCAAGGTCCAGATGATGGGCGAGCTCCTTGACATGGAGCCCGAATGGCTTTACATCGACATGTGGAGGGCGGGACGCTGGTCGCTCGTGTACGAATACGTGGAGCCGATGGTGAAGGCCTGGCGCGAGAAGTACGCCTGCGAGCCGCCGGACGACCCGGAGGATCCGCGCTGGATAGAGCTTTTCGAGCCCATCCAGACGGCCTACTTCCGCGCCATCAAGCGCGAGATCGCGAAACGCGGCGGCAAGACGAAGCTCTGCGCGGGACTTCCCCACATGAACGCCGAGGAGGACGTCAACTACAAGACCCTCGCGCTCAACTGGCGCAAGCTGGCGGCGGAGGGGACGCTCGACGGGATAGCCGTGACGAGCATACGTCTTCCCCCGAAGGCGAAGGGCGAGGCGTTGTGGGGTGTCATCCGCGACGCGTACATGTACGCGAAGAAGAACAGCGGCAAGGCCGAGACGTTCTTCCACTGCAGCATGTACGACTACCAGAAGGGCATACCGACCTACAAGGACCGCACCGGACTCTCGGCCGGGGAGTGCGCGAAGCGCCTTCTCGATCTTGCAGAGGAGTGTGGCGGCAAGGGCGTGGTGCTCGAATGCGTGGACTATCCAAACTATCCCGCCGACGTTGTGGGGGAGCTGAACAAGAGGTAGCGAACCCATGGAACGGACGACGCGAATCATGATCTCCACGGCCATGCTGGCGGCCGCCATCACCTGCGGAGCATCTGCCGCTCGGGCGGCCGGAGCGTCCATCGCGGGCGACTGCGCCGTGTTTTCGCCGGATGGCGGACGCATCGCCTTCCAGCGCGAGCGCGGCGACGCATTCGACCTTGTGGTGCGCGACCTGTCCACCGGCGAGGAGACGCTGGTCGAGAAGGGCGGGAAGGTGATCGCGGGCCAGCCGGCGTGGGGGCCGGACGGCTCGCTCGCCTACGTAATGATGCCCGCCACCAACACCGCGTACGAGGCGGCGGTCGCCAAGAGCGAGGACGGAAGCAACCTGTGGCTGTGGAAGGACGGCGCCAGGCGCCGGATCACCTGGGGGCGGGTGCACGATTCCACGCCGTCGTTCGGTCCGGACGGACGCATATACTTCGCCTCGGCCTGCGGCTACGCGCAGAGAAAGGCCGGCACGCCCGCCCTGTTCGTCGTCGATCCCCGCGAGGCCAGGCCGGAAAGGAAGATGATATACTTCGCCCCGAACGCGCGTACGATATGCGTGTCGACGGGCGTCTCGCAGCCCTCCGTCTCGCCGGACGGCAAGCTGCTTGTCTGGACCGAGATCAACGCCCTGGACGACGTATGGCACATCTGCATCGCCAGGCTCTCGGATCCGGCCGGCACGATGCGCCGCCTGACGCCTTTCGCCATGTGGGCGTATTCGCCCCGCTGGTGCCCCGACGGCCGGCACGTGGTCTTCACCGGGTTCAACGCCGGGGACGATGGGTGGGGAGTGCATGTGGCCGATGCGCGTACCGGGGCGATCAAGCGCCTCTTCCCGGGCGAAGAGCCGTCCCTTTCCGCCGATGGGCGGCGCATCGTCTTCACGCGCGACGCGTCGCTGAGGTTCGCGGACGTCACGCCGGACACGTTCACCTTCCGTGCCGGGGATTCCCGCTCCCAGCCCTGGGACGAGCCGGAGCGGTTGCTGCTTGCGAAGACGAACATGACGAATTCGATGTCCGCAGCCCTCGGGGACGACTTCAAGTTCGGCAGCGACCGCACGTTCTTCGTGCGGGCGGAGTTCGACTATGACGGGGACATCTCGAAGAACCACGACATCGTCCACGGCATCTACAAGGAGAGCCATATCGGATTCCACCTCTATCTCATCAAGGGTACGCCGAACTTCGGCACGCGCTACCCGGACAACAGGCATCTGCATATATGCTCCAACGGCAAGTTCAAGGACCGCCACGGCATGCTGACGGGCATTCGCACCAAGGACGCCATCTACCTGTACGTCGAGGGTGGCGGGTTCTACTCCAAGGGCCTGGGCAAAGGGGCGATCGCCCTCGACCATCCGATCCGCGTCGAGGTAGGCAACGCGCTTTCCGGTTCGGTCAGTCTCGTGCGAAAGCTCGATATCGGAACCGGGTGGCCTGTGAACGTGCCAAAGCCATTTGCTGGAGAGGAGCTGTTCAAATGAAAACCTTGCATTCATCCGGGGAACTTACGGCGGCAAGGCGTTTCGCCCGTGCATCGCGCATGGCGTTCGCGGCGGCGCTTGCCGTGGCGGCGCTGCCGGCAAGCGGCCTCTACAGGGCCGCGCTCGTCGACAGCTTCGACTTCGCCCGCGTCTTCGACTGCGAGACGAAGAAGGGGTCCGAGCAGATAATCGCGCACGTCCTCTCGCACGGCGGCAACGCGGTGTGGTGGAGGTCCAACGGCGGGGCCATCCAGCGCTATCCCAGCAGGTTCGAGACGGGGGCTGCCCTGAACAGGCCGTTCAACAAGCTGCTGCCGCCCGACGAGCGCGAGTTCTACGGATGGCTGCGGCTCGACCGCGGCGAGACGAACCTGATAGCGCACGTCCTCGGCTACTGCCGCGAGCACGGCATCCCGAGCGGCATCCATACGGCCTACGAGGAAAACCACAACAGCATAAAGTGGATAGGCGGATGGAACTCCCGCCATCCGCAGTACTGGTCGCGCACAAGGAAGGGCATCCCATGGCCGGGGAGGACGTCCATGATGTTCCCGGAGGTGTTCGAGCGCAAGGTGAAGATGATGTGCGAGCTGCTGGACATGGAGCCGGAGTGGCTCTTCCTGGACATGTGGCGCTGCTGCTGGTCGCTCGTATACGAGTATGTGGAGCCTATGTGCGCGGCATGGCGCGAGAAGTACGGATGCGAGCCGCCGGAAGACCCGCAGGATCTCCGCTGGGTCGCGCTCTTCGAGCCGGTCCAGACGGCGTTCTTCCATGCGATCAGGCGCGAGATAGCGGCGCGCGGCAGCAAGACGAAGTTCTGCATAGGACTGCCGTACATGACGCCCGAAGAGGACATCAACTACAAGAGGCTCGGGCTCAACTGGCGCCAGCTCGCGGCCGACGGAACGGCCGACGCGCTCGCGGTGATGTGCGTACGCCTGCCGAAGGACGCGAAGGGTGAGGCCGTATGGGAGGCGACGCGCGCCGCGTACAGGCACGTCTACGAAAACCGGGGCAAGGCGGAGGTGTTCTACCATTGCAGCATGTATGACGGCGGCCAGGTTTGCATTCCGGCCTACCGCAAGCGTACGGGTCTTTCCAACGGCGAATGCGCCAAGCGCTTCCTCGACCTCGCCGAGGAATTCGGCGGCAAGGGCGTGGTGCTGGAGTGCGTGGACTACGGAAACTATCCAGACGATGTCGTGAAGGAACTGAACAAGAGGTGAGAAGGGTCTGAAGCCATGAAAGTTGTAGACATGAAGCATTTCGTTTCCCGCGTTATGCCGGTAGCAGGTGTTTGTGAGGTAGTGAGGTGACTTGACTTGACTCGATGGAACAGGTTTACGAAGGTTGTGAAGGTTGTGAGGGTTGTGAGGGTTGAGAAGGTTGTGAAAAGAAAGGAAAAAAGATGAAGACGATACGGACTCTTGAGGCGTCAAGGGGAGTGAAGGGTTTTGCAATGCTGGCCCTTCTTGCATCAATTTCGCTTCCCGGCGCGTTGCATGGCGCCAACTACACCTACACCTGGACCTGGACCGGCAATGGCGACGGCATTACCTGGTCGGACGGCGGCAACTGGACATGTTCCCCGTCCGGAGCGGCGTACGAATACCCGTCCACGGTGGAGGACTTTGTCAAGTTCAACTCGAAAGTCGGCGGCGGACTCGTGGTGACGTCTCGTCTGGATGAAGCCGTGACGATATATGGAATCCTGCAGAGCGGTTCCGACCCGTTGCTGCTTACCACGACCAACGATTCGCAATTGACGTTCAGCATACATTCCGGGGGCGATGTCGAGTCGATGTACGACGGTGTGTGCGTCGATCAAGGCTCGACGCTCTACCTGGACGTCCCCATCGTGATGGATAGACGTTTCGACAAATGGGGTGGTGGTACGGTCTACTGGCAGAGGAGCTTCGTGAACGGAGTCAATACCTCGTCGGCGAGGTACAACTTTATAGGAGGTGCCGGGACGAACTTCCTCGTCGGAAACTTCTCTTTGACGGGGGGAAGCAAGATGGATTCCAACTTCGGGTTTGGCGCCGACGTCGGGAAATGGACGTATTTGTACGTGCAGGACAACGCATCGCTGGAATGCTACAGACTGAAGCTGGGCACGAGCCGTTCGGCACCCAACATATTGTTCAGGCAGGATGGCGACGGTACCAGGGTCGTGGCAAGCGACTTTCTTGGAATAGGCAATTTCACGGATGGAAATCACAATGACTGGAGTACGTCCGTATACCACATGGTGCGGGGGACTCTTTCGGCATCGTACATGAACCTCGCGCCAGGGCGACCGGGACGCTACGTACAGGATGGCGGTACGGCCACGGTGTCATACGTCTCGTGTGGCGCGGAAGTAAGATCGTATGGATCGTTCGAGTTGAATGGCGGGCGGTTCGTAGACACCTCGGGCGACTCTTCCGCAGACATGTTCTGCTCCATTTCGTCCCCCAGATTCGACGTGTCTCTTACAGGCGGCACGCTGGCATTCACGGGCGAGCCTGTGATCAGGCGGCGCCTCCGCCTTTCAGGTTCGCCTTCGATAGAGATGGCATCGGGCAAGGCGGTGCAATTCCGCGCGGCGCCCGACATCGCCGCCGGAACATCGCTGACGAAGACTGGTCCGGGAACGATGAGGATCATGACGGATTTCCCGGCGGTCGGGTCGTTAACGGTGGAGGAAGGGGCTGTCTATCTGGGCTATAGCAACGCCTCGCAGCGGTACGGGGTCTATGGCGCGTACGACGACTATACGCCGTGGCATGTCAAGATCAAGAATGGCGGCTTGCTCGGCTGGCATGAAGCGACGACCTCGATCACCTCGTACTTCTACCAGCCGATGGATCTCGATATCGATGACGGTGGATGCTTCAGCTTCTACTCCCACCGTACCGCGGCGTTCGCGCATTCTCTCACTGCGAACGGCGTCAAGGTGGCTCGCGGCGTGTATCGCGCCACCAAGACCGGTCACATCAGATGTTCTGGAACCGAGAATATCGCCCACATGATAGTGCCCTACACCTGGACTGGTGGTGGCGACGGGGTGTCGTGGACCGATACGGCGAACTGGGAGGACGGAGCCGTGCCTCCGAACGTCAGTGCATCAGACTTTAATGTGCCATACGCCGACCTCTCCCGCGCCACCAACATCACATTCACCTCCAACATCACCATCGGCGGCATCCTCTATTCGCCAAACGGCGCCAACAAGAGGCTCGTCATCTCCAGCGACACGGCGACCTTGAAGCTGGCCCCTCCAAACTACCAGATTTCCTGCCAGATACGCCCTGATGCTACGCTTGAATTCGACTGCAAGGTCGCGCGTTACAAGACGTGCGGACTTGTCGGCAACGGCACGTACGTCTTCCGCCGGAACATCCCTGGGGCGTTCCTGAAAAAGACCGGATTCGACAATGACTTCATGCTGTCCCTCGTGGTCGACGGCACGTTGATCCTCCGTGGCGTGAAGGAGTGTATTCCTGAAAGCTCGAACCACACCACGGCGCTCGGATTCCACTCAAACCAGTCGGGAAGCGAATCGACGATCGTCTTCGAGGGTGAAGATACCGACTTCGCCCTGAACTACCTGTTTTTCTCCAGGGGCGGGTACACGGGCATGAACCGCTACATCCAGCGCGACGGGGCGAAGCTCACGGTGACGAACTTCTGCGTGAACACGCATCGTACCGAGCAGGAACCGAAGCGGTACTACCTGCAGGGCGGCACGCTTACATGCGTGGAAGGGCTGTTCCTCAACACGAACCTGAGCTCCACGGTCTCTTCCTGCAACCGCGTGCCGGGCGGCAGCTTCGAAATGACGGGCGGCACGCTCACGACCCCGCAGATCGGGAGCGAGTGCCTGCAGAACTGGTGCTATCTCAACGGCGGCGACGCATACGTGGGAGCTGGCGGCATATCGCGGACGTGCTGCACGAACGGCTATGGCGGGATGGACAAGCAGTACCAGAGCCAGAGTGCCTACAATCTGAAGACCGGCGAGATCCTCTACAACACCACGCCGTCGCTACAGCTGGGCGGGGTGAACCTGCATGCCTCGGCCGACTTCTCTGTTACGCTGGACACCGCCTTCAGCGGCGTGGGCGGAGCGACTACGATCGATACCGCCGGGCACGACATAACGTTCGAGGGCTGCGTACTTGCCGGGACCGGCGGCTGGCGCAAGATCGGAGAAGGAACCCTTTACCTCAACGGCACGAACAGCTTCACGGGCGCGATGTCCGTGGAGGCGGGCACGGTCGTCGTAGGGGCGGAGGCCGTGAACGAATCCGCTCCGGCGAGGCTTGAACTTGCCTCCGCCTCTTCCCTCTCGCTTCCCGCGGGAGCGGCGTGGACGGTCGAGACGCTGATCGTGGGCGGGGTCCGCAAGGCCGCCGGCGAGAGCGTTACGGTTGGCGAAGGCACGGTGACGGTGGTGCAGCCTGCCGCACTCGCCGCAGGCCGCTGGATCGGCCCTGCCGCAGGCGGCGACTGGTTTGCGCCGGCCAACTGGTCCGACGGCGTCGTCCCCAATGCGGAACGCGTCACGGTGGATCTTGTCAATACATCCCTGGCCGACGGCGCGCAGCTGTCGATAGGCTCCGATCTGATCCTTGGCGGAATGTCGGTGGAGATGCCCGGCACGGTGACTCTTTCCGCCGCAGGCGATGTGCGGCTGGTCCTTACCAATGCAACCCTGAATGTCTCGCCGGAGACGACCCTCGTCATAGACATCCCGGTGGTCGTAGGCAAGTCGCCATCCACCGTCTCTGGCGGCAAGACTGTCATACAGACGAAGCCGCTCGTCCTTACCGGCGGCGGGAAGGTGGTGTTCGCGCGCGATGTCGTCAACCAGGACGGCACCTTCAATCTCAACGGCTACCACCATCTGAAAACGGCTGTCGGCATGCAGGTGGAGTTCCGCGGCTTGCTATGGGGCGTTATGCTCCAGGCATCTTCGTCGCAATGGCAGACGGACTGCACCGAACTCACGGCGGCGGATGGCTCAATGATCAATCTGGCGGCAACGCCCATAACCTCCGGTTTCGTCAAGCTGACTCAGTCGGGCGGAACCGTCACGTTCACGAACTCGGTGATATTGGTGGAGAAAGAGAATACCCGCTACGACCATGTGCTGAATTCCGGCGAACTTCTGCTTCCGAACGGCAATACGCTGGATGGAGGATTTGGCAATTGCGCGAAGCTGGAGCTAAACGGCGGCACGGTGAAGACGTCTGGCTACGGGATTTCCTTTGGATATGGACTGCCTACATGGCTTGGCGGGGCGGTTGCGTTCGCGCAGTCGGATGCGGAGACGGATTCGACGTTCGCCTGTCCGTTCCAGGGTGAAGGAAGCGTGACGCAGCAGGGTCCGGGACGCATCACCTTCACAGGGGGGATGCCGAACGCCGGTGCGTTTGCCGTCCAGGGCGGAACGCTTGCGCTTAAGTGTCTGGCTGCTCCGACGAACCTTGTCGTCGGGGCGGGCGTGCTTGCGATAGACGAGGTGGCGGCGGCAGGAATGTCCTCCGGCGCCGCATCGCTGCACATAACCCGCAAGAGCACGCTTGAACTGGATTTCGATGGAGAGCTTGTGGTGCGGGAACTCTTCCTCAACGGAGTCCACAGGTCTGCCGGCCTCTACGACGACGGAACGCTCTACGACACCACCATCGCGCCGAACATCCGTGGAAGGGGCGTGCTGCGCGTGCTGGAAGGCTTCGGCCCCGGCCTGCAGCTGTTTGTGAGGTGAGGTTGAAAAGTAGAAAGGTTGAAAGGTTGAAAAGTTGAAAGGTTGAAATTCCGCCGTCCGCGCTGGCGCTGGAATGTAAATGAGGATAAGTTTAATGAGGCAGTCGCAAAACCCGGTAGGGCGGTCGCCCCGCGACCGCCGCGGGCGGCGCGGGGCGCCGTCCCTACCATGTGTGCGCGGGGTTTTTGCAATTGCCTCAATTGTTCACAAGTTTCCAATCTCAATTTGTATTTGTGACAATGGTGGCATTTGTGAACAATTGAGATTTGTGAACATTCAAGTTACAGGCAAGGTTGAAAAGTCAAACGAGAACAAGATGGAGCAGAGATGAAACTTGAAGCAATGGTTGCAAGTGTGGTGACCATATCCTTTGCCGCCGCACCCGACCCAATCGAGAATGCGAGCGCCGGCGTGTTCTCGCCCGATGGCCGGTATCTGGCGTTCGAGAGGCAGGACGGCTGGGACAGGCATCTGGGCGTAATGGACCTAGAGTCGCGAAAGGTGGAATGGGTGGAGAACGGCCCTGGTCTCGCGGGGCTTGCAAGCTGGGGGAGTGATGGATCGCTTGTCTATACCGCAGGGAATGTGACGAACACCGCGTTCGCGGGCGAGCGGCTGAAGTCCGAGGACGGCTTCGGCATCCGCATCTGGCGGCGCGGAAAGGGCGTGCGCGAATTCACGAAAGGCCGCCGCCGCGATGCCACGCCATCCTTTTCGCCCGACATGAAGACCCTGTACTGGGTTTCCCCGGAAGGCAACACGCAGCATCGGCTCGCGCAGATATACATGTGGTCTGCCCCGGTGGACGCGCCGGAGCGACGCAGGCGCATCCTGACCCAGCAGATGCACTACATCGACGCCAGCGCGAACCAGCCGCAGGTGTCGCCGGATGGAAGGCTGCTCGCCTGGGCGCATCTCGACAGCATCCGCGACCGCTGGGGCATCAGGGCGGCGGCGATAGGCGATCCGAACCACAACGTGCCGATCACGGAGCCGGAGGCATCCGCATTCGAGCCTCGATGGAGCGCGGACGGCCGCTATCTCGTATACACGGCGTTCAAGGACGGCGATCCCACATGGTGCTGCTACATCCAGGAACTGTCCTCCGGCGCGACCCGCAACCTGGGTCCCGGGCGCGAACCCTGCCTTTCACCGGACATGCGCACTCTGGTGCGCACGCTTGACGGCAGGCTCGTTTTCACCCCGCTTTGCGCGAACGACCTGCCGCACGGGCCGAAAGTCGGTGCGGACCACCCGTCGCACGAGGCTGAGAAGGTGTTCTTCTCCGAGCGTCCGGTCGCAAGACGCCATTTCAGCGCAAAGGCCACCAGTGGCTTCGTTCTCGGCGCAGGGCGCACGTTCTTCGTCCGGACCAGGATCAGATGGACCGGCAAGCCGTTCAGCGGCGATGCGACCGTCATATCCGCCAAGTACGACGAGTGCTCCCAGGTCGCATTCCGCCTGGTGATGCAGGATTCTGTGCCGAACTTCTGGTGGCTCAACCGCGACAGGCAGGCCGTCCGCGTGCCGATGCCTGGACCGCTGGAACCGGGCGAGCACGAGATCACCGCGGTACGCACCGCCACCGTCGTGTATCTGTCGGTCGACGGCTCCGAACCTATTCTGCAGCAGATGCGCGAAGGCCATCTGCCGCTCGACCATCCCCGGGGGATGGGGACGGGATCTATCTTCGAGCGCGACGACGACAAGCGTGTGCTCTCCATCGAGGTGGGTACAGGCTGGCCGGTCAACGTTCCGAAACCTGCAACCAGAAGGGATCTGCTGTCATGATGCGACATGAATGCACGCTGCTTTGCGCACTCGCGCTGGCACTGGCAACGGCCGATGGCAGGGCCGCCTCGCCGAGGTGCCCGCATGAAGCCACGCCCCGCTTCGAGAAGATCGCGCTCATCGACAGCTACGACTTCGTCAGGTATTTCGACTGCGAGACGAAGACCGGCACCGTGCAGGTGGTGGAGAACGTCGCCGGGCAGGTAGGCGCGACGCATCTTCTCTGGCGTCACCAGACAGGGGGCATCCCGCGCTATCCTTCGGCGGAGGAATCGAGCGTTATCCATCGGATGCCATTCGAGAAGCGGGTCGTGGAGGTAAACAACATCCACGGATGGAGCGATCTCGCCAAGGGCGAGACGAACCTGCTGGCGTACGCGATCGAGCAGATAGCCGCGCACGGATTCGTGGCGGGGATACATCATACATGGGAGGAGAACCACTTCCAGAGCCGCACATGCAGCCAGTGGAACCTGGACCATCCCGAATACTCCACCAGGTCGCTGCACGGCATAGCAAGGCCGGGCTACACGAGCTCGCTTGCATACGAGGAGGTGCTGGCGCACAAGCTCCGCCGCTTCGATGAGGTGCTTTCCACCGGACCTTCCATGATCTACATCGACATGTGGCGGCAGGGCGGATGGTACGCGAGGCTGGAATACGTTAAGCCGATGTGCGACCGCTGGCGCAGCCGCTACGGCTGCGAACCGCCCGAGGATGCGTCCGACGAAAGATGGCTCGCGCTCGTGGCGGAATGCAACCATCGCTACATCAGGGCGATGCGCGCGCGCATGGACGCGACCGGCCGCCCGATGCAGCTAGTGCTCGGGATCCCGTACTGCGACCTCGAAGACAAGGAGCTATGGCGGCGCTATGCAGTGGACTGGAAGGCGCTTGCGGCCGACGGCACCGTGGATGCCATCTCGGTGATGAGCGTCAGGCCGGACGAGAAGCGCATCTGGGATTCCACCCGGGAGATATACGAATACGTCTACCGCAACCGAGGCAGGGCCAAGGTCTACTTCCCGGTGTCGCAGTACAACTTCACCTTCGGCATCCCCTCGTACTGCAAGGCGACAGGCCTCAAGGGCGAAGAGGTCGCCGCAAGGCTTCTCGATCTCGCCGCATCGTGCGGCGGGGCCGGCGTGACGTTTGAATGCGTGGACATGTACAACTATACCGATGCCATGCGCGAAGTCATAAGGAGGTTCCACAGATGAAGAGGGCCTCGTTGTCATAGGCCTTGGAATTGACAGGGGGAAAGAAATCGTATAATATACGCATAACAACCCAAGAAAGGTAGAAATCCATGGCAACAGGAAAAGCACTCAATGGAAAGCCGCATGCGGGAAATCCGCACGTACGGTTTGATGAGGGGGGAGTCGTACCGTCGGCAACGCCGAGGCGTGGGTCTCTACTCTACAAGAATGTTGAGGCGTTGCGGAGCGCAAGGGGCGCCATGCTTGCCCTGTTTGCGTCGTTTTCGTTTGTCGGCGCGTTGCATGGCGCCAACTACACCTACACCTGGACCTGGAACGGCAATGGCGACGGCGTGACCTGGACGAACGGAAGCAACTGGACATGTTCCCCTGCCGGAGCGGCGTACGAATACCCGTCCACGGTCGAGGACATAGCCAAGTTCAACTCAAAAGTCGGCGGCGGGCTCGTGGTGACGTCGCGTCTGGACAAGGCCGTGACGCTATATGGAATCATGCAGAGCGGTTCCGATCCGGTTGTGTTGACCACGACGAACAATTCGAGCCTTGCTTTTGGCCTGCGTTCGGGAGCGGTCGTGGCGATCGACTACGATGGAATCGTGGCGAAGGCCGGCACTACGCTCTATCTGGACGTACCCATAGTGATGAACCAGCGCTTCGACCGCTGGGGCGACGGCACGGTGGTATGGTCGCACAGCATATCCAACGGCCTCGACAAGACCGGCACCTACATGAGCAATTTCTTCGGCGGCAACGGTACGAACATCTTCACAGGCGACTTCACGTTTCTGGCTAACGCCAGTTCCGCTTACTCTTTCGGATATGGGGGGAAGCCCGGCAGGTGGGCGTATTCGATCCAGCAGGACAACGCCTCGTTCTCGACGAAGGAGCTGAAGGTCGGCAACAGCAGGTCGTGCCCCAACGCCGTGTGGCGGCAGGATGGCGATGCCACCATCACCTCGGTCACGAACCTCTATGTCGGCAACAACACGGATACGGACGACTGGAGCACGTCCGTCTATCACATGGTGCGCGGAACGCTTTCTGCCTCATCGAAGCTGAATCTGGGCAATGGCCGCCCCGGGTATTTCGTGCAGGACGGTGGAACCGCCACGGTGGCGATGGTGGAATGCGGCACGGGCGCGCGTTCGTACGGAGGTCTCGAGGTACGGGGCGGAAGGTTCGTGATGAACGGCACGATGGACTTCGGAAAGGAGGGGAGGTTCGACTTCATCCACAGCGGCGGCACGTTCGTCGTCCCGGTCGCCTTGACGCTCAACGACACGGTGAAGCTTTCGGGCTCCCCAACGCTCGAAGTCGCGTCCGGAAAGAGCCTGACGCTTCGCCGTTCGCCGCAGATCGCCGCAGGCACTTCGTTGACGAAGACCGGCGCCGGCAAGGTCTACATACAGGCCGACGTGCCGGCACGGGGATCGCTGACGGTTGCCGAAGGCGAGATCGCGATCGGCAACGGCGGCGCCTATACGGACCGCATGGGCATACTGGGCGCGTACGACGACTACGAGCCCTGGCAGGTGACGATCAAGAACGGAGCGTCGCTGGGCTGGCAGTCATCCGGCTATTCCATAACCGCGTACTACTACAAGCCCATGGATCTCAACATCGAGGATGGCGGGCGGTTCTACTTCCACAACCACCGTACGGCGGCGTTCGCGCACTCCCTCGTGACGAACGGCGTGGCGCTTCCGCGCGGCACATACACCACGGCTCCCAACTCCCCGCTATACAGTACCAGCGAAAAAGGTCTCTCACATATGATCGTGCCGTATACGTGGACGGGCGGCGGCGACGGGACCACCTGGACAGATCCCTTGAACTGGGAGGATGGCGCCGTGCCGCCGAACAATGCGACAGGGTCGGAAAGCGGGGTGTTCGCCGACCTTTCGCGCGCCACGAACATAACGTTCTCGGCGAACATAGCCATAGGCGGCATCCTCTATGCCCCATGCGGCGCCAATAGGCGGCTTGTGATCTCCAGCCAGACTGCCTCCTTCAAGCTCGACCGTGCCAGCTACCATACGTCCTGCATGGTCGTGCCCGATGCGACGCTCGAGTTCGACTGCAAGGTGTTGCGCCGGGCCACTGTCAGCATGGTGGGCAACGGCACGTTCGTATTCGACAGATATGTCCTGGGGTCCACGCTCGCGGCCAGCGGGTTCAATAATAACTACATGCCGATATTCTGCATCGACGGTACCGTCATATACCGCAACGCGACGGAGTTCACGCGCTTCGACGAGAGTTCGTCCTACCGCCGGGCGGTCGCATGGCACGCCAACCAGTCCGGTTCCGAGGCTCGCATCATATTCGAGGGCGAGGATACCGATCTTGAATACGATCTGTTCATGTGGTCGCGTGGTGGCTATACGAGCGCCAACTGGGTGTACCAGCGCGGAGGGGCGAACATCACGGTCTCCAACTTCTGCATGAACACATGCCGCAATGATGGACAGAAACCACAGCGCTACTATCTGCAGGATGGTACGCTCACATGCGTGGAGGGCATCTATCTGAACAAGAACGTGGCGGATGGCGTCTCGTGCTGCCAGAACTATCCGGGAGGGGACTTCGAGATGACAGGCGGCACGCTGACCACTCCGCTGATGGGCAGCGAATGCCTGCAGAACTGGTACTATCTGAATGGCGGCGATCTCTACATCGGCGCGGGTGGCATCGTGCGCACGTGCGATACGCGGAACTATGCCCCGACCGATTCCAAGACGAAGGGCGCGTACGATGCGACCACCGGTCTGCCTCTCTACAACACCACGCCGTCGCTCCAGCTTGGCGGCGTAAGGCTGCATGCGACGGCCGACTTCTCCGTCTCGCTCGATACCGCCTTCAGCGGCAAGGGCGGTGCGACGACTATCGATACCGCCGGTCACGACATAACGTTCGAAGGATGCGTCCTGACTGGTACCGGCGGCTGGCGCAAGATCGGCGAAGGCACCCTCTACCTCAACGGTACCAACAGCTTCACGGGCGCGATGTCCGTGGAGGCGGGCACGGTGAGCATCGGCGCAGGCGCCGTGAACGAAGCCGTCCCGGCGAGAATCGAACTCGCCTCCGCCTCCTCGCTCTCGCTTCCTGCAGGTGCGGCCTGGACGGTCGAGACACTGATCGTGGGCGGGGTCCGCAAGACTGCCGGTGAAAGCGTGACGTTCGGCGAAGGCTCGGTGACGGTGGCGCAGCCTGCAACGCTCGCCGCAGGCCGCTGGATAGGCCCTGCCGCCGGCGGCGACTGGCTCGCGACGTCCAACTGGTCCGATGGCGTGATACCCAACGGCAAGACGGCGTCCGCGGATCTCAAGGGCACGTCGCTGGCGGATGGGGCCCGGATCACGTTCGCCTCGGACATCGTTCTCGGCGGGCTTGATGTGGACGTCCCCGGGACGATAACGCTCGCAGCCACGGATGGCGCGTGCATACTTCTCACCAATGCCACGGTGACCGTCTCGCCGGAGACGACGCTCGTGTTCGACTCGCCTGTGGTGGTGGGTGCGTCGAAGAACGGCAACAGTCCCGTGTATGTGGCTGGCGGCGGCAGGGTGGTGTTCGCAAAGGAGGTCCTCGACCAGGTCGGCGCCAGCTCCAAGCATCGCATGATGGTGGATGATGGCACGGTGGCCGAATTCCGCGATCAGCTGCAGGGCGTGACGCTCGAGGCCAGGTCCGCGCACTGGCAGACGTCCTGGGCGGACATCATTGTCGCCGAAGGCGGGGATTTGAATCTTGCAAATAGCGTGCTTGCGGGTGGCGCCGTACGCATGACGCAGACCGGCGGCAAGGTCGCCGTGACCAACTCGTTCGTCCTTGCCGGGGCTTGCAGCACGCAGACGCGCTGCTACCACACGCTCGATTCGGGCGAGCTGCTTGTGGCAAACGGCTGTACTCTTGGCGGCGGATGGACAGGTGACATGCGGCTGTATCTCAATGGCGGTGTTATCAAGACGTCCGGCCAGGGCACGGCGTTCAAGTCAGACCTGCTGGTGACGCTGGGGGGCGCCGTCACATTCACGCAGGCTGACGCCAAGACCGATTCGAGATTCGACAACGACTTCTACGGAGAGGGGAGCATCACGCAGGCGGGGCCGGGCCGCGCCACGTTCACAGGCATCCAGTCGGCCGTCACGTCGTACACGGTCCTGGGCGGAACGCTGGCGATACAGGGTGCGGCGGCGGCCACGAACCTGACCGTCACGGCAGGCACTCTGTCCGTGGGCGGGGCGGCTGCGGCCACGATCCCGCCGACCGCTTCGCTGAGCCTCCGGCGCACAGGTAAGCTCAACCTCGATTTCGACGGCGAACTCGTAGTACGCAAGCTTCGCGTAGGTAGCTACAGCATGGCGGCGGGCATATACGACGACGGCACGCGCTACACCACACCGCTTTCGCAGTACATCACGGGACCCGGCGTGCTGCGCGTGCTGGAAGGCCACGGCCCCGGCCTGCATCTGTTTGTGAGGTGACATGATGGAATCAGCGCCGTGGTTTTGGTATAATAAGTCCATGCCGTCGGCAGAAGTCCAGTTGAAAGGTTAGACGATAACAAGAAGGAGCAGAGATGAAACTTGAAGCAGTGATTGCAAGTGCTGTGGCAGTGTCCATTTTCGCAGGCTGTTCGGTCAAGAACGGCGATGCGTTTGAGAGCAAGCGGTCCGCCTTGCTGGCGCGGAGCAGGCCGGTGGTGTACAACACCGACGGCTGCGACATGCTGTACTACCCCACGAACCTTCCGCTCTCGGTCGAGGCGTTCTGCGGGATGAGGCTCGACTACTCGAAGGGTCCGGTGATAGGCACGATATCGTACTGTCCGGTAAGCTCAGGGTTCTCGCACTTCACCGCCACGAAGGCCGGCGACCTGTTCTCGGGCTCGGTGCTGTCCTCGCCGCCCTCGGCGCGCAACGCCACGCTGGAGTTCCGCGACAAGATCAAGACGGACTCCCTCCAGATGGCGGTGGACTTCTGCCGCCGCGAGGGCAAGGAGATATTCGTCGGCATCCGCGTCAACGACACGCACGATGCGAACGGCACATACGGGAAGTATCTCTTCCCGCCCTTCAAGAAGGCGCATCCGGAATGCCTGATGGGGACGGCGTCGAACAAGCCGCCGCATTGCAGCTGGACGGCCGTGGACTTCGCCCACGAGGCGGTGCGCGAGCACATGCGCAAGTTCGTCC
Source organism: Kiritimatiellia bacterium (assembly GCA_017525225.1). GTDB lineage: Bacteria > Verrucomicrobiota > Kiritimatiellia > RFP12 > UBA1067 > RGIG6720. The sequence goes on from JAFXTB010000048.1 coordinate 59,068, forward strand.
GCGAGTTCGTGGAGAACTACGACCTCGACGGCATAGAGTACGACTTCATGCGCCATGCCCAGCTTTTCAAGACCGTCGCCTGGGGCGGCAGGGCCACCGTCGCCGAGTGCGACATGATGTCGGCCCTGATGCGCGACCTGCGCGCCATCACCGAGGCGGAAGGGCGCCGTCGCGGCAGGCCGATCCTCGTGGTGGCGCGCACGCCCGATTCCCTGCCGTACGCGAAGGCGATCGGCATGGATGTGGAAAGATGGATGACCGACCGCTCCCTGGACATCTGGGTCGGGTCCGGCTACTTCCAGCTGGAGCAGTGGACGAAGGCCGTGGAGGTGGCACGCAGGCATGGCGTCAAGTTCTACGCCTCGATCGACGAGTCGCGCATCCCAAATACGGCCAAGCGCCGCAAGCTGCCCATCATCCCGGGCCGCCAGACGATCGAGTTCTACCATGCGCGCTTCGCCGCCGCCCTTGCGCTGGGATGCGATGGCGTGTATGTGTTCAACCTCGAGCGCAAGAGCCTCAAGGACTACCTTGCCGACGATCCGCGCGACCTTGCGGGCAGGAACAAGATATACTTCGCGACCGAGCGCGCATCGGGCGGATACCGCGCCTGGCACTATCTCGAGGGCGGACGCGACTTCTGGAACATGGCGCAGATCGACCCCGGCGAGCCTCGCAAGATGGCGGCCGGCGAGACGTATGCCTTCGAGATCGCCATCGGCGAGGACTTCGCGAAGGCCGCGGCGGCAGGCAAGAAGGCGGAGGTGACCGTACTCGCCCAGACCGGCCTCAAGGCGGAGGCGCCGCTTGCGGTGAGGATGAACGGCCGTGACCTTTCCGGGGCCACATTCAAGAACGGCCTCTTCTCGTTCAAGGTGGACGCATCCCAGGTGGTCAAGGGCCTGAACCGCTTCGAGGTAAAGATGCCGGCCGCGACGACCTTCAACGACTTTGCGGTCAAGGTCGACTACAGGCCTTGAGGAAGAACGGAATGTCCCACTGCGAGAGCGAGGCGAAGATGAACAGGAGAGACTTCATAAAGGCGGGCATGTCTGGTTCCGCCCTGATGGCCGGCGGCTCGATGTTCGCCGGACCCGTCCTTAAGAATCCGGGACGAAAGGGGAAGGAACGCATCCTCGCCTACAGTCCGCCGTATGGGCAGAACTACCTCATGGATATCGAGACCGTCAATTTCATGCACCGGTGCGGCATTGACGTGGTGAAGCTGATACTGAGCAATTCCATCGCCGCCTTCGGATATCCGTATTCGCCCTATCCCCCGATCTGGAGCGACGACACCACCTACAACCTTGATGTCGTCGACCGCCAGATCGCCGACCTTGTCGCGCAGAATCCGGATGTGCGCTTCATCGCGATGATCGACCTGAATTCGCCGCCGTTCATCGTGACGCGGTATCATCTGGATTCGTTCAAGGACCTGGTCGAATGCTATCTTACGCCGCGCTGGAACGAATTGATGATCGGCTATCAGAAGGCGTTGCTGGAGCATCTCGAGCGCAACCACGCCGACAGGATATGCGGATACTACATCGCCTGCGGACGCACCCAGGAGTGGTTCGACCTCACTCTCGACCGGATTACGGAGGCAAGGCTCGAGCATTATGGCGAATGGTGCCGCGAGATGGGGCTGCCGCGGCTGCCGGCTCCAGGCGAGGCGGACTTCGATTCGATGCCGGTCTCGGAGCGGGCGATCCAATGGCGGCGCTATGGAAACTCGCTGGTCGGGCGGTGCTTTTCCGAATATCTGGCCAGGGCGAGGAAACTGATCCGCCCCGGGATTCCGATCTACGCCGTCTATGGCAACATCCACTCGTCCAGCTCGAATGGCCACTTCGAGGCCGAACGCATCCTGCGGAAGACGACCTACGATTTCTACATCGGGCCGTCCTGCAACTCCATCGGCGCAATGGGCGGCGCCAGCGGCTTTCAGTCCGCGCTCGCGATGCTCGAACGCCACGGCATCGGCTACCTCCACTCCTGCGACCGGATGACCAGCACCGTACGGGGTTCGGCGCTAGGCTTGCGGCAGACCCCTCAGTTCCTGGCAAGGCGGATGCGCAATGCGGCGGAGGATGTGGCCTGCCTGAAGCGCGAGTTTTCCCTCGCGCTGCTGCACGGCTTTTCGCTGTGGTTCTTCAACATCTGTGGTTTCGCCTATACGGGGAAGGAGGTCAGGCAGCTTTTCATGCAGTTTGGGGAGCTGTGGCGCCGCTATGCGGACGAGCCCAGCCGTTCCGACGCCGAGACGCTGCTCGTCTTCGACACCGAGAGCACGTATGCCATTCTGGGTTTCGGAAACCGGGCCCACAAAAACACGCCCCTTCACATCTATTCGGTTCGCACCAAGCTGCTTCCCGAGGCCGGGATTCCGTTCGTGACCGCGACGTTCGACGACCTTCAGCACATTGATCTTGCGCCATACAAGCTGGTGGTGTTCAACAACCTCATTGTCATGAACGAGGACAAGAGGCGCATCCTGCGCGAAAAGGTCTGCGTGGGCGGTCGGGCGGCCTATGGGATTCCGGGGGGAGACGAGAAGTGGACGGCCGAGGATCTGCGCCAGGCAGGGAAGAAGGCCGGGCTTCACTTCTTCACCGAGGATGGCGATCTCAAGGTGTGGAGCTCAGGAAGGTTCATCTCCGCCCACACCAAAGACGGCGGCGTGAAGACCTTGAAGTTGAAGCGCGCGGCGTCGCGGGTGGTCGAGCTCTTCTCAGGAAAGGAAGTCGCAAGGAACTGCCAGACGTTCACCGATGACTTCGCCGCGCCCGATACCAGGCTTTACAGGATCGAATACTGAAACAATGAAGAAACAACTGCCGGTCGCTTCTGTCGCGGCATTTTCGTTCGCAATGAAAAAGAGAAAATCCCGGCAATGAAGGATATCATCGGCAAAATGGCGTGTGGCAGCGCGGGAAGGCTTGTGTCGGCATGTGCGGTCTTGGTGTCTGCCCTTTCGGCGCGGGCGGTCGAGATCGATCTGTGCGCGGCGCGGATCACGGTCGAGAACAGGGAGAACGGCACGCAGGCGCGCGCGGCGGAGGAGCTTGAGAAGCACCTCGCGCTCATCGCGGGCGAGCGGAAGCCCGCCGCCGGCGGATTCGAGTTTGTGATTGGGCGTGTTGCGCCGGGGAAGGTGGCGGCGAAGGATTGGGAGTCGCACGCGGCCGCAGTCGATGGAAAGATATACTTCTGGGGCGACGACGGCGATGGCAGGAGGGCGCGTCCCGGTTCGAGCTTCGCGGTGTACGGGTTCCTCGAGAAGGTGCTTGGCGTAAAGTGGGTGCGGCCGGGCGACGATGGCATCGTGTTCGAGCGCCGGACGAAGGTGGAGGTGCCGGACGGTTGGACATACCGCTTCTATCCGCCGCTTGAGAAGAGTGACATCCGCGTCGGCGCCTGTCCGAAGAAGCGGCCGGACTTCTCCGACTTCATGTTCAGGAAGCGGTTTGACCTGGAGGTCATCCCGAACGAATTCATGGACGCCTTCACGCTTTCGCGCATGCGCCCGGAGTACTGGGACTTCCGGCACTGGACCTGGCGGATGCGGCTCCAGACCCGCGCAACCTACCGTTATGGCCATGCGTTCGTCAGATGGAACGACAGGTTCTACAAGTCCCATCCGGAGTACATGGCGATGTGGCATGGCACGAGCCGCGGGCATTCCAGGAAGGAGAACGGGAAGTACGTGCACCTCTGCTACTCCAACCCCGGCACGCAGGACCAGGTCATCCGCGACTGGCTCGCCGCCGGCACCAACGAGTACCTGAACATCTGCGCGGCGGCGGACGACATGAAGGAATACTACGCGCGGGTCCGCGCACGCGGCGAGGCGGCGCGGATCGCCATCATGAAGAAAGGTGGATTGGAAAGCGCGCTCGACGACAGCGAACTCTCGCGGCTGATGACCTTCAGCGGCAGCAACCAGGCGGCGCTCGACGGCGATCTGGCCGTGATCGCGCGGGCCGTAGCCCGTCCCGGACTCTCAGAAGCCGAACGGCGGCGCGTCAACGAGGTGCGACTGGTGGTGGAGCACGCGAAACTCACGCAGGACTTCATCCTGAAGGCACCGCCGGAAGGCGTGACGGACGAGTTCATCGCCGCCGCCGAGAGACTGAAGGCGTTCCGCATCCGCCATGTCAAAGACATGCGCGAGGCGTGGACGATGCTCTTTTCCGACAAGAAGCTGGAGCGGCCGCTCTGGCATCGCGTACGCGGCGCGCATCGCTCCGGAAAGCTGCAGCCATCCGCCAGTTTGTAGAGTCTAGCCGGTGCAGCATTACCTGCTTGCGCTTTATGGGCGTGTTTCGTATAATATGGAGCGTTTCCACGGATGTTGGTGGACAATGGAACCAGAACCATGTTGAAAGGGCGATCAATCATGTACAATAAGGCGACAGCATTCGCTATTGCGGCGAGTCTTTCAGCTTCGCTTCTGGCCACGGAGTACAAGTGGACTGGCGGCGGGAGCGACGGCAGCTGGAAGAATCCAGACAACTGGGACCAGTCCACCGGCTATCCGTGCCAATCCAACGACATCGCGCTGTTCGGGATGTCGGCCACCGTGACGTTTGATGCCGGCCCCGACACGCCGCTCAACGCCATAAAGACAGAGAAGACGACGGGCGTGGAGGTGTCCATCAACGCCGATTCCAACGGCTCGAGCATCCGCTTTTCCGACCAGGGCGGCCCAAAGGCCGCGGATGGTACGATATTGCGCATGGGGGTGCCAATCTCCTGCGAGGCAAGATTCAACCCGTCCTCGGGCAAGGGGGCGACGGTCTATTTCTCCAATACCTTGACGAACCTTGTCCCGCCCACCCAGAACATGTACTTTGGCGGACTGGGCAGCTACGTGCTGGAAGGCGACTGCGACATCTTCACCATCAACCGCACGGACCTGGGCTGGTATGGCAATTCGCCGCAAGGTACGGTCGTCAATCACTACCTGCGCGGCAATGCACGCTTCACTGCGACGAATTCCACGTCCTACGGCTACATCAACATGGTTGGAAATGGTTCGACCAAGGCGCCTAGCGTGTATTTAGAGCAGGATGGCGACGACACCGCAATGACGCTCACGACGCTCAACCTCGGTGGCTACAGCGGCTCCACCACCCCGTACCACGACGATGCATTCGCCCTCTATAGGCTCAAGCGCGGGACGTTCACGATCCTCGATACGTTGAACGTGGGCACGAAGGTGTATGGATCGTATGTGCAGGAGGGGGGCACGGCAACTGTGGCGAAGCTGGTGTTCGGCAACAAGCTTGCACCGGACGACAAGTTCGAGATCCTTGGCGGCAGTTTCACGGTAGGCACCGTCTCCGGCACGCCCGCCACATCGGTGCTTCTTTCAAACTGCACGTTCAGGACCACGGGATCGCTTACGGCCTCCTTCCCGATCATGCTGGCGGGTACCGTGGGCATCGCCGCGCCGACCGGCAAGGAGATTCAGCTGAACAACGTGTCCGCGCCGGGAGGATGCGTCGTCGACTCTGCGGGAGAGGGTACGGTCTATCTGCAGGCCGTCGGCGAGTTCGTGCAGAACGGCGGCGACGTCTCGCTCAGCAGGCTGGATGTGGGCGATATCCAGACGGGCCACTACACGCTCCAGGGAGGTTCGCTGGCGGCGGCCGGACTCAAGATAGGCGGCATGAACTCCGCCAGGATGAACGTCCTGGGTGGAACGCTGACCGTGCCAACGATCTCCACCTCTTCGCGCGGAGTCCTCGATGTGTCCGGCGGCGGCGTTCTGGCATTCACGGGTGATACGAATTTCAATCCGGATGACTTCCGCATCTCAATGAGCAACGCCACGTTCCAGGCCCAGGGTGGCGTGACGATGGGAACGGCGATGGATCTCGCCGGCACCGTGACGTTCGATGTCGCCGCCGGCAAGAAGTTCGCCTTCTCCGTGCCGCCGCGCATCGCGCCCGGCACTCTCATCCGCAAGACGGGCGCGGGCGAGCTTGATTTCGCATGTGACTTTATCTGGCGTGGCGACATGGAGATCGTCGAGGGCCAGGTGACGATGACGCACGAGGTCGACAACGCGGACGGCGACGATTCCGTGCGCAATCTTACGATTCGGGACGGGGCGGTGCTCTATACCGGCAACGTGACCCACAAGGTCAACGTGCCGATCGATCTGAAGATATATGGCGAGGGATATGTGCGCTCCGATTTCACATCCAGCATATTCCCGGTGCGCCATCTCTGGACGAACGATGTCGCCGTCGCGCGCGGTGCCATCTTCAACTGCGGCGATCTTACGACCGCCGGGGCGCCATATCGGTACAAGGGGTCCTCGGGCTCGGCCACCCACAACCGCAGCCCCATGGTGATCTCCTATACATGGACCGGCGGCGGCGACGGCAAGACCTGGAGCGATTCCGCCAATTGGGAGGACGGCGAGATCCCGTTGGACCATTCAGGGCACTCGTATGCAGACCTTTCCCGCGCTACCGACATCGTCCTCACGGCGGATGTCGACATAGCAGGACCCATCTTCTGCGGGAACAAGGGCGACAGGACGCTTGTCATCCATGCCGATGCCGCGCAGAACTTCTACACCTATGTCCCCCAAGCCTACCAGCCGGAGGCATACATCGCGACGGGCCGGACGATCATATTCAGGAACGTGAAATTCCCCAGGTCTCCGACGGCAGGGAATAACGTAGGTTATGTCCTGGGCTTCGGCACCATGATCCTCGAGGGCAACTGCCACGGAGGCTACGTTCCGGCCGGCATGCCGAGGACGGCCGGCACCGTCCTCTATAGATACGCGACAAACACGGCATATCAGGCGAATGCCTACGGTTTTTCCATCAATACCGAGCTCGGGCTCCTCTGCTTTGGCAAAGGAACCGACATGAAGTTCATGAAGTCCTTTGCAGGTAATTCCGGACACGCGAACCTGAAGGGGCAGGTGTTCCTGCCGGGCTGCACGGTGAAGTTCCGCGACGGACTGTATGTGACGCGCCACCACGGCAATGTAGCGTACAATGTCCGCATCGAAGGTGGCGACGTGTCCGTGGAGAAGGCCGCTGGAATCAGCATCGGGACTCTGAACGTATTCAATGACACGAACAACACCAAGATGCACGGTCTTGAGACATTCGAGATGCTGGGCGGCAGTCTCACGGTGGAGCGTTTCGCGAGCGAATGCAACCGGAACCACGCATATCTCACGGGCGGCGACATCTACGTGGGCGCGGGCGGCTTCGTCGTCACCGATACGCATACGACGAACGCCGCCGCCTGCGTTGTATCCTGGTCGCCCAACACCGATCCGGTTGTGTTCTGGGGCGGTACCGCGATCCACGCGACGAACAGTTTCACGGTAAGCCTTGAAATGGAGTTGACGGGCGAGGGCGGAGAACCTGTCCTTGACGTACCGACCGGCTTCCAGGTGACGCTTGCGACGAACATGACCGGCTCTGCCGCGCTCGTGAAGACGGGCGGCGGCATTCTGCTGGTGTCGAACGCCGTGCAATCCGTCTCGATGCGCATCGAAGAAGGTACGCTCTCCTTCGATGGCGATGCCGATTTCACCGCATCCATGGGACCGCTGGTGCTCGCTTCCGACGCGTGCCTCTCCATCCCGGCCGGCAAGACACTCAAGGTCGCCACGCTGGTCTCCGCCGGCGTCGTGCGCACGGGTACGATTGCCTGGGGCGATGGCTTCGTGGAGGTGGCCGGTGAGGGGACTGCGGATTGGCTCGCACCCGCCGTGTACACGAAGGAGTTCACCGCCGCATGCAACGACGCCAAGTCGCTGGACGGGATCCACTACGCATACGCGGCCGGGTCGAACGGCACGCTGACGGTCTCCGGGACGGGCTCGCTGGAATTCGCTGCCGATTCCAGGATATATGTTCGTCCTGGCGACACGCTTGTGTTCGAGGTGCCGGTTTCGCTGGCAGGGCGGCTGGACATCCTTGGCGGCGGCGATGTCGTGTTTGAAAGCACGGCCACTCTTTCCGCGCCTGTCGACCCCACCTATCTCTACGTCCATGACGGATCGCGCCTCGTGCTGCGCAGCGTGGTGAATGGCGGCGCAAAGGGCATTTCCATGTATGCCGTGACGCGCCGTCTCGGCGAGCGCTACTCAACCATCAGGATCGAGGCCGGCGGCTATCTCTGCCAGGAATTCTACGCTTGCACGTTCTCGGGCGAGGATTCCTCGATAGGCGGCGTGCTGGAAATCGCGGAAGGCGGCGAGTTCAGACTGCCCCGAACCGACAACTACTCCAGGATCGGGGCATCTGCAAACATTCACGAGACGCTTCGCCTTTGCGGCGGCACGTTCAACCCCGCGACATACCTGCGCTACTACACCGGCAATGTGACGCTGCGCTTCGAGTCCGGGAAGATATTTGTGAACAACACCGGCACGATGCTCTCGCGCGACTTCACGGTGGATCTGGGCGGAAAGATAGACTTCGCGTCCATGACTGAAACGCCGGTCAGCACGATCGCGGCGGACATCGTGGGCGATGGCGAGATCGTCCAGAGCGGCTCCAACACTGTGGTGCTCTGCGGTGCTCAGACCGGCGTACGGCGCTACTCGGCCCAATGCGGTACTCTGGCTTTCGGAGAGACGGCGGCGGCGACCTGCCGGCGGGATGTCCGGATTGATGCTTCCAGCGATGCGACGGTGAAGCTGGACTTCACGGGCATCATGACCGTGGGCAGCCTCTTCCTTGACGGCAAGCATCTCATCAAGGGCATATACGGCGCCGACACCTCGCCCACGGCCCGCAGGCCGAATTTGACAGGTCCTGGCTTCCTCGAAGTTCTTGAAGGGGAGCGTCCAGGCGTCGTGATACACCTGAGGTAGCCGGGCCGTCCACGTTCCACGCAAATCAGGCAGGGAGGGGAATCAATGCCTACATACCAGTACGAGGCGCGCGACAGGCGCAAGTCCTGCGCTAAATGCCGTGATGGATTCGAGATAATGCAGTCGATCAACGACGACAGGCTGACTGTCTGCCCCGACTGCGGGTCGCCCATATTCCGCGTGATCGGTGCGCCTGCGCTCGGCCATTCCAAGACGGATCTCAACTATCGCGCCAAGCGTGCCGGATTCCACAGCTACAGGAAGGTACAGAAGGGCGAATACGAGAAGCAGTATTGAAAAGCGGGATATGGTGCATGTCGATGCCATCAAGGTACGGGCGAAGGTTCTTCACGAGATTCGCGGATTCTTCGATGCGCGCGGTTTCATCGAGGTTGAAACCCCGGTACGCCTTGCCGCGCCCGCGCCCGAGCCGCATATAGACTGTCCCATCGTGCCGGTGCCTCCTTCGGGCGGGCGGACGACCTTCCTGCGCGCCTCTCCGGAGCTGCAGATGAAGAAGCTCCTCGCGGCGGGGATGGAGCGCATATACCAGATAGGCCCGTGCTTCAGGGAAGGGGAGTCCGGCAGACGGCACAACCCCGAGTTCACGATGCTCGAATGGTATCGCGCACATGCAAACTACATGGATATCCTGTCCGACATGGAGTCCCTGATCCTTCACTTCTTCCCCCAACCCTCCCAACTCTCCCAACCCTCCCAACCCTCACAATCTTCCCAACCCTCACAACCTTCTTCCCCTCTTGTCAAATCAAGCCCCCTCTTGTTCCCTTTCCCTCGGATCACGGTGCGTGAGGCCTATCGGCGTTGGGCGGACTGGGATCCTTTCTCGGAATGGGATGCCGACAGGTTCGACTTCGATATGGCCGTCAAGATAGAGCCTAACATGCCGAAGGGGCCTGTGTTCCTGATGGACTATCCTCCGCAGGCGGCATCGCTCGCGAAGCTGCGTGATGGTGTTGCCGAACGCTGGGAACTCTACATGGACGGGATTGAGCTGGCCAACGCCTTCACCGAGCTGGGCGATCCGGTAGAGCAGCGGCGGCGGTTCGAGGAGGCACGTGCAGAGCGCCGGATTCTTGGCGAGGCGGACTATCCTCTGGATGAGGATTTCCTCTCCTCGCTGGCCGACATGCCGCCTGCCGGCGGCGTGGCGCTGGGCGTTGACCGCCTCGTGATGCTCGTATGTGGCGAGTCTGACATCGCCGCCGTCCGCATCGGCGAATGACTTCGTAGCTTTTTGTGGAGCTGCATTGTTCCGTTCAGGTGAAAATTATGGTAAAATGCACGCATCGGAACCGATGCCTGCGGCCAGATGCACGGCGTGCGGTGACCGGTGGAAGAACTAGAAATGAAAGGATGAAGACATGTCGGAGATTAGATTGAACAGGCGCGGTTTTCTCGGCACGGCCGCAGCGGCGTCCATCGGAGCGATGGCATCCGCCCCTGTCCATGCCGCTCAAGGACCGGCGGCCAGATTGCCGCTCCCCGAGGGGAAGATGTTCGAGGGCTTCGATGGCGCCTGGGCCGCCATGTTCACGCCTTTTGTGCGCGACGAGCGCATTGACGCACCTGTCAACTACGACATCATCCCGTCCATGGTGGAGTATTTCATCGCGAGAGGTCTCAAGGGTGTGTACCTTACCGGCTCCACGGGCGAGGGATTCCTCCTGTCACACGACGAACGCGTGCGGATATATAGGACGGTCGTCGGTGCGGCGAAGGGCCGGCTCAAGGTGATAGCGCACATCGGCTGTTTCTCCACGGCCGATGCCGTGAAACTGGCTAAGGCCGCGGCGGACGCGGGTGTCGACTGGGTGAGCTCCGTAGCGCCTGTCTACTTCGGACAGTCCTTCAAGGCCGCATACGACCACTACAAGATCGTCTCCGAGGCGACCGATCTCCCGTTCCTCGTCTATTCCGTAGGGAAGAAGATCGTCCCGGCGGAGGCGTTCGAGCTGATGAAGCTCAAGAACGTACACGGCATGAAGTACACGGGCCGCGACTACTTCGACTTCGGCTGCATGTGCCGCAAGCTTGAGGCGACCGGCAAGAGTGCGATCTATTTTGCCGGGGCGGATGAGCAGGTTCTCAATGCTTACGCGACAGGGCGCTTCTCGGGCTGCATCGGCACCTCCGACAACTTCATCCCGGGCATCTACGCGAAGATCTGCGAGCTTGCCGCGAAGAACGATTTCGCCGCCGCGGCCCCGTACCAGGAAAAGGCGTGCCGCCTCATAGAGATGCTCTTTGCCACTGCGGGGAACGATTCGCTTTGGAAGGCCGTGATGCGCTACATAGGCCTTGACTGTGGCTATGGGCGCAGACCTTCCGGACGGCCGTATACCGAAGCGCTGTACGCGGAGCACTGCGCACGGCTCGCCGCGCTTGGCGAGGATGTCGTTCGAAAGGACGACGCGAAGTTCATATAGCCGTACGGGTATGAACTCTTAGCTTTCGGCTTGCCAGCGGGGGTGGGACATGGTATCATCATGCCATGAAAAAAGTCCTATGTCTCGGTTGCGCCTCCCTGGCGGCGATGGTATTCGGCCGTTCGGTGTCGCTTGACTGGCGGAAGGGCGGCGATCAGCCCGTCGAGGTGATCGACTTCGGCCCGCAGACCGTGGGTGGCTACGCCGTCTTCGAAGTGGCAGATTTCACATCCGCTGCCGATGGTACTCTTCCCGTGCTGCGGCTCTCCTACGCGACCCACCCGGACGGCCTCTCGCCCGCCGGCGACTTCTCTCGCGAGACCCACGCGACCTACCTGCACGTGGACAACCCGGTCCTGCCCGCGAACATCAACCGCCACGAACTCTACACGATTCCGCGCAAGGGCCAGTTCGTCGCGCCGCTTCTCCAGGGACAGGAACGCTACATACGCGTGGCGCTCGACACGCCCGGCACCTCGCTCCGCCTCTCCTCGTTTGATATCGTGAACGCGGGCGTCTATTCGGAGGTGCCCGCGGTCGGGTCGTTCGCGTGCAACGACCCGCGCGCGAAGGCCGTGTGGGACATGGGCGCGCGCACGTGCCAGCTTGCCTCGATCCCGAACGCCGACGCCTGGCGCGTGGTGGCGGACGTGCTGATCCCGCGCAAGCTTGAGAGGGGATCCGCCGATGGCTGGTGCCGCTTTGTGCCGAATTTCGAGGGCACGTTGGAGGTCACGTACGAGTTCCGCCTCAACCCGCATTTCCCGAATGGCGCCTTCAAGGTGTTCACCGGGTGGCTCAACGCCGAGCCCGACGTACTTGAGACGATCAAGCAGGAGGGACCGGATGGCGTAATCAAGACGGCGAACATTCCGCTCAAGCCTGGCCGGTTCGGATTCCGTCTCGCGAAGGAGGAATGGCCGATGATCCATTCCGTCGTGGTGAAGGACAAGGCCGGCAAGGAACGGTGGCGCGACGATTTCACGGACGCGCCGTCCGGCAAGGCCGTCAACTGGGTCTACACGACTGCGATCCCGTACCTTGCCGACGGCGGCAAGCGCGACCGTCTCGTGTGGAGCGGCGACCTCTGGTGGGCGCAGCGCATGGTGTACTACGCGTTCGGTCCGAAGGATCCCTACCTCGCGGGCGCGCTCCGTCTGTTGGCCTTCAACCAGACGCCCGAGGGATACTGCCACGCCGCGCCCTATGCCGAGAACACCGTGAAGCCGATGTCGGGTGACTACGGATCCTTCGCCTCGGACGAGTTCTCCGCCTGGCTCGTGCCCTGCGCGTGGGAACACTACCTCTTCACCGGCGACGAGACGCTCGCGCGCGAGCTCTGGCCGGCGGTCGACCGCGACCTGTGCTACCTGGCCTCGCGCATGGGCGACGACGGACTCTTCGCGCCACGGTTCGAGACGTCGAAACACGCCATGCGGATGGACTGCGGCGACGTGCGCAAGCGCGTGTACCAGAACGTCATCTTCTGGATGTGCTGGCGCGACGGCGCGAAGCTCGCCCGCGCGCTGGGACACGCCGCGCGCGCGGACGAACTGCAAGGGATGGCCGATCGCCACGCGCAGGCGATCCGCGCCCGCTTCAAGGACCCAACCACGGGGAAGTGGAACACGGTCCTCGGCGCGAAGGGCGCGGACGGCGCGAGCTGTGCCATGATGCTCGCGAGCGGCTTCGCGACACGCGATGAGGCGATTTCGCTCGCGCGTACCTGCTGGCATGTTGGCGTAGGTAAGTTCCAGTCGCTCGTGGCACGCGGCAAGTTCCGCTACGGCTTCACGCAGGGTGGCCTGCGCGCGATCTCGGACGGCAACTGGCACTCGTTCATCGACCCCAGCTGGAAGGGTGCGCGGTGCTGTACGGAGTGCATGTACCTCACGACGAAGGGTTGGTGGGATGAATCGCATCCCGATACGACAATTTCCGGCCTCTATACGGGCCACCTGCTCGGCGTGGAACCGGTCGAGCCCGGCTTTCGCGTCTTTACGATCGCTCCGCAGATGGCGCCGTCCATCACGCGCGCAGAGGGTGTGGTGCCTACGCCCCATGGCAACATCGAGGTGGCATGGCGGTGCACGGGCGGCACGCTGACCATCGACTTCACGGTTCCCGAAGGGACTGTGGCAGATGTCGCCAGTGGGCTGGGAACGGGTCCACGCCGGTATGGCCCCGGACGCTATTCCTTCACGCGTGAGGTGCCACCCGAGGAACTGGTCGATCCCACGCTTGACGCAGGCGTGGCCAAGGGACCGCAGACGCGCGAATTCGGCTTCGTCACGTCCCAGCCTTTTACCGACCCGGCGGCGCGTTACATCCAGACATTTGACCTGGACGAGGTCGTCTCGGTCGATTCCGTGACGCTCTTCCCTTCGGGAGAGGGTTTCCCAGACACGGTGGTGATCGAGGGCGGCGACAAGCCGGGCGAGTTCCGCGAGCTGGCCCGCCGCACGGGACTTAAGTCCGCCGACAGGAAGCAGCCGCTTGTGATCGACCTGCGAACCGTTGTGGGATCGCCTGACGCACGTTACCTGCGGTTCTTGGGCGAGGGCCTCGCACCGTGCCGGAATGGCGAGAAATGGGTGTTCCGCTTCTCGAACATCCGTGTCAACTACCGGAAGTAGGATTTGCGTGGGTCCCCGCGCTTTCCTTCCCGCCGCGCGCTTGTAAAAACCGTGTAAAAACGGTGTAAAGTATTTTTACACGGCTTTACAAAGGTTTTACACCGTTTTTCTTGCCGATTTGCCTTGGGATGTGGTAATCTCCTCGCATGATGCGCGCGCAAGGGCGCTCCGCGCGGTTGCGGGGCGGGCGCGCGCCAGGTCCGGCGGCCGGGGACTGTCCCCGCCGCCGCGGACGGCGAGGGGGACAGTCCCCCTCGCCGCCCGGACAGGAAGGAGAA
>JAFXTB010000049.1 GCA_017525225.1 Kiritimatiellia bacterium
CCATCGACTTCTCCCTGGTCGAAGTCTCCAACGCGCCCTGGATCGAGGAGGAGGCCGACCCCACCGTCCCCGCCTGGGCGAAGGCGGAGAACCCGCCAGTTCAGCCAATCAAACCTGAGACAGACCCTTTGTTTCAGGGCTGGAAAACCAACACCTATCCTTCGCAGATACGGTTCAAGCAAGACATGATATTGTCCGTGATTGGTGGCGGCGAGGTCGCCATCCCAATGGGGAACAACGTCAGCAACCTGGTCTATGTTCCCTCCAGTGCCGGCGTGCGGGACGCCATTGCCGTAGCGGGATGGAGCATGACCAACTACACAGCTGGAGCCGTGGCCGCCCTGAAGAGCCAGGTTGAAACGGGGTGGTGGGGAAAGTGGACGATAACTCGCAACGGTGTAGATATCACGGCGCAGGTCAACCAGCCGTTCTGGCATGATGGAGAGGGTGGGTGGATTGTTACCCCCGCCACAATCCAGGGCGACGATAGCGCGGGGGAGATTGCGGGAACCATCGACGACTCCGAGTTGAGTTGGCAGGCATGGGAGCTTCCGGCGTATGTCGAAGTTGCCTACACCGCCAAGCGCCGCCGTATCGCTGGCCCCGTTGGCGATTATGTCTTGCAATCCAAGAAGGAACTTCACGCCGATTCCGCGACGAACATTGTTTGGATGAATGTTTACTCCAACGGCTGGGTATTTTTGAAGGCTTACACGAACGAACTATCCGAGGCATACTAGCATGAGACTACCATTCGACGAAACAACCCTGGTCTTGGCCGCCGTGTCGGTCGGCATCGTTGTATCGGTCGCCATGAACGGATGCACAGCGCGAGCCGACGAGCCGCCCGTGCAATACCTGATGGTGGACGAAAACGGCAACATCGTTCCAGAGGGCTACACCCTTGGCATAGACCAGATAGCGCAGGCCGCCGCGAGTGTCGCCACGGCCAGCAACAGGGCCGTCGCGGTCGCAGAGGCCGTGCAGGCTTCTCAGGAAATCGTTGAGGACTTGACTGAGGTGCTTGTCGGCACGCAATCCTACGGCTATATCGACGGCTTCGTCGTGAGCCTTGGTGGCGCGGCTGCGGTTAGCACGAACGCCGCTTGCCGCATAGTGAAGTTCGAGGCTCCGTCTGGCGTGGCCGAATCGGTCGGCGGGGTGGATTATGCCGCGTGTGAAATCTACTACTACTTCACCGAGCCGATGAACAGCACCCCCTACATCAAGTGGAAAACCGCCTTGACGAATGAGACTTGGGAAATCGTAGAGTTGCAGGACATACAGTATATCGGCAGCGGCACGATAGACGGCGTTCCATACAGCAACCTCTACCACAGCACGGCCTACATCCCCGCATCGCTGGCAAGCGCTTTCTTCCTTGCCTACTGCGAGGTAAGCGCGGCGGATGGCGACGGCTCCATGCTACCAATCTGGGGCGGCATCAAAATCAACGGCATTGACGCATTCACCGGGTCGGTCACAAATGGCGGCTTCGAGTTCGTCTATCAGGGCGGCTTGCTGATGGCTGCGCCGCGAGAAGTCGGGGAAGAGGAAGAGGAATGAACTTCATCCGCAAGAGGCTTGCAGAGTATGCTGGCCTGTGGCGCAGGGATAAGAGCGCCGCAATCGTCGTCGCCTTCTTCCTCGTCGGCCTTGTCGTTTACGGCGGGAGTAAAGGCGGTGGCGTTGAGACTGTCGGGCTGTTTTTGGCGCGGTGCGACGCGGATCCAAACCGCACAGCCCTTGGCTGGTATCGGAAGGACGGCACAACCGACGAGAATATAACCTACACCGTGCAAATGAGCCGTGGCGGCAAGCCCTGGGAATCGGTGGCGACGGTGCAAGGGAGCGGCACGGGAACAAACATGGTCGAGGTAACTGGATTCTACATCGACGAAGACACCGTGTGGCGCGTCATGGAGGAGCAGCCGGAATGAGACGCATCGCATCAATGGCGCTTGCCGCGCTGTCCCTAGTCGCGCCCTGCATGGCCGACGACGACGCGCCGCTGCTCGCCGAAGAGCCAGCGAAAACAAACATCGTCTCAAACACGCGCCTCATCAAGGGGTGGAAGAGGACATTCGTGTTGGGCGAGGCCGGGGGAACGCTGCGCGACGCATCAGGCACAATTGCCGACTACGCAAGAGGCGCGGCCATCGAGGCATCCGCCGAGCGTCTGCCTGAAATCATCGAGGCGGCGATGGAGGGCATGACGAACGCGCTAGCCAGCCTCTACGCGGTTACTAACAACATTACTAACATCACTCAACGGGTCTATGTCGCGGGCGACCTTGCGGCGGACGATTTAGAGCGCGACAACATCTATGCCTATGTCGCGGGCGAGTATTGGGATGGCGTTTCCGACTGGTATGCAGTATGGTTCTCCCGCGAGCTGGCGTCGCCGCCTGAAATGCAATGGCACTACACAACCGAAATCGGGGATTGGTGGGTGCAAGGCAACTGGGAGTTGCCGTGGAGCGCGAGCGCCGTGGAAGTCGGCGGTTTCGAGGGCTGCCACTGGTGCGAGGTGCCGCGCCCTGCCGACATTGCGGGCATCACGATTCGGGCGAATGCGTATCCGCGTTTCGGAGCGCCTGAGAAGCCCTTCGACTTCGCCCGCAAGCGCTTCTACCTGACAACGGGCGACGGCACGGTTACGAATCTACCGTGGAGCGGGCTGTGGACGAACGCGGAGCAGCGCGTGTGCCAGTGGATAAACGGTGTTTTCATGGGGGAGATTGCAGATGAATAAAAATTTTTTAGCGGTGGCGATGGCCGCATTTGCGGTGGTGGCGAGCGCCTATACGCCCGAGCAATGGACAACGCACAAACTGGAGCGGGGCGTTACCTACCGCCTCAACCCTGCGCGTTTGGCGCTGATGACGAACGCGCTGAACCGCGCAACCATGCTGGCCATGGAGCAGCACGAGGACTCCATCGTTGAGACCTGGCGCGAGGGCGGCCGCATCTACTGCGTGACGAATCCCATAACTCCTGTTGCCGGTGTTCCCTTGGTCAGCACCTTCGCCGCGCGCCTGGAGCAGGCCGTTCAGGGCATCCGAGCCGAGCGCGACGAGTGGCACACGGCGTTCACCAACTCGCAGGTTGTAGTTGCCATCCAGACGGCCAGGGCAGAGCGGGCAGAGGCGCGGTTCAACGCCACGACCAACCGACTCCATAACGCCATCGACAGCGCCGCTTTGCCAACTACGCGACTGCTCCTGCAGGGCATTCTTGACGCCATTCTGGCTGCGGAGGCCGACTGATGCCGGCGCCTGTGAAAATCATCATCATCGACACCGGCGCGCCAAAGGGCCAGTCCGGGCGCTCGTTCGTCGCCGACGAATCGGACCCCGCCGACCTCAACGGCCACGCCACCAACGTCGCCGAGGTAATCCGGCAGCGCGCCCCGGACGCGCAGCTTCTCTTTTTCAAGGCGATTCCGAAGTCCGGACACGGCTCTCCGACCGATTTGGCCAACGCCCTCTTCGCCGCCGCGGCCAAGGAGCCGGACATCGTCAACGTCTCGCTCGCCGTGCCGCGCGGCGAACCCCGCCTGCGCCGCGCCGTAAAAAACCTCCGCGCCGCCGGCGCCCTCATTGTCTGCGGCGCCGGCAACGACGCGGCCGCCGGCATCCAGTGGCCGGCCAGATACCAGGAGACGATTTCCGTCGGCGCCCTGGGGAAGGACGGCAGGCCCGCCAGCTTCTCGCCGTCCGGCTGCGACCTAATGCTTCCTGGCGAGCGCGTCCCGGTGCGGATTCGCGGACACGGCCGGGCGCCCATTAGCGGCACGTCAATCGCCTGCGCCGTGGCTTCTGGGATGTTAGCTGCGGCAATGGCCTCCGGGGCAAGGGATGCCCTGGAGGAAATCAGGAACTACTCACAGCAACAAGAAAGGAACAAAATGAGCCTTAAATCCAAAATCAAAACAAAACTTGAAAAGCTGATTGACAAGTGGCTTAAGAGACTACTCGGCAAATTGCCGGCAG
>JAFXTB010000050.1 GCA_017525225.1 Kiritimatiellia bacterium
GAACTACCACCGCATGATCGCCACGAGGAAGTACTACCAGGTGGTGGCGGACGTGATCCGCGACACGTGCGAGATATTCGGTCATCCCCGGCTCTTCCACATCGGCTTCGACGAGGAGATGCCCATCGCGCAGTTCAACCACTTCCATTCCGTCTGCCGCCAGGGCGACCTGTGGTGGCACGACCTGTTCTACACGGTCGGCGAGGTGGAGCGGCACGGCGCGCGGGCGGTCATGTGGTCCGATGCCATCTGGGTGGGGCGCGACGAATATCTCAAGAAGATGTCGAAGCGCGTGCTGCAGTCGAACTGGTACTACCGCAGCGACTTCTCGGAGAAGAAGCTGAAGTGGGACTACGCCTTCGAGAAGAAGGGCGGCTGGGGCGAGACGGTCAACGGCGCGGCGGCCTTCCAGGTCCTGGAGGATGCCGGATTCGACCAGCTGCCGTGCACGTCCAACTGGGCGGAGGATGCGTCTGCGGAGGCGGTCGTGAAGTACTGCCGCAACCATATCGATCCATCGCGCCTGAAGGGCTTCTACACCGCGCCCTGGGCGAGGTGCATCCCCGACACCCCAGACAAGATGAACATAACGAAGGTTCTTCGCGGCATCGAGCTTTTCGCCGCCCAGAAGAGCTGAGCAGTCCGCCGACATGTCGCATTCACCGAACGCGGCAGGGCGGGAGAGGAGAAGGCAAGATGAAATACGGTGGAAAGAACGGGATCGTGGCGGCGTGCGCGGTCCTTTCGGCTGCGCTTTGCGCGTGCCACGGGGAGAACCTCCTTCGTACGGACTTCGCGCCGGACAACATCGGAGGCGTCCTTGGATGGAGCGCCGACGGCGACTCGAACGTGAGGGTGGAGCTCAAGCTGCTGGGGGCGGAGAAGCCAGGCGCCCCTAACGGCGTGCGGATCATAGGGCATCGCCTCAGAACCTGCCCCAGCGACTACAAGTTCCAGACGGCGCAGCGCCTTCCGCTCATACGCGGCCAGCGCTACCGTCTTTCTGTGCAGGTGCGCACGCACGGCCTCGACAGGGACATGCAGGCCCTCCGCTTCGTCATCGCCGCGGCCCCGTGGCAGAGCGGGGTGGGGCTGGGGCGCCTGCCCGGCGACACGCATGGCGAGTGGCGCGAGCTGACATGGGAGGGCGAGCTGAACCTGCCCGGCCTCAATGGCGACTATGCATGCGCGTTCTATGCATGCTCGGCCAAGGCGGGCTTTCCGGACGAAGCATGGATCGACCTGCGCGCGCCATGCCTGGAAGGCCCCGTCGGGGCCGGGTACGACAAGGGCAAGCTCATGGCCCTGAAGCCGTTTCCGGCGCGTGTTACGCCCGTGGACCCGCTGCTGAGCGAGATACGCGCGGAAAACGCGCAGATGCTGTTCTACTGTCCGCTCGCCTCCGACGAGTTCCTCTACGGCAGCGAGCGCAGGATCCTGCGGGCAACGGCGGCGGACAGGACCGTGACCGTGCCGTTCGGCGCGGACGGGTGGGCGAAGGCGGTCTTCGGGCCGATGGCGCCCGGGAAGATCAACCTGCGAGCGGAGCTTGTGGGCGCTGACTCCGGCAAGGTCTATGCCAGCCACGACTACCGTGCGTACGTGCGGGCCGAGATCCATGACGCCACGCCGGCGAAGCGGCTCAACAACTTCGTGTCCGAGTTTGTCCGCCGCCCCTACGCGGAGGGCGACATCGCCCTGACGCTTGCGAAGGACACATGGCTTTACGTGGCGCTCACGGATGTGAAGGCGGATGTCGCAGCCACGGTCGACGGCCATCCGGCGAAGTTCTTCAAGGAGGCCGGCCGGCTCGAGCTGATGCGCCGCCTTCCGCGCGGCCGCCATGTGCTGTCGCTCAAGGGTGGCGCGAAGGGCGAGGTGATCGTGCGCTCCATTAAGTGCATCTACCGCAACGCCCTGCACAAGGCTGCGCGCATGGAGCGCAATTTCACCGGCTACAACTACGGAGAGGATTTCTTCAGGACGTTCGGACTCTTTGGCGGCATGAACGCCACGGCGGTCCTTGACACGGAGGGCAGCAATCCCCAGACGGCCCGTATCGTGAACATGATGCTGGAACGCGGCGTGCAGGTAAACTACAGCTACGGCATGGGGCACGATCCCCGGCGCGACGTGTACGAGGACTATCTCGCGTACGTGACAAACCAGCCATCGTACGTGGCCGGTCTGAAAGGGCAGTTCGACGAGAACACGATCTCCATCGCGCAGGGGGTGCGGTCCAAGGCGAATTCCACCGAGGTATGGTGGCACGCCTACGCGCAGGAGAGGGCGATCGACATATTCTTCTGCGACGGCGTGTGCGCCATCCACCGCTATCCGCACCTCGACATCCCCGAGCTTTCCGCCTACATCAACTCTGGCGACGGCACCAGCATGATGCTTGCCGAGGTGTACTACCGTTCGCCCGAGACACAGACCGACTTCGACGCCATCGTGGATTTCGCTCGGCTTCAGGTGAAGACGATGGGCGAGCTGGTGCCTGCGGCCCCGTCGCGCTTCTTCTACCTCTTCAACGGCTGGATGATGATCGGCGGCTGGACGAGCTGGTATTCCCCCGGCACGGACATGCGGGCCTTCAACGCCGAGATGCTCCGCATACTTGCCACCGACCCGGATTTCGCGGAAATGGGCGGCGCGGCGTTCTCCACGCCTTCGTGCTACGAGGATTTCTTCCGCTTCGCATGCGCGATGCTCCGCTACTACTGCATCGAGGGCGGCACGGACAGCTTCGCCAGGATGAACGGCATGGAGGTGTGGCCCCGCCACATCGAGAACGGCGACTTCAGCGAAGGCTTCGCCGGCTGGACGGCGTCCGCCGCCGAGCCCGGCTCGCTCGCGCCCGGCCATCGCGGCGACATCGGCACGAAGTGGCAGGGTCGCCAGTATCCGGTCGGCTACTCCGTGCCGACGGAAAATCGTCCGGGCTGCGATTTCGCGGTGTTCACCGAGAGCGCCAAGGGGCCGAACACGCTCAGGCGGAAGATCGTCGGCCTCGAGCCGGGCCGGGTGTACCAGCTCACCTGCGCGGTGTCGGACCTTGCCACGATGGAGAAGGGCATGGACACGCAGGAGTTCCGCATGGTGAAGCCCGTCAACATGCCGTACATGGGCATACATATCGAGGGGGCGGACGAGATTCCGGAGCTCCGGCACGTATTCGACAACCTTGGCAAGTACGGCCATCACTGCGTGTTCCCGCATCGCGTCGTCTTCCGTGCAAGGACCTCCGAGGCGGAAGTCGTGTTCTCCGACTGGAAGGATTCCGGCTCGCCGGCCGTGTCCATAGGCCAGAAGACGATGCTCAACTACATCGGCGTATATCCGTACTTCTACCAGGGTGAGTGGCAGCTCGAGCAGCTCAGGCGCTTCACCGAGCAGGCCAGAACCCTGTCCACGAAGAAGAGGAAATGAGCGGCATCCCCTTTGTCAAATTGCCAACTTGTGCTTCTGTCATGTTTTTGGTATAATAGCCCTTCAATTTTCACCAAGGAAGGATAGAACACCATGAAGATGATGTGGCAGCCATCGAAGATCAAGCGCGCGCGCAAGATCGGATATCGTGCCCGCAAAGCGACAAAGGGCGGGCGCAAGGTTCTGGCCCGTCGCAGGGCCAAGGGGCGCAAGCGCCTTACGCAGGTCTGAGGCGGCGGCCCATGTCCACGCGGCTGGCCGGCTCGAAGTACAGGCGCGTCTTCGACCGGGGCCGCGCCATTCGTGCCCGTCTGCTGACCGCGTACGTGCTCAGGGCCGATGACGCCGGCGGGCAGGCCGGCGTTGTCGTTTCCAAGAAGAGTTTCCATGATGCCGTCGATCGGAACCGCGCCAAACGCATCCTGCGCGAAGGGTTTCGGATTCTGTCACCCGAGCTTCCGGTCGATGTCGACTGGGTGCTGGTCGGCAGATCCACCCTGCGCAACCGGCGTACCGCCGATGTGGTGGAGGAGCTGCGGGGTGTCGCAAGGCGATGCGGACTGTCCTGATCCTATGCGTGCGGGCGTACCAGGTGACGCTGTCGCCGCTCTTTCGCGGCTGCTGCCGGTTCGAGCCGAGCTGCTCGAACTACGCGATCGAGGCGCTACAGGTGCATGGCGCGTTCAAGGGCGCGGTGCTCGCCGCCTGGCGGATACTGCGTTGCCATCCGTTCGGGGCGCATGGATACGATCCGGTGCCGCCGAAGGGCAGTTGGAGGTGGAGGCGAGAGGGCGGAGAAGGTTGAAAAGGTTGTGAGGGTTGAGGTTGAGAGGGTTGTGAAGGTTGAGAGGGTTGTGAAGGTTGTGAGGGTTGAGAAGGTTGAGAAGGTGCTTGGAAACCAGAAACTAGAAACTAGAAACCAGAAACTTACAGGTTGAGATATGAACAAGACGGAAAAGATCGTTGTCGTGCTGCTCGTGCTCGTGCTGGTCGGCTGGCTGTGGCATTCGTTCAACGAGCAGAAGAAGGAGGCTGCGCGCCGGGCGGAGCTTGCCGCGCAGGAAGCGGTACAGGCCAGGGATGCCGCGAACCGGAGTCCCGTAGGGCCTGTGGCCACCAACGCCACCGCCGTTGCGAAGGTCGCCGATGCATCCGCCATGGCGACCAATGCGGTCGCCAGCGCCCCGAAGGTCGTGAGGGTCCACAAGGTTCCGGAGCAGGTCGTGGTGCTTTCCAACGCCGAGGTCGCGGTATCCTTCACCACGCGTGGGGCGGCGGTGAAGAAGGCGACGCTCTTCGGCTATGCCGAGGGATGCGGTGCGATCAGCGCCGAGAATCCGCCGTTGACGCTGGACTTCTCCTCGTCCCCGGCCTTGGCTCTGGAGGGCGTGGCCGGGCTTGAGCCGGACGACGACTACGAGGTGGCCGAGCAGGGCGCGGACTTCGTGGTGTTCCGCCATGCCGCCGCCACGCGCAGGCTTACGCTCAAGGACGGATACCGGATCGAGCTTGAGGAGACGTTCAGCACCCCTGCGGCGGCGGCGAACAGGCTGTCGCTGGGCTGCATGGCGATGGGCAGCTCGAAGAACGACATGCTGTCGATCGATTCCATGACGGCCGGCTCCGCGTTGGAGAAGGCAAAGGTGCTCCACCATGGCGAGGAGGAGCCTCTAAAGAGCTATCTCGTGGGGGCTGCCGGGGGCTGCGGGGGCAAGCGCAGCGCGGAGGGCATCCCCGAGACAAGCACCGTGGACGTGCCAGGTGCGCAGGCGTGGCTTGCGGTGAAGAACCGCTTCTTCGTGACGGCGCTGGCGAAGGCGAGCGAGACGAACGTGGGCTTTCGCGCCACCATGGTGCGCGACATGGCCCGCAGCGACTATGCGCTGAAGACGGTTGCCGCCTCGGCCGCGTATCCCACCCTGTCCGCCAAGCGCGGCTTCACGCTATATGTCGGCCCCAAGAAGCAGTCGCTCCTATGGGATCTCGGCATGCGCGACGTGATGGAGTACGGCATGTGGCGCTGGTTCTGCTATCCGATCGTGTGGCTGCTGAACGCATGCCATGCGGTGGTGCCGTCGTACGGCATCGCGATAATCCTCCTCACGCTTCTCGTGCGCGTGTTGTTCTGGCCGCTTACGCACAAGTCCACGGTCGGCATGCGCAGGATGCAGGAGATCCAGCCGAAGCTCAAGGCGCTCCAGGCCAGGTTCAAGGACAATCCCCAGCGGCTCCAGCAGGAGACCTGGCAGCTCTACCGCACCGAGAAGGTGAACCCGATGTCGAGCTGCCTTCCGATGCTCGTGCAGATACCCGTGTTCATTGCGCTGTTCAACGTGCTGCGCGCGTCGGTGGAGCTGCGCTACGCGCCGTTCCTCTGGATAGCCGACCTTTCCGAGCCCGAGGGCCTCTTCTCCTCGTGGTTCCCGTTCGGAGGGCTCAACATCCTGCCTATCCTGATGGCCGCCACGATGGCGCTGCAGAGCGCGCTCACGCCGTCCACGGGCGACAAGAACCAGCAGCGCATGATGATGGTGATGATGCCTGTGATGATGCTTGTGATGTTCTATTCGTTCCCGTCGGCGCTGTCGCTGTACTGGACGCTCTCGCAGGTGTTCTCCATCGCGCAGATGTGGTGGATACGCAAGAAGTACGGTACCCCCGAGCCAAAGCCGGGTGTCATCGAGCCCGAGGTGGTGGATATGCCGCAGACCCGCCAGATGCGGCGGCATGGAATCCAGAAATGACAGAAACGAGGTGAAAGAATGTCCAATCAGGTCATATCGACGTCTTCCGCACCGGCGGCACTCGGCCCCTACAGCCAGGCCATCAAGGCCGGGAGCATGGTCTTCTGCTCCGGGCAGATACCGATCAACCCCGCCACCGGCGCGATCGAGGCCGTGACGGTGGAGGACCAGACGCGCCAGGCGATCACAAACCTGAAGAACGTGCTTGAGGCGGCGGGTGCCGGGTTGGATCGCGTGGTGAAGACAACGGTGTTCATCGCCGACATGGACGATTTCGCCGCCGTCAACGGAGTCTACGCGGAGCTTTTCGGCGATACGAAGCCCGCGCGCAGCTGCGTGGAGTCGTCGCGTCTGCCGAAGGGGGCCAAGATCGAGATCGAGGCCATAGCCTGCATCTAGCAAGATGAAGAACACGCGCAGGCAGGCCGCCTTTATCGTGGCACGGTGGATCGCGACGCATGTCCCCCCTGCCGACATGTTGCCGCCTGGACCCGAACGCGCCTTCGTGCAGGATCTTGTGTATACGGTCGTGCGCCGGTTTCGTCCGCTCCGCCGCGTTCTGGGCGAACTTGTCGCCAAATGGCCCAAGGGCGAGCTGGAGGCGCTGCTGCTGGTGGGCGGCGCACAGATCCTCTACATGCCGGATGTGCCAGACTTCGCGGCGGTAAACGAAACCGTGGCGGCGGCGAAGCTCTGCGCCAACAAGTCGATCGCGAAGGTCGTCAACGGCGTATTGCGCAATCTCATCCGTCGTCGGACGGAATTCGAGGCGAAGCTGGCGGCATCTCCGCTTGCGGAGCGCGAGAGTTATCCAAACGCGCTTGTGGAACGATGGGTTGGGCGTTATGGCGCAGAAGGCGCTGAAGCACTTGCGAAATGGCACAACCAGCCCGCAGAAACTTTTTTGGCCTATCCGCCTGGCACATGCCTTAATGGCCTTAACGACCCGTTTGTTCGCTTGCCGCGCGGACAGCGCGTTGAAGATGTGCCTGGCTATGCCGAGGGGGCGTTCATCGTGCAGGATCCGGCGACGGCGCTTGCAATCGGGCTTCTGGATGTGCATCCTGGCCAGTCGGTATTGGATTTCTGCGCGGCGCCTGGCGGCAAGACTGCCCAGATTGCCTGGCGGCTGCGAGGTGGCGGCGGGAAGTCCAGGCTTGTTGCTCAGGAGGTCAATCCCGCCCGTCTACGCCGTCTGCGCGAGAATCTCTCGCGTCTCCGTCTTGACTGGGTGGAGAGCGTTTCGGAGATCCCTTCGCCGTCCCCTTCGTTCGATCGCGTACTCGCCGACGTGCCCTGTTCAAACACGGGTGTTCTGCGGCGGCGGCCGGATGCGCGCTGGCGATGGTCGGCGCAACGGCTCAAGGACATTGCGGTCTTGCAGGACGCCATTCTTTCCGCCGCCGCCGCGCATGTCGCCCCTGGCGGTCTGCTGGTGTATTCCACCTGCTCCAACGAGCCGGAGGAGAACGCCGGGCGCATTGAGGCGTTTCTGGCCGCGCATCCCGACTTCACGGAGAAGGCGCGCCGCGAATCCGTGCCGCACGAGTCAAACCACGACGGCGCCTTCGCCTGCGCCCTTGTCCGCGCCTGAAGAGGGCGTTTCGAAGTTCAGCGCCCGACCACCGCCGGGCGTCCGCGCCACGTCTCGGGCACGCTGTAGCCGAGAAGGGCCGCGATCGTCGGCGCGGTGTCGGCCAGGAGCACCGGCTCGCGCATGCGCATGCCCTTCACCGCCGGACTGGAAACGAGGAACGGCACTTCGAAGCATTCGAGATTGTCCATGCCGTGCTTCTTGCCGAGCCCGCCATGGTCCGCCACGAGAACGATCGCCGTGTCCTCCCAGGCGCCCATCTTCTTCAGGCCTTCCACCAGACGCCCGACCTGCCCGTCGACCTTGATGCAGGCGTTGGTGAATTCAGGCGATCCCCAGCCGTACTTGTGTCCGGCGCCGTCGGGGCTGCCGTAGTAGAGGAACGACAGCTTCGGACGGTGCGCCTTGAACTGCGCGAGGCCTTCCGCGGTGATGGTATCCTCGTTGGAGATGTTGCGCACGTAGTCGACTTCGTTCGTGGCGTGCACGAAGCTGATGCCGCCCCAGTTGTACAGCGAGACGGTGTAGGCCGAGGGATCCTGCTTCTTGATCTCATGGATGAGGCATGGCGGAATGCCCTTGTCCGTGACCTCGAAGGCGGGTACGTCGGGCTTCTGGCTGTTCCATCTGCGGTAGCCGTGGATCTCCACCACGGTGCCGAACATGACGGACGCCCAGTTGATGGCCGACGCCGTGGGGAAGTTGCAACGGCCAACGGCGTAGAGTCCATCCTTGCGTAGCTGCGAAAGGACGGGCATCTTGTCCCATGGAATCCATTGCGCTCCCAGGCCGTCGACGCCTACAAGCACCACGTGCTTTGCCACGGCCCTGTTCTGGCAGGGACACTCGGTGAGGCAGCCGCAGATCGCGACGGCCAGAACCGGAAGCAGAATCGCCTTTTTCATCTTGAACTCCTCTTGCTGTGATTCGGTGACGCTGATAGTATAGCATAAACCAGATGCGCCGTCATCCCGGCACTTAAGCCCAAAAAAATTGCGTTTCCGGGTTGACATAGGCCGGTAAAAAGGGTATCATGTGGCGGTTTTCACGGTGATTTGTGTAAAGTCACCGCAGGAATTGTTTGTTTTTTGACAGAAAAGGAGAGAAGAGATGGCCATGGATGCTGATAGTCTGCAGGCGGTCGTGAGCTTTATCGAGCGCGAGCGTGGGGTTGACCGTGAAATCGTTCTGGAGGCCATAGAGGGGGCCCTTGAGCAGGCCGCGCGTCGCAATCCAGGCGTCACGAACGACCTTCGAGTGTCCATCGACCGCAACAACCTCTCTCTCCATGTGTTCGACACGATGGTGGTTTCCGACGAGGATACCGGTACGGGCTTCATCTCCGTGGCGAGGGCGCGTCGTTTCAAGCCGGATGCCGCCGAAGGCGATACGATAGAGATCGAGATGCCGGCTTCCCGCCTGGGGCGCATCGCGGCGCAGACATCCCGCCAGATGATCATGCAGAAGATCCGCGAGGCGGAGCGGTCGAACACCTTCAACGACTTCAAGGGGCGCATCGGCGAGATCGTATCCGGCACGGTCACGGGCAGTTCGCACCGGGACCTGTACGTTCTGGTGGGGAAGACGGAGATGGTCCTGCCTGCGAAGGAGCGCATTCCCACCGAGGAATTCAACGTTGGCGATCCAATCCGCGCGATCGTCCACCATGTCAAGGCCGAGTCGAACGGTCCGGCGGTGACGCTGAGCCGGGCGTCGGGCGAATTCGTACGCACGCTCTTCCGGCTCGAGGTCTCCGAGATAGCCGACGGCGTGGTGGAGATCATGGGCGTGGCGCGCGACCCCGGGTACCGTTCCAAGCTGGCGGTGCGCACGCTCGACGAGAAGGTGGATCCAGTGGGTGCCTGCGTGGGCCTGAAGGGTGCGCGCGTGAGGCA
This sequence comes from Kiritimatiellia bacterium, assembly GCA_017525225.1. Lineage (GTDB taxonomy): Bacteria > Verrucomicrobiota > Kiritimatiellia > RFP12 > UBA1067 > RGIG6720. The sequence goes on from JAFXTB010000050.1 coordinate 9,666, forward strand.
CATCGTGCGTGAGCTCAACGGCGAGAAGATCGATATCGTGCGCTGGAGCGAGGATCCCCGGAACTACATCACGCAGGCGCTCGCCCCGGCGAAGCTGGAGTCCGTGGAGATAGATCCGGACGCCTCCAACACGGTGCATGTGACGGTGGCGCCGGACCAGTATTCGCTGGCGATCGGCAAGCGCGGGCAGAACGTGCGGCTGACATCAAAGCTCACGGGCTGGCACGTGGACATCACGAAGGCGATGTCGCTCGCGTCGTTCGAGGACCAGAAGGCCGAGGCGATCAAGACCCTGGCCGACACGTTCTCCGTCTCCACGGCGGTGGCGACCCAGCTGGCCGATGCCGGCTTCCTCACCGTGGAGGGGATCGTGGAAAGCGACGAAGATGGCTTCATTGCCTCCACCGGGCTGGACGAAGTCACCGCAAAGGGGCTCTATGCGGCCGCGCAGGCCGTCGCCGAGCTTACCGGCGTGGGTGGCGGCGATGCTGACGACGGCGACTACGTGGAGGAGCCGGCCGGGGAGGATGATAGATGAGAGCATACGAGTTCGCGCAGAAGACGGGCATCGACTACGGGTCGGTGGTCCAGCTGGCCGAAGCCAGCGACATCGAGATCTATTCGCCCTTGACGCAGTTCGAGGACGAAGAGGTGGATGCGCTGCATGCGGCGCTTCTGCGTGCGGATCGTTCGGTCTTCGCCTCCGCCGCCTCGCAGCTGGCTGAAAGGCGGCGTGCCAGGCAGAAGAAGGCCGCCCAGGCCCGTGCCGCGCACGACCGCGCACAGAGGGACGAGCTGGAGGCCGGCCGCCGGCGTGCGCTGGAGGCGGCGGGGCTGGTGGATGCCGCCCGTCCGCAGCCTCCGCACGAGACCGTCGTGGAGAAGCCGACGGCCGTGAAGGATCTCAAGGATCTTCTGGGGGGCAGCGAGTCTGGTCCGGACGAGGAAAGGCCGGCCGACGCCCCGCGCGTCTCGATAGAGCTCTCGAAGGATGATGCCGACTACGATGACGTGGATTCCGGTCGGCCGTCCGGTCCGCATGTCGCGGACGATGATGACGACGACGACGATGCGCTCGCCTATCTGCATGGGAAGGACCGCCGCGCCAAGCCGACCGGCAAGGCCGCCAAGGCGCAGCAGCCGAAGCAGCAGCTGGCGCCCAAGCCGGCGCAGAAGGAACCGCCGAAGCCGGAGCCGGTGAAGCCTGCGCCGGCGGCGAAGCCCGCACCGGGGAAACCTGCCGTGCGGCCGGGGCAGTCCATGCGCGTCGGCGGAAAGCGCGCTGGGTTCTCGTCGGTGTCGATGCGTACCACGGCGGCATCGGCCGCCCTCGTGAAGCCGACCATATCGCTTTCGGTGTCCACGCGCGAGATATCCATCCGTGGCGCGGTGGTTGTGAAGGAGCTGGCGCTCAAGCTGGGTGTAAGGCCGAACCGCCTGATAGCCGACCTGATGCAGCTCAAGGTGCTGGCATCCATCAACCAGCGCGTCGAGCCGGACGTCGCCATCAAGGTGGCGCAGAAGTACGGCTACAGGGTCAATGTGGAGCACGCGCGCGACGCGGCTAACAAGAAGCCTGTGCTGAAGGCGATAGACGCGGACGACGAAATCCCGCAGGACAAGCCGGAGGACATGAAGCCCCGGCCGCCGGTGGTGACGTTCCTCGGCCATGTCGACCACGGCAAGACCACGCTCATGGACTACATCCGCCACACCAAGGTGGCGGCCGGCGAGGCCGGCGGCATCACGCAGCAGATCTCGGCCTACCAGGTAGATGTCAACGGGCGGCTGATAACGTTCCTCGACACGCCCGGCCATGCCGCGTTCAACGCGATGCGCCAGCGCGGCGCGCAGCTTACCGACATTGCCGTGATCATCATCGCGGCCGACGACGGCATCATGCCCCAGACGCAGGAGGCCATCAAGTTTGCCCGCCAGGCGGGCGTGCAGATCATGGTGGCGATAACCAAGTGCGACAAGCCCACCGCCAACGTGCAGCGCGTCAAGCAGATGCTCCAGAAGGAAGGGCTCACGCCCGAGGAATGGGGCGGCGACGTGGTTTGCTGCGAGGTGTCCGGGGTGACGGGGCAGGGCGTCGACAACCTCCTTGAGATGATACTGCTGCAGGCGGACGTGCTGGAGCTGACCGCCAACCCGAGGCGCCGCGCCAACGGATATGTCATCGAGGCGGAGCTTGAGCAGGGCTTCGGACCTTCCGCCACGCTGCTGGTGTCGGGCGGGACGTTGAAGGTCGGGGACGCCGTACTCATCGGCGAGCACTTCGGCAAGGTGCGCTCGCTCATCGACGACCACGGCCGCCGCATAAAGGAGGCGCCGCCGGCGACGCCGGTGAAGTGCACGGGGCTTTCCGGCGTGCCGGAGGCGGGTGCGGAGTTCCGGGTGATGCTCGACGAGAAGCGCGCGCGCACGCTCGCCGAGGAGTCGGCGCGCATGCGCAAGGAGCAGGAGCTTTCCACCACGAAGGCCGTCTCGCTGGACGATCTTCTCTCGCAGATGGGCGAGGACGGGAAGCGCGAGCTTTCCGTCGTCGTGAAGAGCGACACGCAGGGGTCGCTGGAGGCGATCGTGGAGTCGCTCCGGCAGATCAAGAGCGAGAAGGTGTCGCTCAAGATCATAGGCACCGGCACGGGCAACGTGTCCCTCACCGACGTGAAGAGTGCGGCGGCGGGCAAGGCCGTGATCGTGGGCTTCGACATCGGCTGCGACTCCGGCGTGCAGGGCCAGGCCCGCCACGACGGCGTGCGCATAAGCTCGTTCCGCATCATCTACGAGCTGATCGACTTCGTGAAGAGGTGCATGCTCGACCTGCTGCCGCCCGAATACACGGAGAAGGTGCTGGGCCACGCCACGATCAAGGCGGTGTACGACATCGGCAAGGTGGGCAAGATCGCGGGTTCGCAGATGCTCGACGGCAAGCTCGTATCCTCCGCCCGCTACCGCATACTGCGCGACGGTGGGAAGATCTGGGAGGGCAGACTGCAGTCGCTCAAGCACTTCAAGGACGAAGTCAAGGAGGTCACCGGCCAGCAGGAGTGCGGTGTCAATTTCGCCGGGTTCGAGGATTTCGCCGCGGGCGATACGATCGAGTGCTTCATGCTGGAGGAGCTGCCAAGGTCTCTCTGAGGCCCGCAGTCCGTCTCCATGTCAAAGAGGTCCAGAAAATGCCGGTAGACAGGTTGGAGCGAGTCAATTCGCTTTTGAAGCGTGTCATAGGGGATGCGATGTTCCGCATCCTCCAGGGCGACGACGTCAACCCCGGCATCGTCACCGTCACGGGCGTGACATGCGCGAGGAACCTCCGCAACGCCACGGTGAGGGTGTCGGTATTCGGCGAAGAGGCCGAGAAGCGACGCGTGCTGTCGCACATCATAGCCCGTACGCACGAGTTCGAGCGCACCATAAACCGCGAGGTGCGCATGAAGTTCACGCCCCAGCTCCGGTTCACGCTCGACTATTCCATAGAGAAGGGCGACGCCGTGCTGGCGCTTCTGGACAGGCTGGAGAACGCTGGAAGGCCAGAGACCCCGAACCCCTGAAGACAGGAAAACCCACGCCATGAAACCATCGAAGGCAGCATCCACCATGCTTGCGGCGGCGGCTATCGCCATCGCTTGTCCCGCAGATCCATTGAAGGTCCTCGTGCCGGTCGACTGGACGTCCGAGCCGGTGGATTCGCAGATCAGGGAGCTGCGCGGCATGCACGAGCGGTACGGGCTGAACAGGTTCGTCCTCATAGGCCCATGGAACAAGCAGTATCGTTGCGGAACGGACATCTCCGACTGGGAGAGGCTCGGCGACGCCATCGGCCGTGCCAGGAGCGAGCTGCGGGGCGAAGGCATCGAGATCGGATGGTGGGTGGTGCCCACGCTCAGCGGCGGCAAGTATCGTCCGTTCCAGTGCATGATGGACTGCGACGGCAACAGGACGTATGCGACCTGTCCGCTCGATCCCGGCTTCACGAGGGACTTCTGCGACAAGGTGGCGGCCTGCGCGCGCCGCGCCCGGCCGAACATCATCTTCTTCGAGGACGACTACACGCTCTCCAACCAGGGCGGCATGAACACCATGAAGGGGTGCTTCTGCCCGCTGCACCTGGCCGAGTACGCGAAGCGCGCGGGGAAGGCGTATTCCGCCGCCGAGATAGCGGGCATGTTCCGCAGGCCGACGCCGGAGAACGCGCCTCTGAGGCGCATGTTCGCGATGCTCTCGCGCGATTCCCTCGCCGGCCTTGCAAAGGCGCTGCGTGCCGCGATAGACTCGGTGGACCCCTCCATCCGCACATGCCTGTGCCAGTCGGGCTTCGGGGACATCGACGGCGACTCCACCGAGGCCGTCGCCCGCGCCTTGGCCGGCGGCACCAGGCCCATGGTGCGGATATTCGGCGCGGCGTACTTCAACGAGAATTCGCCGGCAACGCTGCCGGGCGAGCTCGCGCACACCTTCTGGAGCGCGCAGCACCTGCCTGCCGACTTCGAGCTCATCCACGAGACGGACCCGTATCCGCACACGCGCTTCTACAACTCGACACTCTACCTCATATCGGAGCTCGCCGGCGCGATCATGGCCGGCGCGACGGGTTCCTACTACTATTGCACGCAGTATTCCGACGACCCCATGGGCGACGACGGCTACGCGCGGCGACTCGTGGAGTTCCGCAGGCGTCTCGAGGTCGTGCGCGACATGCGCGCGACGATGCGTCCGTGCGGCGTGCGCGCCGTGTACACGCCGAAGGAGGTGTACATGGTGCGCGAGACGACGAAGAGCGCCTCCTCGGGGATGCTTCCCGTGCACGCCTACTTCCTCGGCAAGATGGGCCTGCCGATGACGACCGTCGAGGATGTCCCGGTCGCGATCCTCGCCGGATCCACGCCGAACCAGCTTTCAGACGACGAGCTGCGCGGTCTGCTCGCCGGCGGGCTTCTCGTGGACGCCGAGGCCGCCCTCATCCTCTCGCGGCGGGGCTTCTCGGCGCTGATGGGATGCACCGCCGAGGATGTGCCGAAGGACATGTACTACATCTACGAGGCGATACAGCCCGCCGCCGGATGCACGCAACGCGGCAGGAAGCTCTACAACCGCAGGATGGAGTCGCTGCCGTACATCGGCTGGACCCCGAAGAAGAGCGCCGCCGCGAAACTGGTCCCGGCCGAAGGCGCCGAGGTGTGGTCCCGGCTGTACGACATGGGCGACAGGCCCGTCGCCCCGGCCACGGTGTTCTTCAGGAACGCCATCGGTGGACGCGTTGCCACGCTGAGCCGTTCTCTCGACGCAAAGGCGCATCCGTCCATCTACTCGCCGCGCAAGCAGGAGATGTTCCATCGCCTCTTCGAGAGGCTCGCCGGCGATTCCGCCATAGACGTGGCCGCGCCGCGCACGCCGTCGACCTGGCTTGCATCCGCGCGCAACGACCGCGAGCTGCTGGTCATGGCGGAGAACCTCTGCGGCGAACCGCGGGATGACTTTGCGCTTCGCTTCGCCCCGGAATGGCGTGGCGGTACCGTGTCGCTGCTGCAGGCGGACGGTACATGGCATCCGCTCGGCAAGGCGCAGGATATGTTCACGCTGCGGTCCGAGACGCTGCCGCCGTGCGTGCCGCAGTTCTTCAAGGTATCCAAGGATGGCAAGGCCGCTTCTGGAAGCGGGAAGGGGGAGACGAGATGCAGATAGGGATCGCCTTTCTGGCGGCGGTGTTCACCGTAGATACCGTGCTGACCGACGGCACGAAGACGTCCGAGACGGTCGATGTACCGGTGAAGGACGGCATCGTCCACTTCGTCTGGCCCAGGGAGAAGGTGCCTGCGAACTTCAAGGAGGTGTCGGTGACGCCCGATTTCGCGACGGCGAAGAAGGGCGAGGACGGCTACTGGGTGCTGTCCGACAACACATACGGTACATACCGGCTCGACAACGGGCGGTATCTGCAGAATTGGCATGTCCCCATGCCGATGTTCGGGATGAAGACCCCGCGTTCGACGTACTGCGCCATCGTGAAGGGGATGCCGTATTCGCTCGATCTCCTGGTGTGCGCGAAGGACGGCGTATATTCGCAGAGCGCCGTGTTCTCCGCCGCAAGGGATATTGAGTTGTACGAGGACATCTGCATCGACTACCATTTCCTGGAGGGTGGCGATGCCGACTATTCCGGCATTGCGCGCTGCTACCGCCGGTACCAGCTCGGCCGTGGCGCGGCCGTTCCGCTCGCGGAGAAGGCGAAAGGCAACCCGCTGCTCGCCTACGCCGTCACGAACATCGAGGTGCGCATACGCCAGGCGTGGAAGCCCGTGCCGACGCCGGAGCCGGAGCAGGTAACGCGCAACGAGCCGCCGGTGAAGCCTGTCGTCACTTTCGACCGCGTGAAGGAGATCGTGGACGAATGCGTGCGGCAGGGTGTGGCCGGCGCGGAGTTCTGCCTCGTGGGATGGAACGTCGGCGGGCACGATGGGCGCTATCCGCAGATATTCCCCGTGGAGCCTTCGCTCGGCGGCGAGGCGAAGCTCAAGGAGGCCATCGCCTATACGCAGTCCCGAGGCTACCAGATCGTGGGGCATTCGTCGTTCCGCGACTGCTACATGATCGCCGACACGTGGGACAGCGAGTATGTCGTGGAGAAGAACCCCGACGGCACCCTGAAGCGCGGCCGCACGACGTATGGTGGAGGGCGCCTCTTCACGATGTGTCCGCAGCGCGCCTACGAGCGGTTCTGCCCGAAGCAGTGCGCCGAGATGAAGGCGCTCGGCTTCAGGGGGCTGTTCTACGTGGATGTGACGACATGCCGGCGCCTGTATCCCTGCCCCGATCCGCGGCACAGGCTGAACAACGGCCAGCGTGCCGTGTGGGAGAACAACATAATGCGCGAGATCTCCGCGAACTTCGGAGGCGTTGCCTCGGAAGGGGCGTGCGACTTCTGCGCGCTGACGTGCGAATCGGGGCTCACGGTGCAGTGGGTTAAGCCGTTCGAACCGCCCAGGAACGCGATGGTCGATGGCTACATCCCCCTCTGGCAGCTCGTATACCACGGCATCATCGTGTCGACGCCGTTCCGCACGATGATCAACTGTCCTGCCAATCCCGACCGCCGCTTCGCGCTCAAGCTCGTGGAGTTCGGTGGTCGCCCGACGTTCTACTGGCACAGCGTGTTCGTCACAGGCCGGCCGCCAAGCATGGGAACCGTCGACCTCGAGGCCACAACGGACGAGAAGATGCGCCAGGGCGTGGCGTGGATGAAGACCGGCCACGACGAGTTCGCGCGCCGCAGCAGCCTGCAGTTCGCCTTCATGGAACGCCATGAGAAGGCGGCCGAAGGCGTGGTCCGCATATCCTACTCCAACGGTGCGCGGATATACGTGAACTACAACGACGCGCCGGTCTCGGTCGATGGCGTCGCCGTACCTGCGATGGACTACGCCCTGTCGCAGTAGGTGCAAACTCGTTTTCCCACGGATCTTGCCGTGAAGATCGGACTATCCCATCGAAGAGGCTGGATGCTTGCGGGCTTTGCCGCCGCGTTCCTAGTGGGAGACATGTTCCTTGCCGTACGAGGCGCGTCGACGAGGTCCGTGGAATTCCTGTATGGAGTGGCGGGTTTTTCCCTTGCGCAGGTGTTCTGGACGGTCGGCCAGCTCCGCGAGGCGCGGCCCGACTGGCGCGTCTTCCTCGCGCTGGCGGTTCCGCTCTCCGCGTTTGCGCTCGTGCGCCTGCGTCCGCCGGTCCTCCCGCCCGCTGCGGAGGTGGCGGTATGCATCTACTCCATCCTCACGGCGCTTTCACTCTCGGTGGCGGTCTCGACGCGGCGCGTTTTCTATGTCTGCGGCATCGCCCTGCTGCTTTTCTCCGACCTTATGATCGGCATGCGCTTCGTGAGGCTGCCGGGCAGCGGAGAGCTGATCGGTCCCCTGTACATCGCGGCGGAGGCATGCCTGCTCGCATCGTTCTTCTGGGGCGGCGAATGGCGTATCTCGCATGGACGCATCAGCCTCAGATGGTACGCCATCGTCGGCGGGCTGGCCGCTTTCGCCTGCTTCGTCGTGGCCGCATGCTGCTATCCGGGCGGCGGATACAATCCGTTCCGCCAGATGCTCAGCGCGCTCGGTCGCACCGAGGTGCGCAGGATAGCCTATCCTCCATGTCACCACTGGTTCCTCGCCGGGATGTTCCTTGCCGCCGCGAGCGTGGCGGGCGTGTGGGCGCATCTTTCGCGTCGCTACGAGGGATGGCGGCGTCTCGCGGCAGGCTGGGGCGGCGCGCTGAACGTGGCCGGGCTTCTCACCATAGCGCTCGTGCCGGAGAACGTGCTTGTCGAGATCCACAACACCGGATGCCACCTCGCCGTGGCCGGCGGTGCCATTGTGGCAGCTGCGCGCTTCCGCAAGGGAGGGGATCTCGTCTGGGGATGCTGGTTCCTGGTTCTCATCGCCTTCTTCACGGTGTGCCTCGAGGTCAAGGGAATACCTTTCAACCCGTGGGTCACATCTACGCAGAAGGCGCTGATTCTCTCCTTTGCCGCATGGGCCGGCTGGATCGCCTGGCAAGAAACTCCATAAACCTTCACAACCCTCTCAACCTTCACAACCCTCTCAACCATCTATGGCAAATCTCTCATCCATCTCAATGCTGGCGGAAGTCGATGGTGCGGTGCTTGTCGACAAGCCCGCCGGGCTTGCCGCGCACGATGTCGAACGTGCCGTCAAGGTGCATTTCAACCTGGTGAAGACCGCGCACGGAGCAACGCTTGATCCGGGGGCGTCGGGCCTTTTCATAATACTTCTGGGCGACGGCACCCGGCTTGCCGAGGGCCTCCTGGGCGCGGATAGCGTCTATGCCGGCCGCATGCGGCTCGGACGCGAGACGGACACCTTCGACGCCCACGGGAACGTGCTTGCTGAGAAGGACTGCTCTGCCGTGACGCGCGAACGTCTGGACGAGGTATTGAAGGATTTCCGCGGCGACATCTACCAGTCGCCACCAGCCTTCTCCGCCGTGCGCATCGCGGGGCGTCCGAACTGGGAGATAGTAAGGACCGACAAGGGCGGCGAGCATCTGGTGCATTTGTACCGGTTGTCCATCACGGCTTTCGAGCCGCCGTTTGTGTCGTTCGAGGTGTCCTGTACCAGGGGCGTGTCTGTACGTGCGCTGGCGCATGACATCGGGCAGGCTCTTGGGTGCGGTGCTTCGCTGGAGGATCTTCGGCGCATCAAGTGCGGCAGGTTCGTGGTGGAGGACGCGATGCCGTTCATGGATCTTGTGCAGCTTGACGCCGTCGCGTTCAGGTCGCGCGTGATCTCCGTGTTCGAGGCAGGCCGCCGGTGAGGGCCAGGTACAGAGGCAGGGTGCACAGCATATGAATCTGGCGGTAGGTTTCTTCGACGGCGTGCATCTCGGCCACAGGGGTATACTGTCCCGGGCCGATGCGGCGCTGACCTTTCTGGAGCATCCGCTGTCGGTACTTGCACCTGAGAAGTCGCCGCCGCTCTTGATGACGCCTGAGGAGCGCCTGGTTGCCATCGCCTCCGCCCTTGACGGTTCCAACGGCATTAACGGTGTTGACCGGGTAAGGGCGCTGCCGTTCACGCGCGAACTGGCCGCGGAATTGCCGGAAAGCTTTGCGGACTGGCTAAGGCGCAGCTATCCGGGGCTTGAGACTGTCTTCTGCGGACCCAACTGGAGATTCGGCGCGGGTGGTACGGGTGATGCGGATTTCCTGCGGGCCAGGGGCTTTGCGGTGGAGACGGTCCCCATGGTGCGCCATGAAGGCGAGCCGATATCGTCCACACGCATACGCGCCGCGCTGAAGGCGGGCGACCTGCCGCTGGCGAACGCCATGCTGGGCAGTCCCTTCCATATCTCCGGAGAGGTGGTAGCCGGCAAGGGTGAGGGACGCAGGCTCGGTTTCCCCACGATCAATGTACGCCCGGATAATCCGAGTCTGCCGCGGCTTCTGCCTTCTGGCGTGTATGTGGTGGAGACGCAACATGGCCGTGCCGTGGCGAACTGGGGGCTTGCGCCCACGATGGGTGCGAGGGCCTGGCCAGAGCCGGTATTCGAAGTACACATCCTTGAGACATCAGTGCCCTCAGCGCCTTTAGACCGCTTGGCGGTCTCGCTGTTGGGATTCCTGCGGCCCGAAAGGCGGTTCGCCTCTATCAAGGAGCTGCGCGAACAAATTGCGGCGGATGTTTTTTCCGCTTCACATTACCATCTGAATAGGCTATAATAGCGGCAACCAAACAGCAGAGGCTACATCCAATGGCAACATTCCAGTACATTGCGCTTGACGGAGCCGGACAGGAGCAGCGCGGAACGATAGAGGCGGGCGACCGCGCGGCGGCCATCGCGGCCATCCGTGCGCACGGTCTATTCCCGAGTGCGCTTGGCGAGGTCAAGAGCAGTTCCGCGGCGAAGGCCGCCAAGCCTGCGAAGGCCGCCAAGGCCGCGAAGCCTGCCGCCAAGAAGAGTGGTCTCAACAAGGACATAAAGATCAGCTTCAAGATGCCCAAGTTCCTGATGGGCAAGGTGAAGACCAAGGACCTGACGGCCTTCACGCGCCAGCTGGCGACGCTGGTGAACGCAGGGCTTCCGCTGATGCGTTGCATAGAGGTGCTCAAGAAGCAGAAGATGGCCCCTGCGATGATGGATTGCCTCAACGGTATATCGGAGAACATCGCGGGCGGCGGCACGTTCTCGGACGCGCTCACCGCATATCCAAAGATATTCGACAACCTATACGTGAACATGGTCAAGGCCGGCGAGGCCGGCGGCGTGCTGGAAGTCGTGCTGAACCGTCTGGCGGAGTTCGCTGAAAAGGCGCAGAAGATCAAGAACAAGGTGAAGGGCGCGATGATCTACCCGACGGTCGTGCTTGTCGCTGCGATCGGCATAACGACGTTCCTGCTTGTCACCGTGATCCCCAAGTTCCAGCAAGTGTTCAACGACCTCCTGGGCGGGCAGGCGCTGCCGGCGGTCACGCAGATGGTCATGGGGCTTTCGGACTTCGTGCAGCACAACGGCATTCAGATAGGTATCGGCGTTGCGGCGCTGGTGGTGCTATACAAGCTGTTCGGCAAGACGAAGTTCGGCTCGTACCAGCTCGACAAGATGCGCCTGTCGATGCCGGTGACGGGTACGCTCGTCAGGCGGACGGCCATCTCGCAGGTCACGCGTACCCTCGGTACGCTGCTCGCATCCGGCGTGCCGATCCTCCAGGCGCTCATGATCGTGCGCGACACCACTGGCAACGGAGTGGTGAAGCGGGCCATCCAGAGCGTCCATGACGCTGTCAAGGAAGGCGAGTCGATGACCGACCCGCTGGCGGCGTCTGGCGTGTTTCCGCCGATGGTCGTGTCGATGGTGCAGGTAGGCGAGGAGACGGGCGCCCTCTCGGACATGCTTACGCGTGTCGCCAACACCTATGACGACGAGGTCGACAACGCCGTGGCCGGTCTTACGGCGGCGATCGAGCCGGTCCTCATCATCTTCCTCGCCGTGGTGGTCGGCACGATCGTCATCGCCATGTTCCTGCCGATGATCAAGATCATCTCCTCCGTGTCCTCCGGCGGCGCAGGCTGAGAAGGTTGAGAAGGTTTGGAAGGTTGAGAGTGTTGAGAAGGTGAGAATGTAGGTGAAAAAAGGGTTCACATTGATTGAGCTTCTGGTCGTGGTGGTCGTGATCGCCACGCTCATGGGGCTGGTGTTCCGTCTGGCGGGCGTTGGCGGAAACCAGAAGAACCGCAACATCACCATCACCAGGATGCAGAAGCTCGAGTTCGCCCTTTCCGGCTACTATGCCGCATTCGGGACGTATCCGCCCGTGCCACTCCACGGCACGCGCGACATATTCTGCGATGTGAACGACCATGGCATACAGATGTCGTCCGGTGGTGGTTCCCAGAGTACGCGGCTTGAATGGTCACGTGTCCGGGCCGCCTGCCTCTCGCAGCCCGTCGCCTGCGAATTCCCATACAACAGCAAGTCCCAGAAGACGGATGACATGGTAAAGCTCATGAGGCAGCGGTATGCCGATCTTGGCGACAAGTGGGCCAACTTCGCGAACTTCGACGCGCTGGACTCGGCAAGCGCGCTTTCCGGGTATGCGAGGTCGAGCGGCTGGACGGATGTGCAGGTGTTCAAGTTCGGCGTCATGTCCTTCCTCCTGCCGCGTTACCTTTTCATGTTGGCCGGTCCCAAGGAGCTTTACGACAACGAAGGCTACAATGCCCAGTGGAGGTCGCAGAACGACATTTCGCAGATCTTCCGGTTGAGGGACGGCAAGCGGCTCTATCCCAGCGGGAAATGGGAGGATCTGCAGAGGGATACCAACCAGCGCGAAAGCCGGGATTTGACATCGGCGGACTATGACAAGGCCAGCTACCGCCAAATTCTCGTACAGCCTTCGCAGACGGTGTGTGCGCGCTGGATGCAGGCGCTGGACGGCATCGTCTCCGGCGGCCAGACGTTCTACGGCGTCAATACCCGTCTGGACCACAGCGAAGAGCATGGCTACCACTACCACGAGGGCGGCGAGCTTGGTGGCGCCCCCTGGGAGATGTCCGGAATCTATGCGCCCGGCAAGGCCAGCAACAATTCTTCGGGAAGCCAGTACATTCTCGACGGCATGACGATTCGCGATGGCTGGGGGATGGATCTTTTCTACTATTCGCCGCCACCGTACCAGAGCTATCGGGTGTGGTCGGCAGGCCCCAACCAAAAGACGATTCCGCCGTGGATCGATTTCAAGTCGCTGCAGTCGGCAGGCGCCGAGGAGGGGTCCGGCGACAAGAACGGGATGGAGACCGCCGCAAGGTGGACGGCCGATGATATCGTGGGGCTGTCGACGCCGGCGGACTAGGGAATGTTGAAAGGTTGAAAAGTTGAAAAGTTGAAGGTTTGAAAGAGATGAGAAAGAAGTTGAAAGAGGGTTTCACGCTTGTGGAGATGCTGGTGGTGATGGGCATCATAGCGGTGCTTTCCGGTTCGCTCATCATCGGCATGGGGCGTATCCGTAAGTCCGCGCAGCGCGCCAAGGCGCAGGAGACGGTGTCGAACACCGCCGCCGCGCTCGGCATAATCTTCCAGACCGAGATGAACTGGCCGAAGATTCTAGTCAACAACAACAACAAGCAGCTTGATGCGCGAACGAGCCATGTGTTCGTGCGGTTCAAGCTTCTGGGCCTTTCGTACGATTCGAAGACGTACAGCCATGCGACGCACAAGGGGACGATCAAGCTCACCGGCTCCGATCGGTGCGGTGTCGTGGATCCATGGGCCTTGACTACGCTCAAGCGCAACAATTCCGCCGCGGAAGGTGATGGCGAGGAACTGAAGGTCGATACCGGCGGAACGGTCAAGGACCACATCCTCTGGTACGCCATCGATGTCGACGGCGACGGCATCACGGAAGCGTCCGTCAACGGCGAGACCGTTAAAGTACGCGCGCCCGCATGCGTATGGTGCGCCGGGGCGGACGGCGTCCTCGGGCCCTACAAGGGCAAGCGCACGAAGGCTGCCGACGACGATGTCTACAGTTGGGCGCGCGGACAGGAGGTGGAATGATGCGCAGGCGTGGTTTCACCATAGTTGAGATGCTGATGGTGATCGCGGTGCTCGGCATACTGCTGGGCATCGTCACGACCGCGGCCAGCACCGCCATCCGCCAGGCGCGCGTCAAGCGCGCCGCCGCCATGCGCACCGTGCTGCAGGCGGGACTTGCCACCTACTACGCCCAGAAGGGCGAATGGCCGGGGCAGCTCAAGAGCTGGTGCGATAACGGACCCGACCGCCAGAATCTGCGCGTGGACTATCTCTCCGATTCGCAGGCCGACAAGGTGTTCCAGGAACTTGTGGAGGAATCGGTCAAGAGAAGCCAGATGCTGGATGTCTCCGGGCTTTTCGTCGCCGAGGCGGCGAAGGTGAACGGAAAGGACTCCAAGACCCAGGGTATGGACTTCCGTGCGGCGAAGCTCGCGACGAAGAAGCGCGGGAAGCTCTCCACGAGCCAGCTCGCGTTCGGCTACTCGGAGAAGAAGACCGGTTTCTTCCGGCGCTACATAATCAAGTACAATTTCGAAACCGACTCCGTGACAGTGATGACCCAGGACGAAAGCGACTCCAGTGACGACTACGCGAAGGAGATGGACCTCAGGCACAGCGGCCAGGGCATAAGATGGCCCAACAAACCGAACGATGGCGTATGACGGCATGAAAGGCAGGAAATCCATACTCGGCTTCACGCTCATCGAATTGCTTGTCACGATGGGCCTGATGGCGCTTCTCGCGACGGTGGCGATAGGCGGCTACTATTCGGCTGTGCGCGGCATGACGGAGCGCGGTGTGAAGCAGGACGTCATCTCCTTCATCCGCCTGGCCCAGCAGCGCGCGCTCGTGGACCAGGTGCCCACGGCGGTATTCTTCATGAACCGCAAGCTTGCGGAGGAGGACCTCGATACGGGCGAGGCGGAGCGTATTGTCGGCATTGCCGTCGCCGTGCGCACCGTCGGCCGGGTGGGGTATGTGAAGGGTGACCTGATTGCCGACGAGTATGGCGATCTTGACAAGACCTTCCCCACGAACGGGGCGAATACCAGGTCGAGTATGCGGCTTTACAGGATGGTGGACGCTTCGAGCGTGGAGGCCTGCTTCTCTACCGTGCGTGACCATGTCGTACGGTGCTCGCTGGACACGGAGGAGCTTTTCGGCGCCAATCTGCTGGGCGGGAAATCGGTCACGCTCCCCGACAGCACGACGTTCAGCGCCAATGCGCTCAACATCTGGGCGTTCCAGAAAATATCTGGCGACGGCAATGCGAACTGGCGCGTCGGCGACCCGTACGGGGCGGAGATCGCCTCGCTCCAGCTGCCGCACGGGTACGTGTTCGGGAATTCCGTGCCGACTAAGGTTGGCGAGACGACGGGCGCCAGTGCCCCGTGCTTCTTCGACCCCGAAAGGCTCGGCGCGCTGGACTACCAGGGAAGCCAGTTCGAGTTCAACGGCGTGGAGATCCGCGTGCGCCGGCCTGGCAAGGATTCGCTCGAACGAGTGGACACAATTTCGAAGAGCGACCTGAACGACAACAAGTGACGAGGCTTTTTCCGGACTATGGCAATCTTCCAACATAGACGCGGCTTTACGCTGATGGAGGTGAATCTCGCCATCTTCATCATGGCGGTGGCGGTGCTGGGCATGGTGGCCCTCTACCCGCTCGGCTTCCGCGAAAGCCAGCATTCGCGCGATGATATCGTGGAGGCGGCGGTTGCGGACGGCATCCTGAACCCGCTTGCGGCGGCGCTTTCGACCTGCGGCTCGAATATGACGTGGCAGGCGTGGAAGCAGATCGTGGGATCTTCAGGCGGCGCGCTCCAGCCCGCGAACGGCTGGTCGGACTACTGCAACGGCGACGCCTTCACGCCCAGGACGAAGTCCCAGGTGAACGTGCAGACGCGTGCCGTGATCCAGCGCATAGCAGATGCGTACAAGGGCGACGGCAATCCCGCCTCCGACGCGCTCGCGGTCCTCAACAACTGCGGGCTTGCATGCGCGCTCGTCCTCTCGCAGGGTGAGCTGCCCACGTTTGGAAACGCCGGCGGGAATAACGGGTTCTACCTCTACGACCATTCGCGCATCGTGCTGACGCTCCGGCTGTCGCGCCGGGCGGCGCAGCTTTTCGAGCAGCCTGCCTTCTATACGGAAGTGCATTACCAGGGCGATCCCAACTATGGGGGGGGGACAGGGCCATGAAGCGCGGTGGTTTCACCCTTGTCGAGGTGCTGGTGGCGTCGCTGCTCCTCAGCATGCTCGTCGTAATCCTGACGATGGTGTTCAACCAGTCGTCCATTGCCTGGCGCACCGGCAAGGCCAGCGTGGCGCAGCTGGACAAGACCCGTCGCCATCTCTCGCAGATCCAGCGCCAGGCGGACGATGTCCTTCCCGGAGTGCAGCCAGGCGGCGTCGCCCTGGGCAGGGTCGTAAGCGCCTGGAAGCAGCATGACTGGAACGGTTCTCCGGGCTCGCTCCGCAAACGTGCGGTGGAGCAGCTGGGTTCAACCGAGCTTACGGTCGGCGAGATAAATCCCGTCGCAAACGACAAGGGCTGGTCGCGGCCAACCATCAACTTCAACTATTTCGGGCTTGGATCCCTCAACCCGTATACCGTGGGCGTGTGGTCGTACGGGCCGGACGGCAAGCCCGACACCGAGGATGACATTTCCTCCTGGCCGGATGACATGGAGTGAGCCATGAGAACCATGAAAAAAGGTTTCACGCTTGTAGAGCTGCTTGTGGTGATCGCGATGCTCATGATGCTGATGGGCTCCGTGACGAGCGCGCTCATGAACGCGCGCAGGCGCTCGAAGATAGCAAAGGCCACGGCGGCATGCCAGGAGATGACGAACGCGATCCTCGCATACGAGAACTACGCGCGCGACTATTCGCTCGAAAGCAAGGCCACGGGCGACTCGTGGAAGGAGGCCACGAAGACCGATCTAGCCTTCATCCTTGGGGAGGAGAACATCCAGCAGGGGCAGGGGAGCGGAAAGATACCCGTGCTCTACAACGCCGAGTTCAAGGGCACGACGTTCCTCGATCCGTGGGGCAATCCATACTGGTATCGTATCAAGAAGGGGAGCGGCGGGCAGATTAGGAGCGAGAGCGCGTCCACGATAAACACATGCGTCATGTATCCCAACTACAACCGCCGCCGCGCGGGGGAGGTGTACTGATGGGGAACAGACGTGGCAGCGCACTTCTGATCGTACTGGGCTTTCTCTCCTTCATGGTGGTGAGCGCCGTGGCGTTTTCCATCTACATGCGCTCCGAGCGCGTGCCTTCCTCCGTGTTCCGACGGAGCGTTTCGGTAAGGCATCTCGTGAAGGCGGGTCTCGCACATGCTATCGCCGAGCTTGACGACGCCATCCGCGGCGATCCGTACCCGGGGATGCACAACGATAACTCGCTCAGGGCGAACCAGAATTTCTCCAGCGGAGAGTCGCATTATGCGGATACCTGGCTTGGACGCGTGTTCATGCCGCCGAATCCCGACGATGAGAACGATGGCAGCTACATGGCCCCTGGGGGCGAGACGGTATCCGTCCTGAATCTCGAAGGGCTGGGCTACGTGCCGCCGCCGCTTGTCAACGACGTCCGGTTCCTGAGCCGCCGCAGCTGGGCCGCGAAATGGCGCAACTTCGACTATGGTGCCGGGCGCTTCGCCTACTGCGCGGTCAACGTGTCGGACTACTTCGACATCAACCGGCTTCCGGCGGACGAGCCGAGAAGCTCTGCGCAGCGGATCAACCTTTCCTCGCTTTTCGCCGACGATTTCAAGAGTCAGAACAATGGCGTCTCGGACGCTGGGACGTTCCGCGATTTCGTCAGGACGCGCGGTGGCACGCAGTCGTCGTGGCCGTTCGTCTCGATGCTCGACTACACTCTCGCGATGCGTAGCGGCGCGGGCGGTTTCGAGTCGCCCTACTACCGCTGGATCGGCAGCAGTTCTTCGGGGGTGATGTATCAGGGCGTGGACGACGATGCGAAGGAACAGGTGTTCGTTACGGATTCGTGGATGCCGGAGGAGCCGAACGACGGACTTGCGGAATCGGCGATCATAGACCTGAACGATCGTGGCTCTGGGAATAGTCAGGATGCGCATAGCGGCCAGCCGTTCCCGTCTGCCTGGATGCAGGACGGCAATTCGAAATCACTCCAGGATGTGAAAAACTCGTCCAATTCGGACTTCATAAAGCGCGTCGCATCCGGGAACCTTCCAAGTGGCAGTTCGCTTGGCGGCGGGCAGAACAGGTCGCTCAACTATACCGACGCCGCGATGCTCAAGGACTATCTCGATCGGGACGACACGCCGACATCCCTTGCGCTTCCATGCGTGGAGCGCGTTCCGATGGCGGCCTCGCTCGGCATTTCGCGTCTTACGATCAACCTCGGCCTTGTAGGTTCGACCCGGGTGGATGGCCCGACCCCGGGACCTGGCGGCACGAGTATCACCACTACATACACGGAGTTCAAGCCCAACCCGTCCATGTTCGGACCGGGAAATGTAGTGTCGGTCGGCGTAGTGTTTCCGTTCAAGCGCGCCAGGGAGATAAACCAGACTTTCAAGGCAAAGGCGATCATGCGGGTGTTCCTTATCGAAGAGGGATCGACGGGGCTTCGTTTCAACGGGACGACGCTCGCGAACATGCGTCCTTCGGGCGATCTTGCCAGCTCCGAATGGAATACGGGTTCTTCGTTCACGCTTCCCGGAACCGCCGGCTCCGCCCCTTTCGTGTTCACGATGGTTTCCAGGGAGGAAAGCATAAATACCGGAGGCGGCGACATTCTTGAACAGGAGGATGTCGCGGTCGGCAGTAACAACGGTTCCGTGACTTTCGAATTCGACCCCCCATCTGGTTTCGATGGTCAGATCGTGTTTACCCAGAAGGTTGAAGCACATACGGCGGCCGCTACGCCTGCGGCTCCGTCCCCCACCCCCACACCCCAGCCGCCGGAGTACTGCTTCAATGTTTCGCCTTTCGGGGCGGACGGCAGTATGTTGGAGCCCAATGCGGCCACATGGTACAATGAGACGGACTTTGCCGCAAAATACGGCACAAGGAAATTCTCTCTCCATGCAGCAGTCTGGGTGTGTATCTTTGCGTCAAACGGAGATGTGGTCGATCTGGTGCCTGCGACAGGGGCGGATGACAACCAGTACAACGGAATCGACGGCAATCTCGTGCAGATGCAGGGTTATGATGGCGTCAATGGAGCCGGCATGCCGATATTCCGGTTCCGCATGGCCAATTCGACCATATATGACGTGGCCAACCAGTCGTCCCCCCTAAACATACCTGCGGGCGCCTGGACGCCGGGTGCGTACTGCGTGGTCGATCCTCGTTTCAACTGGGCGCCGGAAAACTGGATTCCGCGTGATGCCGTCGTGACAGGCGATGATTGGGTTAAATGGGTGACGGGTAGGACGCCTGCCAACGATACGGACACCCTGCTGGCCGATAACGGTCGCGATTCGGATATATTTATGTTCGTCTCGAACCAGGGGTTCCTGCAATCCATGGGCGAGCTCGCATTCCTCCCATTCCTCACCGACTTCGGAAACCAGACGGTCCAGGGCTCCACTTCGTTATCGGATCTCCTGCGCGCATGCTGCATGAACTTCAATGGTACGGAATACGCGACGTCCGACCCCTGGACCAGGATCCCCTGTGCCGATATAGTTTGGCGTACGTACCGTCCGTACAGATCCGCTTCCAACTCCAACAACTCGCAGTATCTGCTTTCGTTCCTCAACTTCTATGGCGGCGGTAATCCGGCTTCGTCCCATGCGTTCAGGGATATGGGCGTTCGTGGTACACGTGTCAATCCCTACACCGACAACGAGAACGTCCGCATGGCGGCGTTTGCATATACGCCGTACGACTGGTGGGCTGCGGCGGGGACGAACACCGTGGGCTCTTCGTCCAATTCCAGCGATTCGGAGGGTACAAGAAGGGGCAGGTTCGGGAATCTCTCCAGCAGCCGCAAGTACACGTTCCATGAGAATTCCTCGGAAGCGAAGATGAAGGACGAGGAGATACGGGCCTTGGGCAACGCCATCTGCAACGAGATCCGGAACCAGGCCGGATCTGACTGGCAAACGGTATACGACAACCTCGACTGGTACGGCAACAATTCCATCGATCCCGACAACGAGGATTCGTTCAGGGATTTTCTCGGCGTGCGGCTTGATGAGCCCCTCCACGGCGTGGACCGCAAGTTCCTCTACGCCTATTGGCGTGGATGCCTCGCCAACCGCCAGCAGTTGTTCCTCGTGTTCGTCCGCGCGGAATCCATGGCGCTTGGCGGCTCGGGCGGTGGACAGATCCCGCCGCAGCAGGGTGGACGCGCCGTGGCGCTCGTGTGGCGTGATCCGAAGGCTCCGTCGGGCAGTTCGGAAACGGCAACCACTGGAGCCGATAGCCGCAAGCCGCACCGCACGCGCGTTCTCTTCTACCACCAGTTCGACTGATCCACAGGAGGTATAACATGGTTTTCCGTCTGTCGCAACCCTGCCGCCGCGGCGGCTTCACGCTTATTGAGCTACTTGTCGTGATTGGCATCATCGGCATCCTTTCCGCCGTGATGCTCAGCACGTTCGGTGGCGCCTCCGAATCGGCGCAGGCCGCGAAGTGTATGACGAACATGCGTACCCTTTCATCCGCCGTATATACTGCGGCATCCGCCAACGACGACGGCCATTTCCCGGCGGCCAATTCCTTCGAGTATTTCGATTCTGCCAGCATCGCGTACAGGTCCGGGTGGGTCGGCTGGCAGAACAAGGTGTCCGATGCGTATAAGAATCGGAACAGGAAGACGGAGTCGCTCGTCCAGTATGCGTGGACGTCCTTCGCCACTTATCCGCAAGGCAACAGAGGCGAGTCTGACAAGTCGAAAGTCGCCCTTTCGACAGGTGCGATATGGCAGTATGTGGGCCGTACGGCTGAGGTGTACACCTGCCCCGTCCATGTGAAGGCATGCCGCGCCCAGGATCTCATACCGACATGGAGCTATGTGATGAATTCGCTTTTCGGCTACGACGACAAGAAGGGCAAGACGACCAGATGGCAGGCCAAGAGCCTTTCCGGGGTCACTTCCGTGAACGGGGTGCCGCTTGGTGCCGACAAGGTTCTCCTTTTCGCAGAACTACCGTTCAAGGACTGGTCAAAGGAGAGGACGGTCGATATCCAGAAAGGAGTCCGGCTCGAAGGTTCGGACGCCGAATTCGACAGCGCCCTCCAGTATGACGACGGCAAATGGTCGAAGCCAGAATCCATCGGGTTCAACCATAAGAGCGGCAAGAGGGTCCTTGCACATGTCGCGTATGCCGATGGCCATGTGGCGAAGCTATTCCTGCCCAAGAATGCAAGCGAGGGTGATGTCAGGAACCTCACAGTCTGGCTTTGCCAGGGCGACGAGATTTCGTTCGACGGCAGCCGCTACGAGCGTGTGAGCCAGGCGGACAGCAGGACGAAGAAGTGAACGAAAGCCGCCTGATGGCGGCAGAAAGGCGCGGAATGGAACTTTCCGAAGAGCAGAAGCGGACGGTTGCGGAGTGGCTTGCGGCAGGTGCCGGGGTCGCCGAGATACAGAAGCGCATATCCTCCGAGTTCAACATCGACATGACGTATCTCGATGTGCGGCTTCTGGTTGCGGATCTGCCGCAGCCGGTGGAGCCCGAGACGCCAAAGGATGAACCGGCGGGACTGGAAGGGGTGGCAGGCGCGGATGGCTATGGCGAGGGCGACGAGGCCGGCGGATATCCGGCAGAAGGCGGTATGCCGTCTCCTGGCACACCCGATCTAGATCAGGCGGCGGGTGAACCGCAGGGCGAACAGGCGCCTGCGGAGCTTTCTGTCTCGGTCGATCCGCTCGCACCACCCGGCATGATTGCCTGTGGTTCGGTGGTGTTCTCCGATGGCACGGCGGGCAAGTGGGCGCTCGACCAGATGGGGCGGCTCGGGCTTTCGGGTCTGCCCGAAGGGTATCGTCCATCGCCCGAAGACGGTGCGCAATTCCAGCCCAAGCTGCTCGCCGCCCTCCGCGCAAAGGGACTGGCGTGAAGAGGCGTTCTAAAGGCTCTAAGGCTGTTAAAAGAGGCAATCCTTTGGTTGCCAGATTGGCCGAGTTTATTCGCCTTACTTCCAGTTCGCTGCCCGAAGATGCTGAGCGTGCGCTAAAGCGCGCGCTCCGCCGCGAGAAAAAGGCCCTTAATGGCTCTACCGGCGATTCGCCGGCCTCTACCGTTCTCAAGACGATCTTGGCCAATGTCGCGCTTGCGCGACGCCAGGGTACTCCCGTCTGCCAGGATACGGGTACGCTCACCTTCTTTGTCGATGAAACGCTGCGATGCAAGGTGACGCCAGCCGTTCTCGGACAGGCGGTCGCGCTGTCAACGGAAAAGGGCTGGCTCCGACGCAACACGATCGATTCCATATCCGGCAGATCGATCGATTCCAACGTCTGCCCGGGTGCCCCGGTTGTGCACTATCTTAAGGGCCATAATGGTTGTGTTTCGCTTCTGATGAAGGGCGGCGGCAGCGAGAACATGTCATGCCAGTTTTCTCTGCCGGATGCCGATCTTGGCGCAGGACGTGATCTGGAGGGAGTTCGCCGCGCCGTACTGGCTGCCGTCCAGCGCGCGCAGGGTTTCGGGTGCGCGCCCGGCATCCTCGGCGTATGTATCGGTGGTGACCGTGCCTCCGGTTTCGAGGAGGCCAAGCTTCAGCTGCTTCACGATCTTGACGACCGCAACCCCGATCCCGTCCTCGCCAAACTTGAACGCCGTATCCTGCGCGAAGCCAATTCGCTCGGTATCGGACCGATGGGGCTTGGTGGAAGCACCACCCTGCTCGCCGTCAAGATCGGCACGCGTCCGCGCGTGCCTGCCAGCTATTTCGTGACCGTGGCCTATCTTTGCTGGGCCGCGAGAAGAAGAAGATTAGAGATAAAGTAAAGAAAGGGACAGAGTAAGAGCTAGAGGGAAGGATGGCGAATATGGCCGAGGAACCGGTAAAAGTGAAGATGACCTTGAGGACTGCACGGCCTTCCATACAGGGCGCGGTTACGACGCCTGCGTCCGCCGCGGCCGTGGAGGCTGTCGAGGCGCGCTGGCGCGAGGAGGACAAGAAGGTCAGGTCCGCAAATCTCAGGAAACGGATCACGGGCTGCCTGTCATGGATCGTCATCCTTGTGGCGGTGATCGGTGCCGTATGGTATTTCCTCGGAGAAAAGTACCTTCCTGCCGAATATACCCTCCCGAAGGTCTGGGAGCGGCTGGAACGGTTCTGGACTCAACGGGGGGACGAACAGCCTCGTGAGGATCCTGCGGATGCTGCCGTGGCCGGGCAGCGGGTGAGGCTGCGTGAATTCGTTGATCTGCTGGATCACGTCTGCAAGAGCGCGCCGCCGGTAAGGCCCGATGGGAATCTCGAGTCGCGGATCAGGAAATCCGCTGGGAACAAGATTCTTGAATCAGTGATTTCCGCCGATGCCGTATATCTCCAGGCCCAGACGAAGTTTGCGGAGATGAATGCGCACAACGAGAAGATCATACGGAAGAGCGCGGACAAGACGTTTTCGCATAACAGCCGTAATATCGGCCGTCATATTGGACAGTATAGCGTAAACGACCTTCTCCGCCAGCAGAACAGGATCGAAGAGCTGCAGAAGGCCTGCAATGAGGCGCGGAAGAAGGCGGTGAAGCGGGCAGCGGACGCGATAAAGTCCGCCACGGCCAAATGGACGGGTCCGGAATCTAAGAAGGACGCCGCTCGGTTCCAGGACCGGCTTTTGAAACTTTTCAGGAGACTGGAGAGTCAGACATAGCCAGACGAGGTGTCCGGCAGGGACAGGCAAGAAATGCCAAACCCGACATTGAAACTCGGCCAATCTTTAAAATATCTATCGTATCAAGGAGCCTCTTATGAGTAGCGAACCAGTCAAGGTCAAGATGACCCTCCGTCGCGCCCAGCCTTCGGTCCAGGGCGCAACTACGACGCCTGCCGCCGCGGCCGCGGTGGAAGCGGTTGAAGCGCGTTGGCGAGCGGAGGAGAAGAAGGAAAAGACCGAGAAGCGCAAGAAACGCTTCACGGGCTGCCTGTCATGGATCATAATCCTGCTGGCCGCCGCTGGCGGCGCCTGGTATTTCGCCGGCGACAGGTTCCTTCCGCCGGAATACACCTTCCCGGCTGTGTGGCAGAAGATCAAGGAATGGCAGTCCCCGCCACCCTCCCATCCCGAACAGACAAATCCTGTCAATATCAGGACGGCTGCCAAACGGGACAAGACTACTTCTTAGCCTTGTCTTTTGCCTTTGCCTGGGGCTTGTCCTTGGCCGGTGCCTTGTCCTTTGCCTGAGGCTTGCTTCCAGCGGCCAGGGCGAGGTGCTGCTTGCAGTACAGATGGTCGCCTTCGGCCTTGCGCGAGCAGCGTTCGCCGTTCCACTTGAGGGCGCGGCACTGATCGCCGGGCTTCTTTGCCTTGGCGTCCGGACCATGCTGCTTGCAGTAGTCGCTTTCGCCGTCCTTCTTGTGCTTGCAGCGCGTGCCTGACTCGGTCACGGCCCAGCATGTGCCATCGTCCTTCAGCTTGGCCGTCTGGTCCTTCGCCTGGTCGGCGTGGCCCAGGCAGTAGCTGCTGCCTTCCGCCGCATCGCGCTTGCACCTGGCGCCAGCCTTGGTCTTGCCCATGCACTGCGCTCCGAATGCGAGCGATGCCATGAGGCATGCCACCGTCAATGCCGTGAATCCCTTCATTCCTGTTTTCATTGATTTTCTCCTTTGGCCGCAATTATACCATTTCCGCTGCGTCGGCACAATCCCAGCACCGCCGCTCCGCCACCAACCCGCTGTTGCGTCTGTGAGGAGGTTTGTGTATAATGTCGGCCGGAGTGCCAATCTGGCGCTGGCTCCGAAAGGAAGGGATGCATACGAATGAAGGCGTGGATTCAGAGGGTTTCATCGGCATCGGTGGATATCGACGGCGAACGGGTCGCCTCCATCGGCAGGGGCTATCTGGTGCTGCTGGGCGTGACCCACACCGATACCGTCGCCGAGGCGGACAGGATTGCCGACCGCATCCCGGTGCTGCGGCTCTTCCGCGATGGGAACGAGCAGATGAACCTGTCGCTCGAGGATGTTGGCGGCTCGGTAATCGTGGTCTCGCAGTTCACGCTCTACGCCGATACCGCCCACGGGCGACGGCCGGGTTTCGGCGGCGCGGCGCGTCCAGAACTCGCCGATCCGCTCTACGAGCGCGTGGTGGCGCGCCTTCGCGAACGGCTTGGCGAAGGCCGCGTGGGCACAGGCCGGTTCGGTGCCGACATGAAGGTCTCGCTCGTGAACGACGGCCCGGTGTCCATCGAGCTGCGGGTGGAGGCATCGCAGTGAACCGGCAGACGGTGGCGGGGAAACACACATGCCGCAGATGACGGTTGCATGACCTCAATGTAAATGGTAAAATTGTCGCGTGCGTTTCGGGAGGATGTGCCGAGGAAGAC
>JAFXTB010000051.1 GCA_017525225.1 Kiritimatiellia bacterium
CAAAGGGCGCGCGTGAAGGCCCGCGCGTCAAAATCATGCCGGCGGGGTGCCTGCAAACTGCGGGTCGGGCGAGCAGGTCGGCATAGGCCTCGGTATCAACCGCGCTGCGCGCAAGCGGCTCAACGGTTTAGAATCGCACCCTTCCCTGGGTTTCCAGACGTTGGGGGATTGACGCGCGTCCGGGGAATAGGCTATAATGTCCGCCATGAAAAACCGCAAATTGCCTATGGTCCTGGTGTCGGTATGCGTTGCTGCGTGGGCGGCGTCGGTATGCGCCAAACGCCCTGAATTCGTCATGTACGACAAGCTCTACGCCGCACCTGGCGTTGAATGCAATGTGTATTTCGCGAGCGCGCTCGATTCCGTCCGCCCCGAAATTTATGCGTTCGAGGTGCGTGCGAGGGTCGGCCAGTGCGAGAACGAGCGCTGGACCTGGACGCCAAAGCTCGAGGACGCAGGCAGGCGCGAGAGCATAGTGCTGAACGCCTGGTCGGACGAAGGCCTTGCCTGCAGCCGCACGGTGACGGTGCATGTGGCCTCCGTCAAGGCCAATCCGTCCCGGCGCGTCACCTGCGCACTGCTCGGCGACTCGCTCACGAACTCGCGCTACCAGGACCGCATACTCAACGTCGTGCGGGAGGCAGGGTGGAGCGGCTACACGCCTGTCGGCTCGCGCTCGGGGTACAGCGCCGAGAAGGTAGGAGTGAAGCGGGAAGGCGAAGCGGCGCACGATGGATACGGCGGATACACGCCTAACGCGTTTCTCACGCAGTACAAGCTTTCCGTGGAGGAGTTGGACAACATCCAGAGCGAGCAGGAGCGCGAACAGCTCAAGGGTTTCGGCGTGAAGCTGGGGCCTGGCCCGGGGTGGAGGAAGGATCTTCTCAAGAGCCCGCTCGTCAGGATACGGGACGGGAAGAAGGTGGTGGACGTGCAGGGGTGGTTCGACCGGATAAACGACGGTGCGCCGCCTGACTACATACTCATCTATCTCGGCTGCAACGGCACGTGCAGCCAGCGCGATGCGAACCTGGCGGAGTATTGCGAGAAGTCGCAGGTGGCACCGATGCGGGATCTCGTGAAGACGCTGCGCGCGGCGGCGCCGATGGCGAAGATATGCCTTGGCACGTGCACCACCGGCACCGACCAGGATGCCTTCGGCAAGGGATATGGCTGTTCGATAACGGCAGTCCAGTGCCACAAGAACATGCACTACCTCAACAAGTGCTGGATGGCGCTAGTGAAGGAGTTCAACGACGCCGGCGATGTGAACGTGTTCATAGTCCCGGTGGGCCACGCCATCGACCCGATCCGTGGCTATCCTGCGCAGGAGGTCAAGCCGTTCGTCCACTCCAATGAGAAGATCATGCGCAGGAACAACGCCGTCCACCCGACGCAGGAGGGCGGCAAGCAGCTCGGCGACGCCTTTGCCGCCTGGCTGCTGTGCAATCTGTCGGAGCTGGACGTCCATGAAGAGGCCGTGGACGGGGGCTCCGTGCGCTGGTTCGAGGAGATGGTGCCCATGCCGGATGGAACCGCCCTGTACACGTATGGCTCCGCGCCTGCTAAGGGTGTGAAATGCCCGATCGTCGTGAGGCGCACGCCATACGTCGCCGAGAAGCGCGTGGAGGTGGCGAAATGGGCGAAGCAGCAAAAGGATGCACTCGCCCGTGGGTATGCCTACGTGGTGCAGCACTGCCGCGGCTGCGGCATGAGCGGGGGCAACTGGGTACCCTACGAGAGCGAGCGCACGGACGGACTGGCGCTTCTGGAATACATCCGGAAGCTGCCCTGGTACAACGGCGAGATATTCCTGGAAGGGGGGAGCTATCTTGCCAGCGTGCACTGGTCGTACCTTGATACGAACCCATCGGATGTCAAGGGTGCGTTCCTCACGGTACAGGAGGTCGACCGCTACAACGTCTGCTACCGCAACGGCTTCTTCAAGGCTGGTCTGCATGGCGGCTGGTACGTAAGGGGATACTGGAAGAAGGACAAGTCACTGCAGCGCGACAACTCCGTGACCTTCGCCCAGTTTCCCCTGTGCGAATTCTCCAAGCGCTACTGGGGGCGCCCAGATCCCGCGCTCGACAACGTCCTGGCGCACCCTGTGCGCAGCGATCCGTACTGGCAGTCCGTCCAGCCCGGAAGCGGCGTCCAGTACCGCAACGCCCTGTTGAAGTCCACCATGCCGATCCTGCTGAAGACAGGGTTCTACGACATCTACACGGAGGGTGTGTGCGACATGTGGCGGGAGGTGCCTGCCGGGCGCCGCGCGAACTGCGCGCTCATCATCGACGCCTACGACCATTCGGGGCGGCCGAACGCAAAGATGGCCGGCACGCCGGGCGAATTCCCGGGCGGTAGCCGGGCCGACGAGCATGTGGAGGCCCTGGACTGGTTCGATTCCATCCGCAAGGGCAGACCGTGCGAGGGCGCCGGCCGTGGCCGCACAAGGTACTACGCGCTGTGGGAGAACGAGTGGCACGATGAGCCTTCGCTGGAGGACGGTCCGCGCACCATGCGCTTCGCGCTCGGCGCGGGTGCGCGCACGTACACCTACGATCCGAAGCGCCCGCTGCCGGAATTCCCGGGATCGGGCGGAATATGCTTCGGCGGCATGCAGGTGCAGCCTGAGCCTGACTTCAGGGACGACGTCGCATCGTTCGTGCTACAGCCTGTGGAGGAGCGCATCGACGTGCGTGGACGCATGTCGCTGGAACTGGAGGTCGCGAGCGACTGCGAGGATACGTGTTTCTATGCGCGCGTGGATGTACAGAAGGGCGATGGCAGATGGTATCTTCTGCGCGACGACATCGTATCGCTCTGCCTTGATGGAAGGCGCTACGAGCCTGGCACGCGCACGCGCGTCGCGTTCCGCTTCGCCGACCACGCATTCCGTCTCGAGAAGGGTGACCGCCTGCGTATAGACGTGTCCAGCGGCAACTCGCATTTTGCGCCGCACGGGAACGTCAAGGGACTGCAGAGCATGGTGCGCGAACCGAAGGTGGCCCGCAACACGGTGTTTGCCGAAGGCTCCACGCTCACGCTGCATGCGCTGCCGCGTTGATGAATGGTCAAGAAAAGGGGGACAGATCGCCATGAAGGACATTGGAACGAGAGTCATTGCGGTGGCGCTTGCCGCGCTCGCCGCAACCTGCGCCTGGGCCGACGAGGTTCCGACGGACAAGATCGTACAGCATACAAGCCCCGTCGTGGGCGTGATGCTGTGCATCCTTCCGCTGGTGGGGGCGGCATGCCTATACCTTGCGATGCGCCGCCGCCGCAAATGAGATGCTGCCGATCCTTTCAATCGTGCATCCGCTGGTGGACGCCTGCTCGCTGTGCGTGCTGATGGCGGGCGGCATGTCGTGGGAGCGGGTACTGGCCTACAACTTCATCGCGTTTGCGCTGCAGCTGCCTATGGGTGTGGCGTTGGATGCGAGGCCGGGCGCCATGCGCGCCGTGTTCGCCGCCGGCACGGGGCTTGTGTGCGTGTGCGCGCTGGCTGCCGCTTTCGGAGCGCGGGGATGGTGCGTACTTGCGGCGGCATGCCTCGGCAACGCGCTTTTCCACCTCTCGGCCGGAAAGCACGTGCTGGATGTACATCGCGGGCGTAGCGGTCCGATCGGACTTTTCATTTCCACGGGTGCGCTGGGGCTGCTCGCGGGCAGACTCGGCATGGAACACTGCGCTGCGGCGGCGCTGCCGTCCTTCGCGGTGGCGCTTGCGGCATGCGCCCTGGCGGCGTCGACGATGCATGGTTGGCGCGCGGCCCACGCTGCGGCCATGCATCCGGTGCGCGGAGGATGCATCCCGTCGCGGCTTGCCGCAGCGTGCGTGCTGGCAGGACTCTTCGCGCTTGTGGCGTGGCGCAGCCGGGTCGGGCTGGAGGCCCATTACCTCACCCTCTCCGCCGGCGCGGCCATGATGTTCGCCGGGGCCGCCGCCACGTGGTTGGGTAAGGTGGCCGGGGGGTATCTGGCGGAGATTGCGGGACGCTGGCGGGTGCTGGCGGCCAGCGTGTGCGCGAGCGCGCTGCTCGCCTGGGGTACTTCGCCGGACTGCATGCCGGCATGGTTGGCGACGCTTCTCGTTGCCCAGCTGGCCACGGGTCCGGCGCTTTCGCTTGTGTACGACATGATGGGTCGCAGGGGAGGCTCGGCTTTCGGCCTCAACTGCCTCGGGCTTTTCGCCGGGAGCGTGGCATGATGGAGGAGACACTCTGTTTTCTAGGCTGGGAATGGGTGAACATCTCGCTTGAATTCACCGCCGTGGCGTGGGTACGCCTGCCGCGCCTGTTCCTTGCGGTAGCGGGTGTCAACCTCGTGACGCATCCTGCGCTGATGTTCATCCTGGACAGGTTCGGACGCGATACGGACGCCATTCTCGCCTTCGAGGCTGGGATCGTGCTGGCTGAATGGCTGATGCTCGTGGCGGTCTACGGCAAGGCGCGTTGGAGGCTTCTTGCCGGCATGGCGCTGCTGATGAATATCGTGAGTTACGCTACCGGCCTGCTGCTGGACACATAGAGTACTCGCTTTACGAATCGGTGGCGATTTGCTATCATACGTCCGCCGTGGCTTTCGGTGGCAGGAAGGCGCGGCGGTTAAAAAAGGAAAGGAACCGTTGCCATGTCCGAATTGAGCATGAACAGGCGTAGTTTTCTAAAGACAGCCGCGGTGGCGTCCGTCGGCACGATGGCCGCAGGCGCGGCAAAGGCGGCGCCCAGATCCGGCGCGAGGCTGCCGCTTCCCCCTGGGCGGATCTTCGAAGGGCTGGACGGCGCATGGGCGGCCATGTACACG
Source organism: Kiritimatiellia bacterium (assembly GCA_017525225.1). Taxonomy (GTDB): domain Bacteria; phylum Verrucomicrobiota; class Kiritimatiellia; order RFP12; family UBA1067; genus RGIG6720. The sequence continues at coordinate 4,809 of JAFXTB010000051.1, forward strand.
CCATTCGTGCGCGACACCCGCATCGACGCGCCCGTCAACTACGACTTCATTCCCACGATGGTCGAGTACTACGTCGCAAAGGGGCTTACCGGCCTGTACCTGACGGGATCCACCGGTGAAGGATTCCTCCTTTCGCACGACGAGCGCGTGCGTCTGTACAAGACGGTGGTGGCCGCGGCGAAGGGGCGGCTGAAACTGATCGCGCACATCGGCTGCTTCTCCACGGCGGACGCGGTGAAGCTCGCGAAGGCCGCGGCCGATGCGGGCGTCGACTGGGTCAGCTCCGTGGCGCCTGTCTATTTCGGGCAGTCCTTCAAGGCCGCGTACGACCATTACAAGCACGTGTCGGAGGCGACGAACCTGCCGTTCCTCGTGTATTCGGTGGGCAAGAAGCTCGTGCCGGACGAGGCGTTCGAGCTCATGAAGCTCAGGAACGTGCACGGGATGAAGTACACGGGCCGCGACTACTTCGACTTCGGCGTCATGTGCCGCAAGCTCGAGGCCATAGGCAAGCCGGCGGTGTACTTCGCCGGCGCCGACGAACAGGTGCTGAACGCCTACGCCACCGGGCGATTCTCGGGCTGCATCGGCACCACGGACAACATGATAGGCTCGCAGTTCGTCAACATCTGTAGGCTTGCCGCGTCCAACGACTTCGCGGCGGCGGCGAAGTTCCAGGAGAGGGCGTGCCGCTACGTGCACGTGCATCTCACGGCCGGCAACTCGTCGCTGTCGAAGAGCGGCATGCGCTACATCGGCCTGGATTGCGGCTACAGCAGGCGTCCCGCCGGCATCCCGTACACCGAGGCCGAGTACGAGGCGTACTGCGCCCGGCTGGAGGCGCTCGGCAGCGACGTAATATGTCGCGACGATGCGAAGCTGCTCGGTATAGTCTAGGCGCGGGGAGGTCCGTGTAGGCATGAAAGGCGGCATCAGGCTGGTAGAAGGCGGTGTTTGCGCCGCGAAGGGGTTCCGCGCGGCGGGTGTGCCTGCGCGCATCAAGTACGAAGGGCGCCGCGACGTGGCGCTGATCGTGGCCGACGCGCCATGCGCGGCGGCGGCAGTGTTCACCACCAACGCCGTGGCTGCGGCGCCCGTGGTGTACGACCGCGCCGCCGTGAAGGGCGGGCGCATCCAGGCGATCCTCGCCAACAGCGGATGCGCCAACGCCTGTACAGGTGAGGCTGGACGCCGCGACGCGGAGCGCAGCGCCATCGAGACGGCCCGTACGCTTGGAATCGACCCTGGCCTCGTGCTGGTGGCCTCAACCGGCGTGATAGGACATCGTCTGCCGATGGACCGCCTCCTTGACGGCATGAGGTGCGCCGCGGCGGCCCTCGCGGCCTCGCCCGAGGCCGCGCTTGACGCGAACCGCGCCGTGATGACGACGGACACGAAGCCCAAGCAGGCGGCGGCGCAGGTGCGCATCGGCGGCAGGACGGTCACCGTGGGCGGCATGTGCAAGGGTTCGGGCATGATCGAGCCGAACATGGCCACGATGCTCGGCTTCATCACGACGGACGCCGCCATATCGCCGACGATGCTTCGTCGCGCGCTTCGTCGCGCGATCGCCGTGAGCTTCAACCATGTGGTGGTGGACGGCGACGAATCGACGAACGATTCGGTGTTCCTGCTGGCGTCCGGCGTCGCCGGAAACGCGCGGATATCCGCGCCGGGCAGGGATATGGACCTCTTCACCGAGGCGCTCACGGCGGTGGGTGTGGCGCTCGCGAAGCAGATGGCGGCGGATGGCGAGGGCGCTACGAAGTTCGTGTCCGTGACCGTGAAGGGCGCCAGGACCCCGCGCGACGCCGAGCGCGCCGCCCGGGCGATAGCCAAGTCGCCCCTTGCCAAGACCTCGTGGTTCGGCAAGGATCCGAACTGGGGGCGCGTGCTGGCGGCCGCAGGCTATTCCGGCGCGGCGGTGGACGACCGCCGGGCGGAGGTGTTCTACGGCCGTACATGGGCGTACCGCAAGGGCAGGGTGGCGGACGCCGCGCAGCTGGAATGGCTCGCGCGCGAGCTTGAGGGGCCGGAGCTTTCCGTGACGGTGGATCTGCACCTCGGCGAGCATTCCGCTACGATCTACACATGCGACCTTTCGCTCGACTACGTGCACATCAACGCCGACTACACCACCTGACCCGGTTAAAAAAATCGCACCAAGGTCGGTCGAGTGTGATATAATTGACGGCATGAGAATCCTAGGCATAATTCCATCGAGGTTCGGGTCGAGCCGGTTTCCCGGCAAGCCCATCCATCCAATCGCGGGGCGGCCGCTTGTCGCCTGGGTGGTGGAGGCCGTGAAGCGCGCGCGCCGGCTAGACAACGTGATAGTGGCGACGGACGACGAGCGGATCGTGTCGGCGGTGGAGGCCTGCGGTGGCAGGGCGGTGATGACGCCCTCGGAGCTGCCGAGCGGCACGGACCGCATCGCATGCGCGGCGCGCATCGTCTGCGGTGGGGATTTCGCGGACGAGGACATCCTCGTGAACATACAGGGCGACGAGCCGCTCATAGAGCCATCGCTCATCGACGCGCTCGCGGGTACGCTGGCGGACGGGCCGGGGTGGGACATGGCCACCGCCGTGACTCCGCTCAGGTCCGCCGACGATCTTGCGGCCAGGTCGGTGGTGAAGGTGGTGGTGGACCGCTCGGGCGGCGCGCTCTACTTCTCCCGTGCGCCGATACCCTGCGACCGCGACGGCGTGCCAGACCTGTCGTCGGGACTGTACGTGCGGCATCTCGGCATATACGCGTACCGTGGCGCTTTCCTGAGGCGCTATGTGGCGGAGCCGCCGTGCGCGCTGGAGCGCACGGAGAAGCTCGAGCAGCTCCGCGCCCTGTGGATGGGCGCCAAGATCGCCGTGGTGCGCACCGAGGACGAGGGCGTGGGCGTGGATACGCCAGAGGACGCGGCGCGCGTGGAGGCAATTCTGAGGGACAGGTCAAACAGGGCATGAGCATGAAAAGGAAACTCAAGTACCGCCGCATACTGCTGAAGCTTTCGGGCGAAGTGCTGCGCAACCGGGAGACGGGCGAGTCGATCGACGCCGCGAAGCTGGCGTTCATGGCGGAGCGCGTGAAGAAGATCCACGGCCTGGGTGTGGAGGTGGGGATCGTCCTGGGCGGCGGGAACATCTTCCGCGGGCTCTCCGGCGCGAAGAACGGGGTGAACCGCGTCGTCGGCGATTCGATGGGGATGCTGGCGACGATCATCAACGGCCTCGCGATGATGAACGCCCTCGAGCAGCTGGGCGTGCCCACGCGCGTGATGACGTCCATTGAGATGCCGAAGCTGGCCGAGCCGTTCATCCAGCGCAAGGCAATGCGGCATCTGGAGAAGGGGCGCGTGTGCATCTTCGCCGGCGGCACCGGCAACCCGTACTTCTCCACGGATTCCGCCGCCGCCCTGCGCGCCAGCGAGATCGGTGCGGATGCGCTCCTGAAGGCCACCAAGGTGGACGGCATCTACACCGCCGACCCGATGAAGGATCCCAAGGCCAAACGCTACGGCACGCTCCGGTACGAGACGGCGCTTGAAAAGCGCCTCAAGGTGATGGATTCGGCGGCGTTCGCGCTGTGCATGGACAACTCCATACCGATAGTCGTGTTCGATTTCTTCGACGGCGATGCGCTGGAGCGCGTGGTCAAGGGGGAGGCCGTGGGCACGCTGGTGTCCTGACCGGCTTCGTTGAATGGCGGGCCCTGTGGTCAACCACGGCCCGGTTGTGATATAATGTTGGGCATGGAAATGAACGTCTACAACTCGCTTACACGCCGGATGGGACCTCTGGTGCCGCTGGCGGACAACACCATCCGTCTCTACACCTGCGGTCCGACCGTGTACAACTACGCCCACATCGGCAACTTCCGGGCGTATGCGTTCGAGGACATCCTGCGCCGTACGATCCAGTTCAACGGCATGAAGGTGAAGCAGGTGATGAACCTCACCGACGTCGACGACAAGACGATCCGCGGCGCCAATGCGGCGGGCGTCAGGCTTGCCGACTACACCAGGACGTACAAGGACGCCTTCTTCGCCGATCTCAAGAAGCTGAACATCCAGCCGGCCGAGGTGTATCCCGCCGCCACGGACCACATCCCCGAGATGATCGCGCTCGTGGAGAGGCTTGTGGAGAAGGGTATCGCCTACAGGAGCGACGACGGCAGCGTGTATTTCGCCGTCACGAAGTTCCCCGGCTACGGCAAGCTCGCCCACATCGACTTCGACCACCAGCGCACGGGCGCGCGGTGCGCGGCCGACGAGTACGACAAGGAGAACGTAGGCGACTTCGCTCTGTGGAAGGCGTGGGAGGAGTCGGATGGGCCGGTGGGCTGGGAATCGCCCTGGGGACGCGGCCGGCCGGGCTGGCATATCGAGTGCTCCGCCATGTCGATGAAGTACCTCGGCGAGACCTTCGACCTGCACACCGGCGGCATCGACAACCTCTTCCCCCACCACGAGAACGAGATCGCACAGGCCGAGGCCGCCACCGGCAAGCCCTTCTCCAAGTACTGGATGCACTGCGCCCACCTCATGGTCGAAGGCCACAAGATGTCCAAGTCCGCCGGCAACTTCTTCACCCTCCGCGACATCCTCTCCCGCGGCTACACGGGCCGCGAAGTCC
>JAFXTB010000052.1 GCA_017525225.1 Kiritimatiellia bacterium
CAAAGGGCGCGCGTGAAGGCCCGCGCGTCAAAATCATGCCGGCGGGGTGCCTGCAAACTGCGGGTCGGGCGAGCAGGTCGGCATAGGCCTCGGTATCAACCGCGCTGCGCGCAAGCGGCTCAACGGTTTAGAATCGCACCCGGGCAGATGCGCAGGTACGATTCTGAGTGCCATTTCCCGCCGGAATATGGTAAAATATGCGCCTACGGCTCTTCAGGTCAAGGAAGGGCAGAAGGAAGAACAAGATTCGAAGAGGATGCAGAGATGTCTGAATTCAAGCTGACCGATCCAGTCGGAACGGCGCCTGTGGAGGCCCCGTTCACGCAGAGCGTTTCACGCGGCGTGCCATGGCACAACCTGCCGGTGACACGGGAATACACGCTTGGCCAGCTTCTTGACCAGACCATAGCGCGCTGCGGCGAGAACGACGCCGTGGTATATGCCGACCGCGACTACCGGCTCACATGGTACGAGTTCGGCGAGGAGGTGGACAGGCTCGCGCGCGGACTGATGGCGCTTGGCGTCAAGCGCGGCGAGAAGATAGCACTGTGGGCGACGAACGTGCCGCACTGGGTGGTGCTCATGTTCGCGGCGGCCAAGATCGGCGCGATTCTGCTGCCGCTCAACACCAACTACAAGGAGCACGAGATGGACTTCGCGCTCACCCAGTCCGACACGGAGAACCTCTTCATCATCTCCGGCTACCGCGACTGCAGCTACGTGGACGTGATCTACACGCTCGTGCCAGAACTCAAGGACCAGCCGCGCGGCGAGCTCAGGAGCGCGAAGTATCCGCACCTGAGGCGTGTGATGTTCCTCGGCGGCGAGAAGCACCGCGGCATGTACTCGCTCAACGAGGTGATGTCGCTCGCAGTGGAGACGCCGTGGCAGGACTACCTCGACCGCCAGGCCGAATGCGACGTGAACGACGTGGTGAACATGCAGTACACCAGCGGCACCACGGGATTCCCGAAGGGCGTGCAGCTCACGCACCGCAACATCGCCAACGACGGCTTCTGGATCGGCGCCTGCCAGAACCTCACATGCCGCGACCGCGTGTGCATCCCGGTGCCGCTCTTCCACTGCTTCGGATGCGTGCTGGGCGTGATGAGCTGCGTGAACCACGGCGCCACGATGGTGTTCGTGGAGAAGTTCGACCCCATCCAGGTGATGATGTCCATCGAGCGCGAGAAGTGCACGGCCGTCTACGGCGTGCCCACGATGTACATCTCGATGCTCGACAACCCCCTGTTCCCGAAGTTCGACTTCAGCTCGCTGCGTACCGGTATCATGAGCGGCAGCGCGTGCCCCGTGCACCGCATGCAGCAGGTTGTCGACCGCATGTACATGAAGGAGGTGTGCAACCCTTACGGCCTCACCGAGAGCGGTCCCGTGATGACGATGACGCGCTCCTTCGAGCCGTCCATCGAGCGCAAGTGCAAGACGATCGGCCAGGCCCTCCCCGGCATCGAGGTGGCGATCATCGACCCGGAGACCGGCGCGATAGCCCCGCTCAATACCGACGGCGAGATCTGCTGCCGCGGCTTCAACTGCATGAAGGGCTACTACAAGATGCCAGAGCAGACCGACAAGTGCATAGACAAGAACGGATGGCTCCATTCCGGCGATATCGGCCGCATGGACAAGGACGGCTACTACTACATCACGGGCCGTCTCAAGGACCTCATCATCCGCGGCGGCGAGAACATCTCCCCAAAGGAGGTGGAGGACTTCCTCGGCACGATGCCGGGCGTCAAGGACGTGGCGGTGGTGGGCTGCCCCTCGAAGAAGTACGGCGAGCAGCCGGCTGCGTTCATCATCCCGGCGGACGGGGCGCAGCTTCAGGAAAGCGACGTGGCGGACTTCTGCCACAACAAGATCTCGTGGTTCAAGATCCCGAAGTACGTCCATTTCATGGACATCTTCCCGATGACGGCCTCGCAGAAGATTCAGAAGTACAAGCTGCGCGAGCTGGCGCATGAACTCTGGCCCGACGCATAAAAGGAGATAGAAATGGACGAAAAGAAGGAAGTGATGGAAGAGGTGATATCGGGCGCCATAGTGCGCCGCTTCTTCCAGAAACTCGAGAGCAACCTGGCCATCGACGTGGCGATCGTGGGTGCCGGGCCTAGCGGCCTCGTGGCCGCGCACGATCTCGCGAAGGCAGGCCTCAAGGTGGCGATGTACGAATCGAAGCTCGCGCCCGGCGGCGGCACCTGGGGCGGCGGAATGCTGTTCAACGAGGTGACGGTCCAGAATGATGCCGCGGAGATCCTGCACGAGTTCGGCATCGCGACCGTCCCCTACGGTGAGAAGTACCATACCGTCGATTCCGTGGAGATGGCCTCCGGCCTCATCTTCGGCGCCCGCAAGGCGGGAGCCACGATCTTCAACGCGGTGAAGGTGGAGGACATCGTGATGCACGACGGCGTCGTGTCCGGCGTGGTGATCAACTGGAACCCCGTGGCCCGGCTCGAGATGCACGTGGATCCGATCGTGGTGACGACGCGCGCGCTCATCGACGGCACCGGCCATCCCAGTGAGATCGTCAACAAGGCCGTGAACAAGGCCGGCGTGAAGATCGACTCGCCCACCGGCGGAATACTCGGCGAGAAGCCGATGTGGATGGAGGATGGCGAGCGCACGACGGTGGAGAACACGAAGCGCCTCTATCCCGGGCTCTACGCGTCGGGCATGGCGGCGAACAACGTGCAGGGCGGCTTCCGCATGGGGCCGATCTTCGGCGGCATGCTCAAGAGCGGCCGCAAGATAGCCGAGATCGTGAAGAGGGACCTGGGCGCCTGATGGACGACTTCGGCCTCTATCTCGTCGTAACCGACCCCGTGGCGGGATACGCCAGGTGCGCCGAGGCCGCGGTGCGCGCGGGCGTGAAGATCGTGCAGCTGCGCATGAAGCATGCGGCGCGGGCCGACATCCTGCGCGAAGCGCGCGAGATGCGCCGGATAACTGCCGGCACGGGCACGCTGTTCATAGTCAACGACGATCCTTCCATCGCCGCCGAGGCGGAGGCCGATGGCGTGCATGTGGGGCAGGACGACATGCCGCCGGCCGAGGTGCGCGCGCGCTTCCCGTCGCTCAGGATCGTGGGGCTTTCCACGCACAACCCCGCACAAACCCTGGCCTCGCGCACGCAGCCCATCGACTACATCGGCGTGGGGCCCGTGTACGCCACGCCCACCAAGGACATCCCCGACCCCACCCTCGGGCTCGGGACGATGCGCGCGATGATCGAGGCCGCCGCACATCCGGCCGTGGCCATCGGCGGCATCGACGAGACGCGCCTGGCGGACGTGCGCGCCGCCGGGGCACGCAACTGGGCGGTGGTGCGCGCGGTCTGCCGCGCCGAGGACCCATACGCCGCCATCTGCAGGTTGCTTACGTGAATGATTGTTAACGACCGGGTTATTTGATATAATTGCGGTCGTCCCGTTCCGGGGCCTGGGTGGTTTTACCGCAAACAACAACAAAAAAGGAACAACATGAGCATATCAAGAAGGGATTTCGTGAAGTCTACGGCCGGCACGGCCGGCATACTTGCGGCCGGCTATGCGCCGTCGCTCTACGCAGTGGGCGCGAACGACCGCGTGCGCGTGGCCTGCGTGGGATATTCGGACCGTTTCCGCGGCTCGCTGGTGAAGTGCTTCCAGCACCACTACAAGGAACTCAACTTCGACATGGTCGCCGTGGCCGACCTGTGGAAGAAGCGCCTCGTCGAGAATGCCGTGCCAGGCCTCGAGAAGATCTTCGGCCACAAGATCGACGCGTACCGCAGCGACGTGGAGCTTTACGAGAAGGCGAAGGACGTCGATGCCGTGATCATCTCCACGGCCGACTTCCAGCATGCCCAGCACGCCGCGCACGCTGTCCAGGCCGGCAAGGACGCCTACTGCGAGAAGCCTCTCGCCGAGGACATGTATTCCGCCAACATGCTGCTTGACGCGGTGAACGCGAAGCGCAAGGCCGGCTTCGCGCCTGGCGCGGTGCTGCAGATCGGCTCCCAGCGCCGCAGCGGCAAGAAGTACATGGCCGCAAAGGAGTATGTCAACTCCGGCGCGTTCGGCGACATCAGCTACGTTGACCTCAAGTGGAACGTGAACCAGCCGAAGCGCTGGCGCCGCAGCCCCGATCTCATCGCCTCGCTCAAGAAGGAGGATGTGGACTGGGACCTCTGGCTGCTGGACCGCGATCCCGCCGCCTATCCCTTCGATCCGCGCAAGTACCTCGAGTTCCGCCTCTTCTGGCCGTTCTCGTCCGGTACGCCCGGCCAGTGGATGTGCCACCAGATTGACACGGTCGCCTGGTTCACGGGCTACCGCTATCCGAAGACCGCCGTGTCGTCGGGCGGGCTCTACCAGTGGGTCGACGGCCGCCAGAGCTACGACACGTTCACGACGATCCTTGAATACGGCGAGTCGGGCGTGAAGGGCAAGGGCTTCCAGTGCGTGTTCCAGAGCCACCAGACGAACTGCGGCGGCGGCTCCAAGCCGAACGCCGAAAGCCCGATCGAGAAGTACTTCGGGCCGAACGGCTGCGTCGACATGGGCCGCGGCATGGTCACCAACGAAGGCGTCGAGACCAAGGACGGCTGGCAGGAGACCGCGCTGCCCGCGCCGAAGGAGGACGTCGTCACGAGCGCCAACACCGGCGGCGATTCACTCACCAGCTCGCACATGCGCAACTGGATGGAGTGCGTGCGCGCCCGCAAGGACCCCAACGCCTCCGTGGACGCCGGCTACAGCCACGCGATCGCGCTCATCATGGCGAATGCCGCGGCCCGCACCGGCATGCGTGCCACGTTCGACGAGGCGAGGCGCGAGGTGATGGTGGGCGGCAAGCCCTTCAAGGGCTACTGCTCCCGCGCCTAGCAGGGCGCGCCCCCGAAGAGGAGGCATGAGGGGCGCGGCCTTGCGGCCGCGCCCCGACGCATGGATTGAAAGAGAGGGCATGGATTGACATGGCAGACAGGCGAAAGATAGTTGTCACATCGGCGCTTCCGTATGCGAACGGCGACATCCACCTTGGACATCTCGTGGAGTACATCCAGACCGACTTCTGGGTGCGTTTCCAGAAGATGCGCGGAAACGACTGCGTGTACGTATGCGCGGACGATACCCACGGCACGCCCGTGATGATCCGGGCGCGCGGCGAGGGCATCACGCCCGAAGAGCTCATAGCCCGCAGCCATGACGCGCATCTCAGGGACTTCACCGACTTCGAGGTGGCGTTCGACAACTACTATACCACCAACTCGCCTGAGAACAAGGCACTTTCCGAGCGCATCTTCGCGGCGATGGAGAAGTCCGGCGCGATCACGGCGCGCACCGCGCCGCAGCTCTACTGCGAGAAGTGCAGGATGTTCCTGCCGGACCGCTTCGTGAAGGGGACGTGTCCGAAATGCGGCGCGGAGGGCCAGTATGGCGACAGCTGCGACCATTGCGGCGGCACGTACGCGGCGGAGGAGCTGGGTGGCCCCGTGTGCACCACGTGCGGAGGGACGCCGGTCGTGCGCGACTCGGAGCATCTCTACTTCGAACTGGAGCCGTTCCGCGACTTCCTCAGGGAATGGCTCCCCGAACACACCACGAGCGACGTCTCCAACAAGCTGCTCGAATGGTTCGGGGAACCCCTGCGCGGCTGGTGCATAAGCCGCGACGCGCCCTACTTCGGCTTCGAGATCCCGGGCCATCCGGGCAAGTTCTTCTATGTGTGGGTGGATGCGCCCATTGGCTACATAGCATCGCTTGAAAACTGGTGCTCCAAGACTGGCCAGCGCCTTGCGGACTGGTGGCCGGGCGCGGATGGCTCTGGCGAGGCTACGGCGGACGGCGTCAAGCCGGAACTCTACCATTTCATCGGCAAGGACATCATCCGCTTCCACTGCCTCTTCTGGCCGGGGATGCTGCATGTGGCGGGCATACGCACGCCCGACAAGGTGTTCGTGCATGGCTTCCTCACGGTCAACGGCGAGAAGATGTCCAAGTCGAAGGGGACGTTCGTCAACGCGCGCACGTATCTCGACCACCTTCCCGGCTGGGCCCTTAGGTACTACTACGCCTGCAAGCTCGGCGGCACGACCGACGACATGGACCTCAACCTCGTCGATTTCGTCCATCGCGTGAACTCCGACCTCGTGGGCAAGATCACGAATCTCGCCTCGCGTGGCGCGCAGATGCTGAACAAGACCGCCCTCGGCGGCAGGCTTGGCGCGCTCGACGAAGAGGGGCGCGCGCTTGTGGAGCTTGCGCGCAGCCGCGCCGACGCGATCGCGCGGCACTACGAGGACAGACGCTTCTCGCAAGTACCCGTTGAGGTGGCGAAGATCGCCGATGCCGCCAACGAGTATTTCGACCGTCGCCAGCCCTGGCTTACGATCAAGACAGACGTTGAGGCCACGCGCACAACCCTCACCACGATTCTCAACGTGTTCAGGATCCTCGCGATCTACCTGAAGCCCGTCCTGCCTGCGTATGCCGACAAGGCGGCGGAACTGTTCGGCGAAGATCCGTGGTGCTGGGAAGATGTGGCGACGACGCGCGAGGGCGAATCTATCGGCCAGTACGAGTATCTTGCCACGCGCATCAAGCCGGAGCAGGTGGAGGCGATGGTCGACGCCGCGAAGGTGAAGCCCGCGGAATCCGGTGAAGTCGCGCACGAAAGCCGCGCCTCCAAGAACAAGGCCTCTAACGGCGCTAAAGGCGAGGTCGCGCCGCTCAAGAGCGAGATCGCCTTCCCGGATTTCGAGAAGCTCGACATGCGCACCGGCCTGGTCCTTTCCTGCGAGCTGGTCCCCAAGAGCTCGAAGCTGCTCAAGTTCGAGCTTGACTGCGGTGCTCTCGGCAGGCGCACGATATTCTCCGGCATCCGGGACGCCTATCCCGATCCTTCCGTGCTTGTCGGCAAGGAGGTCCTTTTCATCGCCAACCTCGCTCCGCGCAAGATGAGCGTGGGCGTCTCGGAAGGGATGATCCTCTACGCTGGCGAACCGGGGAAGTCGGGCGGCGTGCTGTCGCCGACGTCACCCGCTGGCGCGGGCACCCCGGCGACATGAAGATATTCTCGCTAGTTTCACCGTACCCATCCAGGAATGGATTGCGGTGAATTACGCAGATGCGCCCTGATTTTTACCGTTTATTGTGGGTGGCTTGTGCCTGTCGTAAGAATGTGCTATACTATGAATCACCCGTTTGAAACAAGTGAATCATACAGAGGAAACATGACAACTGTCACCATACATGCCGAGGACGCTTTCGCGACGGCGCTCCGCGCGTATGCGGACCGCCTCGGCAAGAGTGTCAATCAGGCCGTGAAGGATTTGCTTTCGCCTATCCTCGGTTTGCACAGAGATAATGCATCTAATCGTGTGAACCAGTGGAAGGCGGTTTACGGCTGCATTCCCAAGGAGGAATCCGATTTCGTCCGCAAGGCCATTGCCGCGCAGCATACCATCGACGAGGAGATGTGGAAATGAGATGCCCGCTGCTACTGGATGCGAACGCGCTCATCTCGCTCTTTGATGGTTCTGACCCTGAACTGGAGCGTGCGCTTTGCGGTACAGAGGAGCTGGTTGTACCTGTGGTTGCGTATGCAGAGGTTGTTGCAGGGACGGAAATGGGCACTAGGCGAGCCAAAATGACGAGAGAAGCCCTCTCGACGCTCATGGCGATGTCCAACACGCGGTTGTTGCCTGTCTCCGAGGCGACTGTCAGGCATTACTCCAAGACGTACAACCTGCTGAAGAAGAACGGAACGCCGATCCCAACGAATGACATTTGGATTGCCGCAGCCACGTTGGAAGTAGGGGGTGTCCTATTTACCCGCGACCGGCATTACCTCAATATCCCGATGTTCGACACGATAGGGTTGGAAGACGCTTCATCGTAAATGCGCATTGCCGCGTCTGCCCTCGAGCATGGCGCCGACATCGCGACGCACAATGAACATTTCCGCCTCGTGCCCATGCTGACGGTGATTGTAATGTGATTGCGGATCTTGGTTTGACCAAATAAAGTTGGGACTTCAAAGATTTTTGTGGAAATCTTAACCACGGAATACTCGGAAACGCACTCATGTGCGGCACGGAACGGGCTGAGAAATAGAGGTTTCACACATTTCAGCCGCAGATCACCCTCATTCAGAATACCGAAAAATTGAAAATGGACGAATG
>JAFXTB010000053.1 GCA_017525225.1 Kiritimatiellia bacterium
GCGGCCAGTTCTGGTCAAAGGGCGGATTCGCGTCGTTCCTTGAAGCATATGTCTGGTACACGAACAATGAAATCAAGTACCTTTACCGCCCTGCCGCATGATCGGAGCGGTTGGGCTCGGGTGAATTACGCAGATGCGCCCCGCGCCTGGAAGTCCGACAATATTCGATTGAAGCGGAGGACCGGATGGGATATAATATGCGGCGTACCGGACAGCGCTGCGGCGGTTTGCGCCTGCATGGCCTGTCCGCAAAGGAGACTGGACAGATGAAGCGGAAACTGATGACGGAGAAGCAGAGATCGGCCGAGGTGCGCAGGATCAACGCGCTGGAGCCTGACGAGGTGATCAGGCGGGCCAAGGGACAGCTTGTGATCTTCGACACGCTCGACGAGGTATACGACTATCTCGCCGAGGAGATGGTCAATGAGTTCGCGAAGGCCGCGAAGGGTAGGAAGGTCGTGAACTTCATCATGCCCGTGGGGCCCACCCAGCCCTACCGCCTGATGGCCGAAAAGATCAACTACAGAAACCTGAGCCTCGGGAACGTGCGGTTCTTCTTCATGGACGAATATGTGGACGATGAAAAGGACGAACTCATACCGATGTCGAATCCTCTCTCGTTCCGCGGACAGATCGGCCCCTTGCTCTTCAACCGCATCCGTCCCGATCTCCTGATGCCCAAGGACCAGATCATCTTCCCCAGCCCGAAGAACATAAAGGACCTGCCGCAGATGATCAAGGACCTTGGCGGCATCGAGGTCTGCTACGGCGGCATCGGCATACACGGCCACGTGGCGTTCAACGAGCCTGAGCCCGGCGTGAAGGACTCGAATCCGCGCATCCTCAACATCAACGACTTCACGCGCACGATCGACGCCACCCGCCATCCTGGCGTGGGCGGCAATCTTGTGAACTTCCCGAAGCGCGCGATCACGATGGGTATGAAGCAGTGCCTGGAGGCCCGCAAGATGCTGCTCATGACGCGCAACGAGATGCTAGGCTTCAACTGGGCGAACACCTGTCTGCGCATCGCCGCGCTCGGCATGCCCGGTGAAGACTACCCTGTTACACTGGCGCGCTTCCACAGGAATCTCAGGATCGTGTCCGACCGCAACACCCTCGCGAAGCCAAAGTTCAACATCTGACATGCCCTGCGTCCCCGAAGAAGGGAGATGATACAGTACAACGTACGATTTTAGCTTCTAAAGGGTATTGACTATTTCGGCCGATTATGGTTAAATATGCGCCCTCACGCGGAATCGGCGATGAAAAGTCGGTTCCCGGCCATCGGCATGGGGCTGGTGGTCCAACCGGACAAAACGTCCCGTCAGCGGGGCGACAAAGCCACAGGAAAGACAAGAACATGCAGAAAAGTACTCGTCCAGCGAACCCCGGCGACAAGCGCCCGTGGTTCCTGGTTGACGCCAAGGACAAGGTCCTGGGCCGTCTGGCGGTAGTGATCGCCAACAAGCTGCGGGCGAAGGATTCGCCTTCGTTCGATCCGTCGGTCGATGCCGGAGCGTTCGTGGTGGTGGTGAACGCCGCCCAGGTGAAGCTCACCGGCAAGAAGGAGCAGCAGAAGGAATACCAGCGCTATTCCGGGTATCGGGACGGCCTGAAGCGATTCTCCGCCGCTCGCATGCGCGAACTCCATCCGGAGCGCATGATCATGGAGGCCGTCTGGGGCATGCTGCCCAAGAACAACATCGCGCGCAAGATGATGACGCGCGTGAAGGTATTCGCCGGCCCTGAACACACGCACGCGGCCCAGAGGCCCGTGGAGATCAAGCTTTAAGGAGGTAAATCGAAATGGCCAAGGAAACTTTGATCGCCTCCGGCACGGGCCGCCGCAAGACCGCGGTCGCCTACGTCAAGCTCGTCAAGGGCGATGGCAAGTGGCTCGTCAACAAGACGGCTCTTGAGGCATACATCCCATCCGAGGCGCTGCGCGACTATCTCAAGCAGCCCATCGGCATCGCAGGCTACGATCTCGCAAGCGTGGACGTGGTGGCGTTCGCCAAGGGCGGTGGCGTGTCCGGCCAGGCCGGCGCCATCCGTCATGGCCTTGCCCGTGCGCTCTGCGCGGCGGATGCGAATCTGCGCGCGGCCTTGAAGAAGGCCGGCTGCCTCACGCGTGACAGCCGCATGAAGGAACGCAAGAAACCCGGCCAGCCGGGCGCCCGCAAGCGCTTCCAGTTCTCGAAGCGCTGATTCACGGGGACAAGGCCCGAGCACCGGGCCTCCACGGAACGACGGGTCGTCTGGAGGCGCCGCTTCCATGCGGTCCGCCGTTTCCATCGCATTATACAGAAGCTCCAGAGGAGGGGCGATGGCATTTGGTTTTCTGAAGAAGCTGGTGGCGGTCGTCACCGGAAAAGACAAGGCGAAGGGGTCCGCCGATGGGAGAAAGGGCGGCTCCTCCCAGAAGGGCGGCCAGCAGAACGGCCGTGGCCGGCATGGCAAGCGCGGCCGGCATGGCAAGGGCGGCGAAGGTGGCGCGCCGCAGCAGAAGGGCGGTGGACAGCAGGGCCAGCCGCGCAAGGCCGCGCCGCGTCAGGGTGCAGATGCATCCGGCAGACCGGATCGTCCAGGCAAGGGACCTCAGCGCGGCGGAGCCAACAGGGATGCGCAGCCCCCGCGCGGACAGCGCAGGGGCGATCGCGGTAGGGACGGTCGGCGCGGTCGCGGTCCGAAGCCAGTCAATACGGCTGCGAACGAGATGCGTCCCGGCGGAGAGGTGTCGGCCGAGGAGATCGCGCGCCGCCAGGCAGCCCATGCAGCCTGGGATCCGGCGTCCTTCGTGGTGGAGCCGGTCGAAGGAAAGAAGCGCTTCCATGACTTCGATCTCCCGTCGGAGGTGATGCATGCGATAGCCGATCTCGGATTCAACTATTGTACGGACATACAGGCCATTTCGCTGCAGAACGCGCTCGATGGCAAGAACGTTGCGGGGAAGGCGCAGACCGGCAGTGGCAAGACGGCCGCGTTTCTCGTGGCGATCCTGACGCGCTACCTGCGCACGCCCGAGTCGCGCGCGAAGACCGGCGGCACGCCGAGGGCGCTGGTGCTGGCGCCTACGCGCGAGCTCGTCATCCAGATATGCAAGGATGCCGACGCCATCGGCAAATACTGCAATCTGCGTTCGCTTGCCGTCTATGGCGGAATGGACTACGATCGCCAGAGGCAGGAGCTCGCGAACGCGCCGGTTGATCTGCTGGTCGCGACCCCTGGCCGGCTGCTGGACTTCTGCAACCAGCGCGTGGTGAACCTGTCGTGCGTGGATACGCTTGTCATCGACGAAGCGGACCGCATGCTGGACATGGGCTTCATCCCGGACGTGCGGCGCATCATCGGCCGCCTTCCCCCGAAGGACAAGCGCGCGACGATGCTCTATTCCGCCACGCTCACGGACGATGTGATGCGGCTGGCCTCGCAGTGGATGGAAGAGCCCGTGAAGGCCGAGGTAGAGAGCGAGCACAACGCCACCGACACCGTGCGGCAGGTCGTGTACGTGATACGCGCGGAGGACAAGTTCAAGGTGCTGTTCAACCACATAGCCCTGCATCCGGATGCCCGCGCGATCGTGTTCTGCAACCGCAAGTCCACGACAGAGGACGTGTACGAGTCGTTGAAGTGCCGCGGCGTCAGATGCGAGATGCTTTCCGGCGACGTCAGCCAGAACAGGCGGCTGCAGGTGCTCGATTCCTTCCGCGACGGCGAGATCAAGATCGTGGTGGCGACGGACGTGGCCGGCCGCGGCATACACGTGGACGACGTGGAGTATGTGATCAACTTCGACTTCCCCTACGAGGCCGAGGACTATGTGCATCGCATCGGCCGCACGGGCCGCGCCGGCAACACCGGCATAGCGATCTCGTTCGCGGACGAAGACGAGTCCTTCGCCATCCCCGAGATCGAGGAATACATAAACGAGCCGCTCAAGTGCACCATGATCGGCGGCGACGACCCGCTTCTGAAGGAACTGCCGCCGCGCAATTCGCGTCTTGGCGAGGTCGACGAGGCCGCCAAGGCCGAGGTCGACGCGCGTGAAGCCGTTACAGAGGCGCAGAAGGCTGCGGCCGCCGCCGTCATAGGCGCAGGCAAGGTGGGAATACCCGTCAAGAACGCCGCCGGCCGCGAAGGGGTGGTCGTCCTCGACGACACGCCGCCGCGCAAGCTGCCTACGTTTGAGAATGCCCTTGAGCAGAAGCCGGATGTCGACGAGACTGATGTATACTCCAGGCCCGTCGAGCAGAAGACTCGCTTCGAGGAGTGGAATCTGGAAGAGCCAAAGTGATGTACACCGCGGCGATGGTCGCCACGGGCGCCGCATAGATGGCTCCGATGGCGATCACCCATCCTGGCGCGCCGAGGGCAAGCAGCCCGGCGGCGACGGCGGTGAGTGTGACGAAGTACGCGATCTGCCCGGCCATCACGCTGTTGGGGCGGTTGCGCCAGGCGGCGATCCCCTCTATGCGGCCTCGGATGGCGTGGATCACCTCTATGAAGGAATACAGGCCGCTCATGAGAAGCGCCGTGCCCAGCAGATGCGGCGGGATGTTCTGCACCGTGCCGTAGTACCATCCGCCGGGGCCGGGCAGCGACAGCGCGAACGGCACCAGCCCCAGCAGGAGGCCCGCCACCACAGCGAATCCGAGCAGCCGCCTGTCGCCCTGGTATTCCGGCGGGAACTGTATGGCCACGGTCTGCATCCTGAGCGCCGCGAACGATACCGGGTTGGCAATGCCCAGCGTGACATAGTGAAGTCCCAGCATGTCGGTGGCGTTGGCGCTGCGTCCCACGAAGAGGGCTATGATCACGGGCGAGAAGGCAAGCAGGGCCGAACCGAGCGACAGCGGCATGGTGAAGGCGAACTGTCTGCCCAGCGGCACGCCCTCGCCCTCGGGTATCTCGCGCATGTATCTGCGCGCGAAGAGCCACGATAGCGCGAGTTCGATGAACACGCTGCCGGTGAGCGCCGCAAGCGCCCAGTCGGCACCGGTCCATCCCAGGCGCGGGAAGGCGATGGAGCAGAGGAACGCGGCGATGATGCGCACGAACGTCGCCCAGTTGGCCTCTGTGCTGGCGCGTGCGTTGAACAGCGCCACGAGCGGCACGTTCCTCACGAAGAAGAAGCCCTGCATTACCACGCCGAAGAGCATGGTGCGGCTGGCGATGTCCGCCAGATGCCGCGGAAGGTTGAACAGGTGGCAGAATATCCAGTCGCCCATCGGTCCGACGGCGCAGGCTGCCTGGACGGACAGAAGCGCCACCATCATCAGGGCGTTCAGCCTGCGGAACGCCGCCATGCCGGCGACCGTGCGCGCGAACACCATGCCGGTGGTGATGAGTCCGCCGCCGATGGCGCCGATGAAGAACATCGCTATCTGGCCCTGGGTGAAGGCGGTGAGCTCGTCCACGCCGTATGTGCCGCGCGATGCGATGGCGCCCACGAGCGGATAGGTGAGCGACTGCGAGAACGCCTGCAGCAGCAGCGGCACGTAGAATCGCGTCGCTCGCCGCGGAGTGTATCCGCCGTATCTGTCCTCGTTGTCCATCGGCGCGAAATTATACCACAATTCCGTCTGAAGGCGGAGGACTAAATCTCCTTCGTGTGTTCCGCGGCAAAAAAACATTGCGGAACAATTCCCACACACGCGGCGCGGAGTTTGATATAATAGCGGCACTTCACACCATCAAACCAAACAGGAGGCAATCGAATGAGCAAGGCTACATACGAAGCGGCAAGGAAGCAGTACGCCAGGATAGGCGTCGACACGGAGAAGGCGCTGGCGTCGCTGGCGGCGATCCCCATCTCCATGCACTGCTGGCAGGGGGACGACGTGGGCGGCTTCGAGAACGACCTGGGGGCGTCCGGCGGCATACAGACGACCGGCAACTATCCCGGCAAGGCCCGCACCCCGGCGGAGCTCATGGCAGACATCGACAAGGCGTTCTCGCTCATCCCCGGCCGGCACCGACTCAACCTCCATGCCTGCTACGCCGTCTTCGAGGACGGAAAGAAGGTCGATCGCGACAAGCTCGAACCGAAGCATTTCCGCGCGTGGGTCGATTTCGCGAAGAAGCGCCGCATCGGGCTCGACTTCAACCCCACGTTCTTCTCGCACCCGCTCGCCGACGGCCTCACGCTCGCAAGCGAGGATCCGCGCGTGCGCGCGTTCTGGATCAGGCATGGCATCCAGTGCCTCAAGATAGCCGAATACTTCGGCAAGGAGCTTGGTTCGCCGTGCGGGGTCAACTTCTGGGTGCCGGACGGCTTCAAGGACGATCCAACCGACCGCTTCGGGCCGCGCAAGCGCCTCAAGGAGTCCTACGACAAGATCTTCAAGTACCGCTACAACAAGAAGCTCTGCGTGCCGACGATCGAGTCCAAGCTCTTCGGCATCGGCGTGGAAAGCTGCACGCCTGGATCGCACGAGTTCTACCTCTGCTACGCGATGAAGAACAATCTCCTGTGCCTGCTGGACACGGGCCACTTCCACATTTCCGAGAACGTGGCGGACAAGATCAGTTCGCTCATGCTCTTCTCCGGCAAGGTGGCGTTCCATGTGTCGCGTCCGGTCAGGTGGGATTCCGACCATGTGATCCGTTTCAACGACGACGTGCGCGCCTGTGCCCACGAGATCGTGCGCCTCGGGCCGAAGAACTTCCTGATCGCGCTCGACTACTTCGATGCCTCCATCAACCGCATCGCGGCCTGGGTGCTCGGCATGCGCAACATGCAGAAGGCGCTGCTGGAGGCGCTGCTCGAGCCCACGAAGACCCTCGTGGGCCTGCAGAACGCACGCCAGTACACCGAACAGCTCGTCCTGCAGGAGGAGCTCAAGACCTATCCGCTGGCGGCGGTGTGGGAGGAGTTCTGCAGCCGCGCAGGGCTGCCGGCCGACGAGAGCTGGATGAAGGACGTCCTCGACTACGAGCAGAAGGTGCTTCTGGCGCGCAAGTGATGCCGGTGCGTTTGGACCATGCTTGAGGCCCGTGGCATATCGTTCGCGTACGCGCGGCGGCAGGTTCTCGACGGCGCCACCTTCTCGGTGGCGTCCGGCGAGACCGTGGCGCTGGTGGGTGCGAACGGTGCCGGCAAGACGACGCTGATGCGCATCCTTGCGGGCATCCTGCTTCCAAGCTCCGGCCAGCTCCGCGCGGACGGATTCAACGCCTTCCGCGAGACGCTGCGCTTCCGCCGCCTGCTAGGCTACATGCCGGAGCAGACGCCGGTCGAACCCGAGCTCACGGTGAAGGCCTATCTGAAGTTCCGTGCCCGGCTCAAGGGCGAACAGGTGCGGAAGATACGCCATCGGGTCCTGGAGGCGATGGAGGCGTGTTCGCTGGGCGACCTCGCCGACACGCGCATCCGCCTGCTTTCACACGGCCAGCGCCGCCGGGTGGCGCTGGCCGAGGCGCTGCTGCTGCGGCCGCGGTTCCTTCTGGCCGACGACCTGTTCGCTGGCATCGACCCTGCCACCCGCCAGTCTCTCGGGCAGACGCTCGCGGCGTTCTCGCAGTTCGCGTCGGTGGTGGTCTCCGGCCACGAGCTGGAGGATCTCGGCCGGGTCGCCTCGCGGTTCCTCGTGCTGAAGGACGGGCGCATAGCGGAGGCTGGAAACGCCGCCGCCGCAAGAAAGGCGCTTGGCACATGAGGACCTTCCGCCTATATGCCACGCGCACGTTCGGTTCGCTCGCCACTTCGCTGACGGCGGCGTTCGGCACGGCGCTCTTCCTGGCGGCGACGTCGTACCTGTTCGTCCGTGCCCTGGTGCGCGCGGAAGGCACGGTTGCGGTTCTTTCGTCCATCTGGGCGGAGTCGGCCGTGGCTACGTTGCCATGCCTCGCGGCGATCGTGACGATGCGCATCGTGGCTGACGACCGGCTCTCCGGGCGGATGGAGCTGATCCTCTCCGCGCCGATCAGCGAGCGCGACTATCTCATGGGGCGCTTCTGCGGCGCGTTCCTCTACTTGTCGCTCATGCTATTGGCCTACATGGCGGTTCCGCTTGTGGTCCTGCCATGCTGCGCCACGGGTGGTTCGTCCGTGGCACTTGCCGATTTCCTGCCTGCGCTCGTGGGGCTGCTTTTCTGGGGGGCGCTTTCGTGCGCGATAGGCACCCTGGCAAGCGCCTGCATCCCACACGCCGCGGCCGCCGGCGCGGCCACGATGGTGTGCGTGCCGCTGCTGCCGTATGCGATATACCGCGCGGCGTTCGTCTGCAGTCCGTCCGTGCGCGGCGTCTTCCCCGTGTTCCCCGTGGAGCGGTTCGCGTCTGATGCAGGCGCGGGCATGTTCTCGTTCGCGTATGTGGCCTGCATGGTCCTTGGAACGGCGCTGGCCCTCTTCACGGCCTCCAAGACAATCGCCGCGCGGAGGTTCGCGGGCAGCGGTGGTGGGGTGCTTGGCCTCAAGGTCTCCACGGCCGTCGTGGTCGCGCTGGGGTTCGTGTTCGCCGTGATGGCGGCCGTGTGCGCGTGGCGGCTGGACTTCACCATGGAGTGGCCGCTCCGTTCGCATTCGCCCGGATTCTCCGCGCGTACGCGCTCAATCCTGGCGGATACGCACGGCGAGACGCGGGCAACGTGCTTCCTATCGCGTCGCGACCCCGCCTGGCGTGGCACCGCGCGCCTTCTCCGCGGACTGGAGGCGGCCGCGCGCGACGCCGCCGGAACGCGGCTCGTGGTGGACTTTGCCGATCCGCGCTGGGACCTTTCCACGGCCGTGCGCCTCACCCGCGCCGGCGTCCGCGAGGGAACGGTGGTGTTCGAACGCGGCAGGCGGCGAATCTCCGTGCCGATCGCGGATGTCGACGAGTCGGCATGCGCCTCCGCGTTGCTGCGCCTTTCCCTGCCTGCGGGTCGCGAGACCGTGTACTGGACCGTCGGGCACGGCGAGTTCTCCTTCGACTCCTACGATCCCGTCACCGGCATGAGCACGCTGGCCCGTGCCCTGCGCAGGGACGGATATGAGCTTCGTCCTTTCGAGACCGCCCAGGCGACGTCCGTCCCCGACGGATGCGGAGTCCTTGTGGTGGCGGGTGCGCGCACGCCGTTCTCGTCGGCGGAAAGCGCGATGGTGGATTCCTTCCTCCGCCGCGGCGGGCGTCTCTTCGTGCTGATCGCGCCTGCGGCCCCCGATGCCGGGCTGGCCCGTCTTCTCGCCGGATGGGGGGTGCGCGCGCTGCCGTTCGTCGCGGTGTCGCCGCGCACGCTCGATGGTGCCGATCTAGTGGCCACTGATTTCGGCGAGCATGACGTCACGCGGCCGCTTGCCGGAACCGCCGTGGTGTTCCAGGGTGCGGCGCCGCTTGCCGAGACCACGCCTAGCGCAGGCGAGAAGACGACGTTCACGCCGCTTGTGAGGACCGACGAGACGGCATGGGGAGAATCCGACGTGACGCACCATCCCTGGACGCGTGACGCCTCCACCGAGCCTGCCGGGCCGCTCGTCCTCGCCGCGGCACTTGAAAGCGGGGCCGGTCCTCGCAAGGACCTCGCCCTCAAGCCGACCCGGATCGTGGTGGTGGGCGATGCGTCGTTTGCTGTTGATGGGGCGTTGTCCTCGCGCGCCAATGCCAACCGCGACCTCTTCCGCAACGCTCTGGCGTGGCTTGCGGGGCTGGATGCCGCCACGGCGCCGGGCACGCCGGCGGACGTCCTGGTCACCGGCATGGACCGCAAGGCGCGCGTGCGGATGCTCGTTTTCTCCGCGGTTGTGCTGCCTGCCGTCCTGTTCCTCTTCGGATTCGCCCTGGCGATGCGCAGGAGGTTCGTCTGATGAGTAACCGCCGGTTCATAATTCTGTTCCTGGTGGGCATAGCCTGCGCGTCCGCCCTGCTGACGCTGCTGGCGATTCGCGGGCAGCCGGTGACGCTGGAGGGTGTAGCGAACGCGGCTCCGTTCGGTCCCGAAGAGGCGGACGCCGTTGAAATAGTGCTGTCCAGCTGCCAGACGAACCGGCTTGTGCATGTGGTCGGCGAAGACCGCTGGCGCCTTACCTATCCGTTCCAGGCCGAGGCGGACGGCGTTGCGGTGCAGAAGATGCTGGACGCGCTTCTGCTCCTGCGTCCGGGCGACCGCCTTACGCCGTCCGACATGCGGAGTCTTGGCCTGACGCCTCGCGACTTCGGGTTGATGCCGCCGCGCGTGGCAGTGTCCATGGCGTCCGGCGCTAGGAGGCTGTCGCTCGAGATCGGCGGGGCAACGCCTTCCGGCGTGGAGATGTATGCCAGCATGGCAGGGGACGGCACGGTGTTCACCATACCCGCCGCGGTCGCGGCCACCGTGCCGGCGGACCTCAACGCCTTCCGTCGGCGCAGCGTGTTCAGCGTGCCTGCCGCAGCGGTCGTGGCGGCCGATTTCCGGGTGCCTGGCGCCACGTTCGTAAAGCTGGCCCGCTCATCCGGGACCTGGCAGATCGTCCAGCCCGACCAGGCGCCTGCCGAATCGACCGTGGTCAACGACGTGCTGGCGCGGCTTCTCGCGATGCGCGTGGAAAGCTTCGTGTGGCCGGCGGCGTGGACGACCGAGGCAGACGCGGATCCGGTTACAGGCAAGGTGAAGGCGTCGCGACTCGTCTCGTACGGCCTGGACGAGACCGACGGGCTGTCGGTGGCGCTGTGGTCGTCGCCGGTGGCGGTGGAGCGCGTCGTGTTCGGCGCGCCCGCCGGCAGCAATCTCGTGCATGCCCTGGTCCACAACGGGTCGGCCGTGGTGACGGTGGATGCGTCCATCGCCGCCCTGTGCAGGGCCGGACGCGAGAAATTCCTCGACGCCCGCATCTTCCCGTTCACCGCCAACGCGCTCGCGTCCGTATCGGTGACGGTCAACGGGGCCGTTTACGTGCTGGCGCGAATCGGCGACGGACAATGGAGGATCGAGTCGCCCGTGGTGGCCCCCGCCGACGCCGTCGCGGCTGGCGAGCTGGTGGAGCGCGTGCTGCGCCTCAAGCAGAACGATCGCATCCCGGAGGATGCGAAGTCCGCCACGGTGACGGTGGCGGTCGGTCCGCCGGCGTTCCCGGCCGTGACGAATCTCGTGCCGGTGGCGGTGCGGCAGGACATCCTTGCCGCGCCTGCGAATCTGCGCGCGAAAAACATCCTTTCGGTGCCGAAGGCCACGGTAAAACGCATCACCGTGGTGTCCGCCGGCGGCGAGACCGTGGTGGAGAACGATGCGGTGCGCGGCGCATGGAACCTCGTGCGTTCGCCGGCGTCCGCCTCGGCGATCCGGGTGGACGTCAGCACGAACGGCGTGACGCGCGTGCTGGACGCGCTCACAAAGGTGATGGCCGTGAGCGTGGAGAATCTCAACGCCTCGCCGGATGACTTCAAGCGATGCGGGCTCGCGCGTCCGGCGTTCTCAATTGCGGTGGACGTCGATTCGGCGGATGCCGTGCGCCGCAACCTCCTTCTCGGCCATGCGGCCCCGGGCGGGGGACGCTATGCCACGGCGGGCGGCGCCGATGCAATCTTCATAATATCGCGCGAGACCGTTGCCGAACTGACGGTGCCGCTTATGGAGAGCGAGCTTTCGGACAGCGGTGCGAAGGCGAAAGGAGACAAATGAAAACGGTTCTGGTGACTGGGGGCAGCGGCTTCCTCGGCATAAATCTCATAAGGCATCTGCGCGCGCAGGGCGTTGAACGCATCCGCGTGCTGGACATAGCGGACTTCGACTATCCTGAAAAGGGCGAGTCCTGGCTCGAGTTCACCCTTGGCGATGTGCGCGACGCAGCCGTCGTTGACCGTCTCTGCGAGGGTTGCGACGTCGTAGTGAACACGGCGGCCGCCCTGCCGCTCTATTCGCCGGAGGATATCCACACCACGGAGGTGGACGGCATCCGCAACGTGCTTGCCGCCGCTAAGAAGTGCGGCGTGGGGCGCGTGGTGCAGATATCGTCCACGGCGGTGTACGGCGTGCCGAAGAAGCATCCCATCTACGAGACGGACGAACTGATAGGCGTGGGGCCGTACGGCCATGCCAAGATCGAGGCCGAGAACATCTGCCGTGCCGCCCGCGCGGAAGGGCAGACGGTGTGCGTCATACGCCCGAAGAGCTTCATCGGGCCAGAACGACTGGGGGTCTTCGCGCTCTTCTACGATTGGGCCTACACCGGCCACGGCTTTCCGATGATCGGCAGCGGGAACAACCGATACCAGCTGATGGATGTCGCCGATCTCTGCGACGCGATATGGAACGCGATGACCTATCCCGACGCAAGCGTCAACACCGAGTTCAACATCGGCGCGGAGGAGTTCACCACCATGCGCGAGGACTACCAGGCCGTCCTTGACAAGGCCGGGTACGGCAAGAAGATACGCGGTCTTCCGGTGAAGCCCGTGGTGTTCATCCTGCGCATCCTGGAGAAGCTGCATCTTTCGCCGCTTTATCCGTGGGTGTACGAGACGGCCTCCACCGACAGCTTCGTGTCCATAGACAGGGCCAAGGAGCTTCTCGGCTTCAGACCGCGCTATTCCAACAAGCAGGCGCTCGTACGCAACTACGAGTGGTATGTGGAGCACCTGTCCGAATTCGCCGGCAAGACGGGCGTATCCCACCGTGTGCCGTGGAAGCAGGGTCTCCTTGCCTGCGCCAAGTGGTTCTTCTGACGCTTCAGGGTTTGAGCCTGTAGCCGATGCCGCGCACGGTCTCGATGTGGGTCGCCCAGTCGCCGAGCTTGCGGCGCAGCCCCACCATCTGCACGTCCACGGTCCGTTCCGTGACCGCCTGCTCCACGCCCTTCACCGCGTCGAGTATGCGCTGGCGGGTATGTACGCGCCCGGGGGACGAGATGAGCAGCGCGAGAGTGCGGGCCTCCGCGTGCGTGAGCGGGATCTCCTGCCCGCCAAGACGCGCGGTACGCGAATCCTCGTCGAGCGTGAGCCCGTCGATCGGTTCGCCGTCCGCCGCCGGGGCAGGTCTGCGCAGCACGGCCTGTATGCGCGCCAGGAGCACGCTGCGCGAGAAGGGCTTGGTCACATAGTCGTCCGCACCTATCTCAAGTCCGCGCACGACGTCGGCGTCCTCCGACTTCGCGGTGAGCATGATTATGCGCGTGTGCGCCAGCTCTGGCGTCTCGCGGATGAACCGGCACACGGAGAGTCCGTCGATGCCGGGCAGCATCAGGTCGAGGAGCACGAGGTCCGGCTTGTGGCGGCGCACCATCTCAAGTCCGGTGTCACCGCGCGCGGCCACGCGTACCGAGGTGAACCCGGCGTTGCGCAGCAGCATCTGCAGAAGAGTGCGTATCGTCTCGTCGTCCTCCACGACGACCACTGTCGCGGTGGTGTTCATGTTCCGCATCCGTCCTTTCCGTTCTCGATGAGTGGGGGGCATATCCATGCCGTCACAGCCGCGCATTCGATGCCGAACGGCAGGTAGCCGGCGAAGCCGAGGACCGGCATCTCCCATACCATGAACCTGTGCACCCACGGCACGGCGTATATCCATTTCGCGTATGCGTAGTAGTTCCAGGTCTCCCAGCACAGCCCGCATACGAGCGTCGCGATGGCGAATCTGAAGAAGAACGACCAGTTCCCCACGGCGCACGAATCCACGACGCTGCGCTCCCCGAGGAGGAACTGCACGAGGACGAACACCATGAGCGGAGATATCCAGAGGAACGGAAAGGCGTAGTCCGGAAAGAACACGATCCCCGTAAGGCCCGTCGCCGCCAGGACGGCGAGGAAGACGCACCATCCGGGACGGCGGAGGTGCACGCGGGCCATGTCGCGGTACAGTCGGTCGTCGAAGACGGGGAAGGTGTGGAGGTACGCCGCCACCGCCACTACCGCGGGCAGCACGGATGCGAAGCATATCGTCGCGTATATCGAATACTCCACCGCGTCCAGCTCCGATATCCCCACGTAGTACCAGTTCCAGACGTAGCGGTTGAGGTATTCGAAGAACCACCAGAAGAGGGAGCTTGCGGGAAAGGTGGCGGCGTAGGCCCAGGGGTGGTCGGTCATGGGGGAGTGTCCGCTCCGCCTGACGCAGAGCGCGTTCACAATGAGTATGAGCCCGGCCCACATCGGGAAGTACGAGCATTGTACCTGCATGGGACGGAACCATTCGAACCTCGACCACGAGAGCGTCCAGCCGACGGCGAGTATGGCGATACCCAGCCATCCCCACCACGGAAACCTCCCTGTGGAGCGGACCGTCACCGGGAGGCTACGGCGAAATACGGCCTTCAACATCCGGCGTACGAACGGGAAAAGGCAAAGTCCGGTGAAGGCGGCAAGAAAGATGAAGGCGCTCCAGCTGAAGGGACGCCTGCAGTTCCACAGCAGCTCGGGATGGCCGCCGAAACCCTCGGTGCGCGGGGGGAACTCCTTGACTCCGGCCAATACGTCGCTGTGACCGCCCAGGATGCAGCAGACGAGCGGTACGCCCAGCAATATCAAGGCAAGAAGCACGTAGTGGATGATCCTTTTCATGTGTGGCGGTATTGTATCAAAATCCGCATGGCGGTACAACGCCTTCTTCGGACAGGCTTGAAGGCAATTGCCCCGCAAGGAGGCTATATGGTATAATGGCGTCCACATGGACACCCATCTGTTCTACCAGCTCCGCTTCATACCCGTGGTGCTGCTGCTCGGGATCGCCGCCGCGTTGCTTCGTCGCCGTGGCGAGCCGCCTGTCGTCCTTAGGGCGTTGCGGCGGACGCTTGGCGGCAGGACGGCGGAACCTCCTCCTGCCATACCGCTGTGGAGAAGGATGGCGGCGTTCGGCTGCGTGTTGGCGGCGCTTGCGCTTGCGCTTGCCTGATCGCATCGCGAAAAGTCTGTCAATGTTCCGTCCGATATGGTATAATCACGGCATTATGAATATTGTCATTCTGCTGGGTGCGCCCGGTTCGGGCAAGGGTACGGTCGCGGCACGGCTTGCGGCCGAGAACGCGAATCTCAAGCACGTGTCGAGCGGAGATCTTCTGCGCGGCGCCGTGGCCAAGGGTACGCCTGCGGGCGTGGAGGCGAAGAAGTTCATGGATGCCGGCCAGCTTGTGCCGGACGAGCTCATCGCCCAGATGATCAAGGATGTGATCGCCGAGACGGAGGGCGATGTGACGATGCTGCTCGACGGATTCCCGCGCAACGTGCAGCAGGCCGACATCCTTGCCGCCACCGGCGCGAAGATACGTTCGGCCGTGCTGCTGGACGTGCCCGATTCGATCATCCAGGACCGCATCGCCGGTCGCCGCACGTGTCCGAAGTGCAAGGCCGGATACCATGCGAGGGATCTGCCGCCCAAGGTTGAGGGCATCTGCGACAAGTGCGGCACGCCGCTCGTCATCCGCAAGGACGACAATCCCGAGACGGTGAGGGACCGTCTCGTCGTCTACCACCGGCAGACCGAGCCGCTGATCGCCTACTACCGTGAAAAGGGCCTTCTTCGCACCATAGACGGAAACCAGGGCCCGGAGAACAACGCCAAGGCATTTCTGGCGGCGATGTGATGAAGGTTGACGTCAAGTCCAGGGCACAGATCGACCGCATGCGCGTCGCGTGCCGGATGAGCGCGGAGGTCCGCGACCTCTGCGCGAGGGCCATCGAGCCGGGAATGCGCACTTCGGACATAGATGCGATCGTGAAGGACTACTGCGCGAGAAACCGGGTGAAGGCGTCCTTCTTCGGCTATCTCGGCTTTCCCGGCTTCCTGTGCGTGAGCGTCAACGACGAGGTGATCCACGGCGTTCCCGGCGACCGCATGATATTGCCGGGCGACCTTGTGAAGTGCGATGTCGGCGTGCTGACGCAGGGATACAACGGCGACACCAGCCGCACGGTGATGGTCGGCGTGACAGATCCCGAGGTGATCCGTCTCGTCGAAACCACGAAGCGCTGCCTTGCCGCCGGCATAGCCGCGGCGGGTCCGGGGGTCCATATCGGCGACGTAGGGTATGCCATCCAGAAGGTCGCGGAGGATGCCGGGTTCGGCGTGGTACGCGACTGGATAGGGCATGGCGTAGGGCGCACCGTGCATGAGGATCCCGAGGTGCCGAACTACGGCAGGCCAGGCACCAAGCTCAGGCTGAAGCCAGGCATGACCATCGCCATCGAGCCGATGATAACGCTTACCAAGGCAGGCGAGAAGACGTATGTGGACAAGGCGAACGGCTGGACGGTGATCACCGAAGACCATTGCATGGCGGCGCACTTCGAGCATACCGTCGCCATCACGGACGATGGTTGCGAGGTGCTTACGCTACCCGCGGACTATCCATGACAAGGTTTTCATGTTTCCGGTGGATGGACCCGAAGGCGCCACGGTCGAACGGCGACTGATTGTCCATCCACCGGTTTATTGCAATGTCCACCGGAATATGGTAGAATCGGCGCAACCATGAACATCAGGAAGATTACAGACTGGCTTGACCGCGTGCTGGACGTGGCGGCGTTCTCGGACGTATCGAACAATGGCGTGCAGATCGACCGGGAAGGGGAGGAAGTGGCGAAGGTCGCCTTCGCCGTAGATGCGTCGGCAGCCACGGTGGAGGCCGCGGCCGAGGCCGGTGCGCAGCTCCTGGTAGTGCATCACGGCATATCGTGGGGCGGCGGCATCAAGCGCGTCGCCGGCGGCGTAGGGCGCGTGGTGCGTACCGCAATCAAGGCGAACATCGCGCTATACGGGGTCCATCTGCCCCTGGACGCGAACGAACGATACGGCAACAACTTCGAACTGGCGCGATTCCTGGGGCTCAAGAAGCTGAAACGCGCGTTCGTCTACCACGGCGAATCGATCGGCGTAATAGGGGTTCTGCCCAACGGGCGCAAGGTGGGCGTCTGCTCCGGCGGAGCCGGGGATTTCGCGGAGGAGGCAAAGCGCCTTGGCTGCGATCTCTACATCACCGGCGAGGCCAGCTGGGGCGAGACTATCGCCGCCGAGAACTGTGGCATGAAGATGATCTGCGCCGGCCACTACCAGACGGAGACCTTTGGCGTAAAGGCCCTAGCAAAGGCCATGAAGCGCGCCTTGAAGGTGGATACGGAGTTCATCGGGACATGAGATATGACGCATCGGTGGACGCCAATTTTTAATGTAGGCTTAACGGAAAAATGGTAGAATACAGGCAAGTCGAAAGGAGCAACAGGACATGGATCTCACGAATGCAACGAACCGCATCGCCGCCCAGGGCGAGCTGGTGACTAAAATCAAGGAAGAAGTCGGCAAGGTGATCGTAGGCCAGGAGAGGCTGATAGACCGACTGGTGCTGGCGCTGGTAACGGACGGACACATCCTGCTGGAAGGCGTGCCGGGGCTCGCGAAGACGCTCAGCGTAAACACGCTCGCCAAGGCGCTGGGCATGGACTTCAAGCGCATATCCTTTACGCCAGACCTTCTGCCGGCCGATGTGGTGGGCACGCTCATCTATTCGCCGAAGACCGGCGAGTTCTCCCCGAAGAAGGGGCCGGTGTTCACCAATCTGCTTCTGGCGGACGAGATCAACCGCGCGCCCGCGAAGGTTCAGAGCGCGCTCCTGGAATCGATGCAGGAGCGCCAGGTGACGATCGGCGAGACGACCTACGCGCTGCCCAGGCCGTTCCTCGTGCTGGCCACCCAGAACCCGATCGAGCAGGAAGGCACCTATCCGCTGCCAGAGGCCCAGGTGGACCGCTTCATGTTCAAGTGCCTCGTGGAGACGCCTAGCCGCAGCGACGAGCGCCGCATCATGGAACGCTTCGCGCAGCAGGCGAAGGCGCCCGAGGTCCAGACCGTCGCCACGCCTG
This sequence comes from Kiritimatiellia bacterium, assembly GCA_017525225.1. Classification (GTDB taxonomy): domain Bacteria; phylum Verrucomicrobiota; class Kiritimatiellia; order RFP12; family UBA1067; genus RGIG6720. Next base: position 17,742 of record JAFXTB010000053.1, read on the forward strand.
ACGCCATCGCCGATCTTCGCGAGACGTTGAAGGAGGTCTACTGCGACGAGAAGGTCGGCGACTACATCCTCGATATCGTCTTCGCGACACGCGAGCCAGACAAGACGAAGGGGCTCGAATCCCTCAAGGAGCAGATCCAGGTCGGCGCGTCTCCGCGTGCCACGCTCTGCCTCAACAAGGCCGCTCGCGCCAACGCGCTTGTGCACGGCCGCGCCTACGCGACTCCGCAGGACGTGAAGGAGATCGTGCATGACGTGCTGCGCCACCGCATCCTGCTCACCTACGAGGCCGAGGCGGAGAACGTGACAAGCGACATGGTGATCGACAAGATACTTTCCGTCGTGCCAGTGCCGTGAAGGCGGTGACTGGGACATCTGGTACTGCTGACGCTTCCGGAACATGGCGACTGACGTAAAAGAGCTGATGGCGAAGGTGGGGAAGATAAGGATCCTCACCAACCGCCTCGTTGACGACCGTCTGAGCGGCGACTACCATTCGACGTTCAAGGGCCAGGGCGTCGAGTTCGACGAGGTCCGCCCGTATGTCGCCGGCGACGATGTACGCTCCATAGACTGGAACGTCACGGCCCGCACCGGCACGCCGTTCATCAAGCGCTTCAGCGAGGAGCGCGAGCTGACGGTCCTTTTCATGGTGGACGTCTCTGGTTCGCAGAGCTACGGCAGCGTGGAACGCTCCAAGATGGAGCTGGCGGCCGAGGTGACCGCGCTTCTCGCGCTCACCGCCATACGCAACCAGGACAAGATCGGGCTCGTGCTGTTCTCCGATAAGATCGTTAAGTACATCCCGCCGCGCAAGGGACGGCAGCCCGTGATGCGGCTCGTACGCGAAGTTCTTGCCGCCGAGGACGAGGCGACAGGCGGTACCGACCTCGCCGGGGCGCTCAAGTTCCTCAACGGCGTGCAGAAGCGCCGAGCCGTGGTGTTTCTGGTGAGCGACTTCATGGGGCGCGCTGGTGGAGAGTCCGAATGGGAGAAGCTCCTTCGCGTGGTGGCGCGGCGGCACGACGTGGTGTGCATCCCCGTGAGCGACCCTGCTGAAGGTGAACTGCCGATCGCTGGACTTGCCGAACTCGAGGACCCCGAGACTGGCGAACTCGTGCTGGTCGATACCGCCGACAGGAAGCTGCGCGAGCAGTTCGCCGCTGTGGCGGCAGCCGAGCGAGAACATCTTCTGCGCTATTTCGCCAGGACTGGCATAGACCATGTGGCCGTGTCGACCGACCAGCCCTATATACAGGGCATACGCGCGCTTTTCAAGAGAAGGGCGGCAAAAAGATGAACGGCGTCTTCAGTTTTAAGGGCATTATGGGCCTTATTGGCCTTATGGTTCTGCCGCTGGCCGCGGAACAGGTTGCCGATCTTGGACGCGACGGTATAGATATAAAGGTGGATGCAGAGCCTGCCCAGGTCGATGTGGCGCGCGACTTCTTCGTGACGCTTACCTTCACAGTGCCGTCAGGCCGAACCATCGCGTTGCCCGATCTGCGCGATCGTTTCACCGGTTTCCGCGTGGCCGAGGATTTCACCGAAGACCCCGTTGCCGCACCAGACGGTTCCACCATGCTCGTCTCGCGCTGGCGGCTTGTACCTGAACCTGTCGCCCCAAGTACCGCCTCGCCCCATTTGTCGTATATGTTTCGATTACGAACAATCTTCCCACCTCCTCATCCTCTTTCTACACCGCCCCCGTATACTTCACGCCGCCGTCGGCCAGGGAGCCTGTGACGGGCGATATGGAGATAGATCCCAGGAAGGATATGCCTCCGCTCAGCTGGAAGTTTGTCGGCATGCTTGCGGCGGCCCTTGTCGGTGTGGCGCTTCTCGTGGCGTTGATATACCTTGCGGTGCGCAAGATCCGCACCATGGTGCGCGTGCACCGCATGAGCCCCATAGAGCGCGCATACTACGAGCTGGACAGACTGTTGAAGAAGGGGCTTCCCGGGCGCGGATTATACAAGGACTTCTACGTGGAGCTTACGATGGTGGTGAGACGGTATGTCGAACGCAAGTACGGCGTGAAGGCACCGAACATGACGACACAGGAATTTCTTGGCGAGCTGGCGCGCCGTGCCTCCGATGCCTCCGTGCAGCGCATCGGCGATCCGGCGGCGCTTCGTGAATTCCTCGAATCCGCCGATCTCGTGAAGTTCGCCGGCGTGGAGGCCACCCCTGAGATGGCCGACACTGCCACAGGCAAGGCCCGCAACTATCTCACGACCGACAGCAAGGGCGAAAGCGCAGCGCGTCCCAACTGAGGATGAAATCGTTGCCACCCTTGCATGCCGAACCAGATGACATTTTTTTTTCATTTTTTCTGTCATCGGTGCTCGGTGCGCGCATATCACAAGGTGAAGACGATTTCATAAAAGATGTTCTTTCCTTCTTGTTCTTGGCACCCGGACCGGCTCCCTACCCGTTCCGGGTGTTGCAATTTCAAGGGGATTTGCGGTGCCTCCAGGTGGTTTGCTTACCCCGTCCGAAAAAAATTATTTTTTTTATTTTATCCCATTGACATGTCATCCGAACTATGGTAAAATGTCGTCGCTTTCGAGCACCATAGGCCTTTTCGGGCTGCCTGGGCGATTTAGGGATCGGTTGGGCGCGATGGTCCGGCAAGACTGGGTGTGGTAAAAGCAACAACAAACAAAACAAAAGGAAAGAAAGAAAATGAAGAAGATCATGATCGCAGCTGCTGTGGCTGCCATGGGCGTTGCCGCTTTCGCGGATTGCGCTCCCAACCCTGAGGTCTGGGTTTACACCTGGAAGTTCACGGGCAAGACCACGACCGGTAAGGAAGCTAAGGCAGCAGCCATTAATCCCTGCCAGCCTTCGGGCAATACGCAGGCTGGTGACTGCAGCAAGGCGTATCGCGTTCCTGCGTCTCTCAAGATTCAGGGCTACACCTATGCCTGCCCCGCCAAGTACTGCTCTGACGGTGACAATGCCGGTGACAGCCTCGGTTTCGAGACCGCGTTCACCGAGCCCAACGAGGTGTTCTATATGACCAAGCCCTACAAGGCTTCCTTCTTCGGTGGTGTGACGACTGAGATCGCCCACATCATCGGCAAGAACAAGAAGCAGGCTGAGATTCAGGGTGTTGCCAACCTCACCGAGGACGTTGAGTACTCCACCTTCAAGCTCACCTATGCTGGTTTCGGCAAGATCAACGGCAGCAAGAGGGTGACCTCTGCTTCGGGTAACTTCGCCGGCACGCTCTCCCAGCCTTGGGCTGTTGGGACGTCGGGCACGGGTTCGAACAAGAAGTACATCTGCGACGCCGCTGGTTACTGGAGCTGCGAGAGCATCAACACGCTCCTGTGCGGTCCGTCCATCGCCTATGGCAAGTGGTCGGTCAAGTACAACAGCACGGCCTCCAAGAAGTTCAAGAAGGATGGTACGACTGTCAAGATGCCGAACTGGGTTGTCTGGGAGAACGCGAAGTAAGGCATGATTGCTGTTACTACCGATGTTTGATCATCGGGATAAAGCAAGAAAAGCGGTTGGCAGAGATGCCAGCCGCTTTTTTTTAATAAAATCAATTTCAGGGTTGTACACCGCGTAGAATTATGATAGAATGTCCATGTTTTCTACGGAGGTAGATCTCGATATCGAGGCGTGGGAGATGCAGATAAAAATATTGTTTAAATTTGCGCTCTATTTGTTGATTGTGACGTCTTTGACGGGATGTCCGCAACAAAAGGGTGAGGATGGCTCCGGCAAGGAGAAGTCGAAGCGGTCGGCAGAAGCGTCGTCCGGTGGTGGTGCTTTGTCTGTAAAGAAGAAAAGCCGTTATCCAGTGGATGATCTTGCCGCCACGGCAGTTGTGATCAAGGTCAATGGTCAGCCGATAACGCAGGCTGACTACAGGAAATGGTTCAAGTTGCGTGACAGGATATACCGTGCCATGCAGCGCCTTTCCCCCACGGAAAAGAACGACAAGACGGCGGCTTTCGCGCGTGATAGCCGGCAACATGTGTTGTTTGAGTTGATACGGCGCGAATTGATGCGGCAGGAGGCTGAGCGCTTAGGGGTCGTGGTTGACGAGAAACGCATCCGCCGCCTTGAAAAGGAATTCATGGAGGCAATACACAGGCCCAAAGAGCCGTTTTCCTCCATCGGGAAGTATTTTGAGGAGCCATGGGGGACGGCTTTGCGGGAATCAATATTCAAAGATGCGCGCGAGAGTGCCACGCTTGAGAAATCCACGACGAACAACCTTGTAAGCGTGACGGACGAGGAGGTCGACCGCTACATCAAGTACATAAAAGAATGGAACAAAGAGGCCGAAGCAAAGAACAAGGTGCAGCGCGAGAAGGCCCTAAAGGCCAAGCACGATATCCTGAACGGCGGATACTTCTACGCCATAACGACCAATCGTGCGGATCTGGCCAAGGAGGACGGACTGGATTGGCAGACGGTCGAGCTGGGTGAATTTCAAGCGGACGAGCCTTTGGCCAAATGGCTGATGACAGCCAAGCCCGGCGACATATCGGATCCGATAGACATGGAAGACGGACTGGCCATAGTAGGGCTGAAAGCCGCCTACATGGGGGATGCGCCACCAGACTCTCCGCCGGCCATGCAATACGAGCTGGTGCGTTGTACGTTCTATGCGTACGACAAGTATGACGAACCGGAGGATCGTGCGGAGTTTGCCCGCGATGTGGTCAAGGAGCGGAGAAAGGTCGCCCTTGAGGCGCTTGGCAAGCGACTCTGGGATTCGGCAAAGATAGAATTCCCCTACGGCGTGAAAATCTTCAAGCCCAGGGCGAAGAAGAAGGTAAAGAAGGCGAATAAGCCTGTCGGTGCCTCCGCGACGAACGGCGTGGAAAAGACGAAGAGTCTTGTGACCCCAAAGGAGAAAAAGAAGGATGCGCCTGTAGAAAAACAACAGGCCGGTGCGTTCTGATTTAACAAGGAGAGAGAAAGATGAAAACGAAGATGATATTAACGGCGATTGTCGTCGGTGTGCTGGCGCTATCTTCCCAGGCAGACGAGACGTCGAAACTCGTCAAGACACGCCTTAAGAGTTCGGCTGCGGTCCAGCTGGGCGTCTGGCACGCCGATCTGAACAAATGCAAGAGCTATGCCGAGAAGAACGGGGTGCCGTTGATCGCGGTATGGTCCAACGGCGAAAGCTGTGGACACTGCGTGATGTTCGAGCAGGCATGCAACCAGTCCTCGTTCAAGACCTGGATGAAGAACAGCGGTTGCGTGTTCCACTTCGTCTATTCCGGGGACAAGGGCAATACAAGTACGTACAACTTCTGCTACAAAAGCCAGGCTCTTTATCCTTTCATACGCGTTTACTGGAAGAAGGGCGGCAAGCAGATGCTTAACGTGTATAAGCATGGTGACCAGCTGGATGGATCCACCGGCGGTTCCAAGGGCGCCAGCAAGCTAGTGGCCAATCTAAAGAGCATACTCAAGAACTACAAGTATTCGCCAACGCCAGCTACGCCAAAATATACTGGCGGCGAGTTCGGCGTGTCCGACGAGCCGGGGGCCAGGCTCGAGGCCGAGGCCGGCGTGACGACCGAGGTGACGCTCCCCTTGACGCGCACGAACGTGACGGCGCAGGCGTCGGTGAGCACGAACACGGTCATGGCGACGTACCCCGACGGCACCGTCGTCACGAACACCGTCATCTGGGATGCGGGCGAGTCCGCCCAGACTCTGACATACGACACGTCGTCCCTGAAGGCCGACGAGCAGATCACCCTCACGATGCTCAATGCCGCCGGGGAGGAGCTCGGCACGAGCCACATAACCGCAGTGGCTCCAGTTGAGAATTCGCCCAAGAACCCGCTGTGGATCGGCGAGCGTGACAAGGATTCGCTCGAGTGGGGCGAATGGACGATGGATCTAGACGTTGCCACCAACAAGGTGAACGCCTTCAATGCGACGCATTCGACCCCGTCGCAGACGGCGGCAGGCGGCCGGGCCTTCCTCAATGGCGGTGCGTCGAAGGCGTATACGCTGCTTCTCATCGGCGGTTCGCTCTGGTGCCCCGACTGCTATGCGGCCGACGAGTTCCTCTTCGATACGGACGCATTCCGCGAATGGGCCACCAACACGCACAAGGTTGCGTGCGTCGCGATAGACGAGCCGCGTGTAGGCGGTTCGAGCCCGACGTACGACCGTCCGACGCTTCTTACGCGCAAGTCCTACGAAACGAAGAACTACGGCGTCGTCAGCGGCGCGGGCTACCTCTCGAGAAAGATGATAGCCGACGATGAGGCGGCGGAGGTTTTTGCGCGAAACCTCAATTTCGCAACCAATGACACGCAGCACGGAGGCTTCTGCCTTCCGGACAACATGTCGGGGACGGGCAACACCGGCAAGTGGAAGACGGGAATCCCCTGCATCATCCTCCTGCGCGCCGACGGTTCCGTGGCGGGGCGTCTCTTCCAGTTCTCGAACTCCACCGCGGGGATCACTGCCGCCGACGCGCCGGCTCTTGTGAAGCGCCTCGACGAACTGCTCGAGCAGGATGCCGACGCCGACGAGGAGAAGAACGACAACCGCTATACGACGGAGGCGACCATCTCCGACCGGCAGACCATCGCAGGCAAGACGCTCTCCTTCACCGACACGGCCGACGTCTATCGCTTCGGCCAGGGGATGTACGGCAAGCGCATCTCGCTTTCTCTGAGCGGCACGTCCGACGCCTCCCTGATCCTCAAGGTGACGAAGGTCTCGGGGAAGTCCGAGATCGTCGCCGCTGTGGCCACGAACAAGCTTTCGGAGGGGATATCCGTCGGCATCGATGTCTCGATGGATGAAAAGATCTCGTGGTTCGCTTCCATAAGCTATCCAACCGATGCAAACGCCTATCCGGTCGAAGACCAGTTCGCGCTGAAGTCGGCAGCGTCCACGCTCTGCGCATACACGCTGAAGTCTGACTTCGTCGTGATCCCTGCGGAGGTGGTAGACACGAACTCCGTCCCTGACGAGACCGGTGCCATGTCGGTGGCGTTAGTCTCCAACGAGACGTACCGCATTAGCGGCTTGGACCCCACCGCCCCCGAGAACGACGAGTGGCTCGTGCAGGAGGACGGATCAGACATCTTCAAGGCGATCAAGACAGGCGACGCACCGCTCTTGTTCATGTCGGAATCCACCAGGGTACAGCTGTGGCATCCAGGCAAGGTGGGCTTCGTCACGCCAAGTGGCTTCACCAGCGAATCCCTGAGCCTGTTCCGGATCCGTCTGCGCCGGTCCGGCGGCGTGTCTGGCACGGCATCCGCAACGGTGTTCTACACCAATGCGGTCGATTCCACCAAGCTGGACATATCGACGCTGATCGTGGAGCCCGCGACGAACTTCACGCAGACGTTCACCTGGGAGGAGGGCGACGACAGCGAGAAGGAGCTTGAGGTCGTGATATTCGACAACGCATTCGCAGACGGCGACCAGTCCGTGTACTTCGCCGCGGACTTCGCCGGCGACGCCGCGCCGGGCCTCGACACGTTCAAGCTCACGCTTCGCGACAACGACGCCCGCAAGCCCGGGAAACTCGCGATCACAGCCTCGGAGCCGTCGTTCTCCAGCCCCATGACGGTGTTCGCGCGCGCCGGCGAGGAGATGTACGTGCGCCTGGAACGCCTGGACGGGGCGGACGGCGACATTGCAGGCACGCTTGCTGCCACAGCCGGCGTTCTCGAAGAGACGCGCTTCTTCTGGCCGTCGCGCCATGCGTATGTCCAGGAGGCCAAGCTCACGCTTCCTTCGTCTGGCAAGAAGCTGACGGTCACCCTCACGCCCGACAAGGGTACCGCGGTGGATGCCGACAGGCGCAAGCTCACGGTGAATCTGCTTGACCCGGACGTGCCGGGTTTTGAAACGAATTCCATCTTCATCGCCGCGACGCGCTACGTGCCGATTGACGAGATCCGTATACCTCTTGATGGCAAGGCGTCCGACGCGGCCACTGTGAAGAAGCACTCCGGAACGCTTGCAAGCGGCCTTTCCTGGCGGCAAGAGGGTAAGGAGCTCGTGATCTCCGGCGTGCCCACGAAGGCTGGAAGCACGACGGCCGCGTTCCGGGTCCATAACGGCGCAGTGGCCGGCCTCACGGTGGCGGTGACGGTGATCGTGTTCGATCCGACCGTCTCCATCATCGAAGGCGTCGAGCCGGTGAACACTACTGTCAAGACTTCTCGGACGTTCTCGGATGTGTCGGTCTTCGCGACCAACGTCAACTGCCTCGCCGGCGTGCTCACGCTGACAATTCCGCCGACAGGGCGTCTGAGCGCCAAATACCGCACGACCGCCGGCACGGTGTCGCTCGCGTGCAAGAGCTGGTCCAAGATCGAGGAGATCGGTGACGATGCCCCCATCGGCACCCTCTTCGCCAAGCTTGAGGGCGTATCGGGGACGAACACCTATGCGCTTGTGGTTCGGGCACTGCCGGACGGCGTGGTGGAGGTGGACGTGGAAGACCCGCTCTTCCCGGGCGAAGTCTGCTGCGACATCCCGCAGAACGTCTGGAGCAAGGGCAATCCCGCCGCAGACTTCAAGGGGTACTACACGGTGAGCCTTTCGCGCGACAAGTCCGTGCCCGTGGTGGGCGACCTTCTGGCGACCGGCGATGCGTACGTGACGCTCAAGATGAATACCGCCGACGCGATCAATTCCGGCAAGTTCACCTATGCGGGCGTCCTGCCCACGGGCAAGTCGTTCTCCGGCTCGGTGGTCATAACGTCCAAAGACTGGAATCCGGCCGAAGGGTTCAAGTTCTGGGAGCGCGCACTGCTGCCGATCGTGGTTTCGTCTTCGACCGACATCCTCTCCGGGGCGCTTGAGCTGAAGAACGTCGCCCATACGACCGAACGTCGCAAGGTGTACCGCGCGGATGAGAATGCCATCGTCTGGCGGCATGTCGAGAACGGAACCGTTGTCGCGAGCGCCATCGAGCTCGATGCCGTCGGCGGACTATATGTCAGCACCGAGAACTTCGCGCAGTGCTGCACGGCGGTCCTTGGCAAGGCGACCCTCTCGTTCTTTGCGTGTGAAGGGTTGAACGAGTTGAGGGAGGACTTCTTCGACAACGGCGTGGACGATGACGGGGTAGAGCTTTCGGCGGGTCGAATGAATACGGACGGCTCCTCCAAGATCGGAACGGTGAATGTCGTCTATACGGCCGCCAACAAGAAGAAGAAGACGGCCGCAAAGAACGCCATCACGTCGGGGACAAAGGCACTTTCCCTTTCGTTCGCATTGTCCACGGGAATCGTAACCGGTACATTCAAGCTGCCGTTCGAGGAGGAGACCAAGACCATGAGCTTCTCCGGCGTGGTGATGCCCGGATGGGGGGATAGCGGAGATGACTGTGGCGATTGCGGTGCCATCAAGGTCGACAAGTCGCGTCCTTTCATAAGCGGAACGGCGTGGTTCAACGACGAGTTCGAGAATGAGGTCCACAAGAAGGTGAAGGTACGCCGCAGCTGTCCGTTCTCCGTGGGCGTGATCTCGGGCAAGTAAGAGTAAGGCTGTTTACAATGAAAAAGAGAGGTTTGGACATGAAGAGCAAGATGATCGTGTTTGCTGTGTTTGCGTTCACGGCTGTGGCGGTGTTCGGTGCCCGCAAGACCGGCGACAGCATAAATAACGCAAAGTCGCTCATGTCTTCGCAGATGGCTACACTCGTCGGTGAATGGGATACAGACGAGAAAGAGACCACTGACGATGGCGTGTGCTACTTCAAGAAGACCTTGAACCGCGGGAAGGCATATACGATCTGGATCACCGGCGGCAACGCGGAGTACATCGATCTTGACGTGTACACCGATCCCAACTACTACGAGGACCGCGAGGACGAGCCGTCAGCTGGATTCGACCTGGTCGAGTTCGATGGAGGCAAAACGAAGATCGCATACCTCTATTCCGAGGATTGGGACAGCGAGGATCCGGCATCGGGCCGTTTCATAGTGGAGCTTACCGGTGACGTCGGTGCCTCCACGACCCTTCATTTCCAGAGCGGCATCGTGTCGTTCACCCGCACTGGCACGGAGGAGAGCCCCAAATCAGTGTCGATGGCGAACTCATGGAAGACCCTCACAGCGAACGCCATAGAGGGCGGCTACTACATTAGATCGGCATTGAAGGCCGGGCGCAAGTACAGCGTGTACACGACGAGGGGGACGGTGGCCTCCCCGCTGGGAATCGAAATCGATCCAGACGACGGCGGCATATCGGTGCTGGCGGATCCGAGCCGCACCGACGGGAAGAACGAGGGGTGGGTGGTGGTCCCGCCCGTGAGTGCCACGTACACGTTCCTTGTTATGACCTCCGACGAGACGCAGAAGTTCACGTTCCACTACAAGTCGCTTTCCCCCCGCAAGATATCCGCGCATCCCTCGATTCCGCTCCTTGAGGAGAATGGCTATGAGGCCAGCTTCATCCCCGGGCGTATCTCGGACAACAACACATACTACGACGAGATCGTGGACGAGCACCTCTGCAGGATACATCTTGCCGCCGGAGAACGCTGGGTGTTCGAGACGACGGGCGCCAAGACGAACCTGGTTATGGTGGCGTACGATTCGACCGGAAAGGTGCTTGGGAGGAACGAGGCGAGCGGCGTCGGCACCTCCAGGGACACGCGTCTGGTGGTGACACCGGCGTCAGCGGGGCTGGTGTATGTGGGCGTCTACAACCCCGAGCTTCTGGTCAACGATGAACCCGTCGGGGACCCCATCACGCTCTCGGCGCGCCGCGCCGAGAACCTGCCGCCAGCGGATGGCTGGGATCCGCTTGACGACGTGATCGCCGGTGCATCCATGATGGTACCCTGGCCCGGCACGACGAACGAGATGGGGGTGATTGAGACGACGATCACGAACAGCTACGCCGATGCGGTCGCGCTGGGGGCCGTACACGGTTCCCACCGCCTTGGTGCGAACGACCATGAGGATGTCTTTGCCATCAACTGCGTGGCGAACCAGCGCTATTACCTGCGCGCGGTGTACAAGGATGAAACGACGGCTCTCGGCCTGGCCGCTAAAGTGTTCACGATGTCGGGGGCGAAGGAGGTGAAAGTAGCCTCGACGGAGGACATCACGTACGAGGATCTCTCGTTCAAGGCGGGAACGAGCGGAGTTTACTACATCCGCACGTGGGTCAACGAGGGCAAGGGGCTGGAATATCCCGACTATTTGATGTACGCCATGGTCGATGTCGGAACGAACGACGTGGGGCTTATCAGGGTGGACGTGGCGGGCGCGCAGGGGACTTGGACGTACAACAAAGGCAGCTACCCGTCCGGCGCGACCATCGTTACTGCACCTGCTGATGACATGACGGTTTCGTTCGCCGCCGTTAGCGGCTTCGTTGCGCCTGCGAGCCAGTCTGTCTCCGTCCCCGCCTGGAATCCAGGCGGCGTGCCGGTCTTGGTCACGGCTAAATACATCGACATATACGACACCGTCCGCACTAACAAGACCACCAAGACCGTGAAGGGGAAGAAGCAGACGATCACCACGGTCTACCCTGCCGACGATACTCCGCAGGGGGCGATCTCCATCGTTCCCGCAGTCGCGGCGGCCACGGCGAGGCGCACGCTCTGGCAAGGCGATGCCGCAGACCATTTCGTCTTTTCGGCCGCGGCCGGGGTCTATTACTCGTTCGCGCTGGATGGCGACGACAACGCCAGGCTCGTAGTCTCCAATGCCGTCGATGGCGTGCTGGCCGACGTCGTGTCGGCCGATGGCCGTGAGATGGAGAAGCGCCTTCTCCCTGCCGGCACCACCTATGTGATCGTCGTTCCCGACGACCCGGCCGCGGAGGGGGGTGCGTACACGCTCACCTACAGCAAGGCCGCTACGGGGTTGGTGAAGTTCACGGCCGACAAGTTCAACGTGAAGGAGGGTACCGAATATGCATCGTTGACGGTCGTACGTACGGGGACGGAGGGTGCGGTGCGCGTCAAGTACGCGACGCAGGCCGGCACGGCGCTTCCAGGCACGAATTACTACCCCGTGACCGATGGCGTCATTTCGTGGGCTGCAGGCGACAAGGCGAAAAAGACGATCAAGATACGCATGGTGCCCGATCTCGTGGGCAAATGGGCGGCGTCCAATCTGACGTTCTCGGTCGTTCTCTACCCCGTTGACGAGTACGATCTTGCCGCCAACGAGTATCTTGCGCGCACGAACGCCCAGAACACGGCGACGGTCGTTCGCGTCGAGGCCACCGCGAAGAAGCCGGGGACCATCCAGCTCGCCTCGTATGGCGATGGTTCCATCGATGACGATCCGGTCGCGAACGTCAAGAGTCCTGTTGTGACGGGCCGTGCGGGTGACGACAAATTCACGCTCACCTTCGCGCGTTCCGGCGGATCGGACGGCAGGGTGTCCGTGAAGGTGTCCACCGCTACCGCCAAGGGTGACACGGCCAAGGCCGGCGTGGACCACGTCGCCAAGACGGAAACGCTCGTCTGGGAGGACGGTGATGCCGAACCGAAGCAGTTCGAGATCGAGTTGAACGAATCCACCGGCTATGCGGCGTCGAAGAAGTTCACGCTCAACATGACGGCCGTGAAGGCGGCGACGACGCCTACGCTTGCGGCAAAGAAGGCATCCGTTATCGTTCGTAGCGAAGTCGTGGACCAGACCGCCGCCGAGGTCGCGAGTTCCGTCGCCGCGTCCTCCGGTGCCAAGCTCGCGACGAAGGGGACGTGGTTCACCGACGTCGAGAGCGGCGCCCTGCGCAGTGCCCCGCAGAATGGTACGTTGACATACACCCTCACCGGCCCCGGCTTCTTCCTCTGCGAGCCTTCGCTCGTGGCGGATGCGGGCGAAGCGGAGGACAGTTCCGCCGATTTCACCTGCCAGTTCAACAAGGAGGCGCCCATCGACTGCGCCGACACGAACTTCAACGGCAGGATCGCGCGTGTCATTCCGTCAGGCAAGACCACGGTCACGTTCAAGCTCTCGAACGTCAAAGGCGGCGCCTATGCCATGTTCGATCCGCAGGACGACGGCAGCCCCTGCCTCTGGGTGCCGTTCTCAAAGGTCGCGCCGATGGATCCCATGAACAAGGCGGTGGTGACGAATGTCACGATGTTCGCCTGGAGCGTCCCTGAAGAGCTTGTGGACCAGGACGGCATCTACTGCCGTGTGCGTTTCGGCACGTCATCCAAGCCTTCCGAGGTTGTCTCCAACGACTACTTCACGGCCGGTTCGGTCGCGTTCGCGGGCGCGCTGGAGGCTGGAAAGATATACTACTGGGCGCTCGACTACGCATACACTTCCGAGACGAATCTCACGGCGGAGCAGATCGCGGCACTCGACTACAAGTCCGGCGCCAACACCTGGAGCTTCTCCATGCTCACGCCGGGGGCTCCAATCACCAGAGTCATCGACGGTGACGATGCGACTGGCAGCAGTATCGCGGATATCTTGTCCGCCGGAGACACAGTGACGCTGTTGCAGGGGGTCAAGCCGGACATGATGCTCGGCGGCGTGGGAGATGGCGAGGCCGGCCTTAGCGCGGATGGCGTCCGCCTTGTGGGCGGAGTGCTTCCGAAGGGGCTGTCCCTCTCGAACGGCGCACTGAAGGGGGTGCCCACCACCCCTGGCACGTATACCGCGCTTCTGCAGGGCTTTCATGACGAAGTCACAGAGACGACCAAGAAGGTGAACGGAAAGAAGAAGACCGTGACGTCCCATGTCTACACGTATGGCACCACATTGCCCGTGACGTTCGAGGTGGTTCCCGCCGGCACGTCGATCGGCTCCTTCCGCGGAACCCTTGTGGAGGACGGCGACACGTTCGCGTTCGATGCGCGCCACCTGGGCAATCTCACGCTTTCCGTCACGTCCGCCGGAAAGTTCACGGCCAAGGTTGCCATCGGGGGTATCACCCACACGTTCACCGGTACCGGATACGACGAGATGCTTTCCTATGACGAGACGGCGGAGGGCGTGACGCGCCAGCTCGTCGTCACGCTTTCGAACTATACGAAGATCAACAAGAAGAACTACAAGGAGAAGAACGTTCTCACGCTGTACATGGGCGATGGACCGTCCACCAACACAATAGCGCTTGCGGAGGCCGTGGGCAGGGCGGAGCTCGTCATGCAGGTACCGAACGCGAAGAAGACCGCAGTCACGCCAGATATCCTCTACACCGCTACCATATACCGCAACAACGGCGGCAGTGCGGTGGGCAATGCCGCGATGGCCGACTTCGCCGGCTACTACACGGCCGCGCTCGCGCCGGAGGGCGTCTCCGCGGCGGACGGAGTGCCCGTGGGCAACGGCTATCTGCTCATGACGGTCGCGGCGGCCAACACAGTCAAGATTACCGGAGTCCTGGCCAACGGGACTTCCGTATCCTGTTCTTCGATCGGACAGCTTGTCGGCGACGATCTGGACGATCCGCGCGGATGCGTCCTGAAGGTTCCCGTGTATGTCGGTGGTTCGGCGTACGCCCTCGGCGGAGTGGTCGAGATAGCGACCCCGACGAATTCGGTCGGCGAGGCGACCCTGCCGGTTGTCCTTCCCGCTGCCAAGCTGCTGTGGGTGAAGAATGCGGCGGCGGTCACATCGCGCGGCGGAACGGGCTTCGCGATCTCGCAGGCGCCCACGGGCGGCTGGTACGACAAGGTGGTCAATCTCCAGGCGTACTACCTGAACCGCGAATTCGCGGTGCAGGCCGCAGAGACCGGCGATGACCTTCCAACCGCGGCGTGCGCGAGCGGATACGAGTTTAGGACGGAGTCCACGCCGCAGGAACTTGCGATGAAGTTCACAGGCAACGCGATGACAGTGGCATCCCGTAAACTCGTCAAGCACCCGACCCTCGGCCTCTACGACTTCGTGGGGGATGTGACGACGACCAGCGTGAATCCATGGAGCGTGGTATTGAAGTTCACGCGGGCTACAGGCGTCGTGACTGGCACGTTTAGCGCATGGGAGTGGAAGTACAGGACGGTCGATGGCTACATGTATCCGATCGCGCAGAAGGAGATCAAGAAGCTCGCGCACAAGGGCGTCATGCTCTTCTCGCGCGACGACTCTTCGGACTCGCCTCTTGACGCCAACGTGCTTTCGGCCGGGTTCTTCCTGATGCCGGCAACCACCAGCACCAAGGCCAAGGTGGTGAACGCGACATGGAAGGCATCGCTGCCGTTCAATATCGTCGTCACCGATGAATCGGAGCGTTCGTGGGACGAGAAAGATATGTCTTCAGAAACTGAATGATGAGAGCTGTCCAGGTACTCGCCATTCTCCCGCTTGTCGCCTTCGCCGCCGCGCGGGAGAGGTTGAGTTTCGACGCTGCGACGAATTCCGCGCCTGCCGCCGCCGCCTACATCGCCCCAGAGAATCTGGTTCTTTATAGGATGCGGTATCCAGACGGCTCCTATAGGGAGTTTGAGCACAACTTCGACAATCCCGACATCCTCTACAGCGTCGGGGGCTGGCGTGGCCGCGTGAAGGGGCGTAGGATATTCGTGAGGTCCGGCAAGAACTTAGAGGGCGGGCGCGCGGAGTTCGTGTTCGACAGAGGTCGCCTTGTGTCGTTCTCCCAGAAGGGCAAGACGATTGAATTCCCGTACGATGCTCCCCGCCCGCTCGCGGGAACTGTCCCCCCATACCACTTCGGCGAGGAATGGATGACGGACCCTGTCGCCGTCAAGAAGGCCGCCCAGGGCAAGAGGCGCGCGGTGGTGGACGCCAAGGTCATGAAGGTGTACAAGGGGAAGTGGAAGGGGAGCGGACGCTTCAGATGGCCTTTCCCAAACCCCAACGAGAACGGCTGTCTCTACGCCTCGTTCGCCCTCTTGTCATGCTTTCTTTTCTTCGCGGGCCGGCGCTGGCTCAATGTGCTGGGCGGTGGGCTTTTCCTGGCCTCCTGCATCGCGCTGATCGCAACCGCTTCGCGCGGGTCTATCCTGGCGCTGGGGGTCGGCCTCGTCCCAGTGATGGCTCTCAAGGCCAAGACGCTGTTCAGGTCGAAATCGGCGTGGATACTCGCGGCGCTCGTGGTCGCCGCCGCCGTCGGATGGTTCTTCACGCATGATGCGCGCCTGTTCACGCGCGGATTCAAGGGGGCCTCGACCTGGTCGAATGACATCCGCATCGACATGTGGCGGGCCGCTCCCAAGATGATGGCCGAGGCGCCGGGGGGGTGGAACTTCGCGCACGTGGGCCGGGCCTACATGGACTGGTATCAACCGCTGGAGATCGTGGCGATGCCCGGCTCGTTGATGAACGAGCACCTCACGCGCCTTGTGGGCCATGGATGGGCAGGGCGATACGGCTATCTTTTAGCATGGTTCGCTGGGATTGGTCTCCTCGCTCTTGTGGCCTGGCGCACGAAGAACGCCGTGACCCTGGGCATGTGGCTCATGTTCGCGGTTGCGGGATGGTTCAATCCCGTCTTCGCGCGAACTTCGCTATGGTATGTCCCGTGGACCTCAGCGGGAATCTGCCTCTTCTGGAAACCATGGCGGGGGCTACGCCCTCTGTGGCTCGCCAGTGTGGCTGGTGGTGCCGCGCTCGCGTCGGCGGTTGTGTGTGTTGCCATATACCTTGCCGGGTCAGGTTCTTCCCCTCGCGGCTATCCAGTCCGCGCGGATGGCCATCGCGTCTTCGTGAAAGGCATGAACCCAAGCGTGTGGATAGTCGATGACTGTAAGGCGCTCGGGGGTTATCTCGCGTGCAAGGAGATACGCGGCTGGTATGCAGCGCACCCGAGAACGACGTCCCTTGGCTATGTACGGGATGTGAAAGACCTTCCGGATGGCGTCCATCGCCTTGTTCTCGCCGGGCAGGCAGGTGACGATTGGCTGCGCATAGTGTCGTCAAGCCCGGACGCCCGCAAGAATCTTCCCAAGGAGGTTGTCTTCATCACTCCGCCTTTCCCGCCATCGGCGCTGCCGCAGGGACTTCTCGCCTCGTGCAAGGTCACGTTCGCGGTGGGCGAGTTCGTGGCGCAGTACGATTCGGAATACGACAAGCCTCCGCCATGGGTGAGGATCGTGCCGGGCATGGAGCTCTATCTGCCGGGATGGATGGAGCTGGCGGTTGGCCTGTAGCGGCGGTTTTGCAGGAGCTTTGTGGTTGAAGAAAGCGAGGTCTCCATGAAGAAGTCCATATTGTCGCTGGCGATTGTGTGCTGCTTCTCCTCCGCGCTATTTGCGGGGGAGACGGCGAAGCTCGTGAAGACGCGCGCCGCCAAGGCCGCCGCAGTGACGCCTGGGAAGTGGCACGCAGACCTCTCCAAGGCGAAGTCGTACGCGGTGTCGAAAGGGGTGCCGCTGATCGCGGTGTGGTCCAACGGCGACAGCTGCGGCCACTGCGTGATGTTCGAGGCGGCCTGCAACTCGTCGACCTTCAAGACATGGATGGCGTCCAGCGGATGCGTGTTCGTGTTCGTCTATCCCGGGGATTCGGGCGGATCCGTCGGGGGGAGCGTATACAACTGGTGCTACAAGAGCCAGCCGCTGTTCCCGTTCGTCCGCGTGTACTGGCCAAAGGGCGGAGTGGACATCCGCGCCATGGGGGACACCATCGACGGCGGCGCCAGCGGGGCAACTGGGGGCAAGAAGGCCGTGTCGTGGTTCAAGGCGAAGCTCAAGAAGTTCAAGCCGGCCGCCACAGCGGCTTCGACGCCGGTGAAGCCGTACACGATCAAGTTCGCGCCGAACGGGGCCACGAACGAGATGCCGTCGGCGGCCACAAAGGTCGGTGCTGCGTTCACGCTGCCCGCCAACTCGCTGATCCGCCCCGACTACTCTTTCGCCGGCTGGGCCAAGACGGCGACAGGCTCCGTCGCGTACAAGAACAAGGCGTCCGTGAAGAACCTCACCACCGTCTCGAACGGCGTGGTGACGCTGTACGCGAAATGGACGCGCACGACGTACCGCACATACTACACGGGGTTGAAGTACACCATAGCGATGTCCGACTGCAAGGGCTGGACGACCTCGTCCAAGGTGGCCGGCCTAAAGTGGAGCAAGTCATCCGGCAAATGGACAGGCACGCCGACGAAGGGCGGCACGTTCACCGTCAAGTTCAAGAAGGGCTCGTCGTCAAAGAGCCGCAAGATCGTCGTCGTGAAGGACGCAGTCATCTTCGCGGACGAGACGTCCTCTAGGCGCATCGCCGCAGCCGGAGAGCCATTGACGCTCAACCTTTCGCCGACGTCCTCCGCAGGCGCGCCCAAGTCTATATCCGTGACGGGGCTGCCTGACGGCCTCGTGTACGACAACGCCAGCGGCGTCGTCTCCGGTGCGTCGGAGAAGGTGGGAACCTTCAAGATAACGACCACCATCGTGTCGGCGGCCGGGCAGAAGCTCACGAGGACGTTCTCCCTTGAAATCGGAGTGCCGGACTGCTGCATAGGCACGTTCAACGGCTTCATAGGCTTCTTCGACGACAAGCGCCTCGACCCGCTCGACCTCTCGAACAGCGGGCTGTTCCGCCTGAATGCCCCCTCCAACGCGAACCTCTCCGCCAAGATCGTGACGGCGAAGGGCACGTATTCGTTCACCGGCCTGGGCTGGACCAAGAACGACGACGGCACGTACACGGCCACGTTGGCCACGTCCGGCGGGAAGGATGCGCTGGTCTTCACCGTGAAGGACGCCGCCGCCGCAGAGTTCGGGCCGCTCGGCGCCTTCGTGCCCTCCTATGGAGTTTCGTACGAGATATACGCCCAGCGCTCGCGTTTCGCACAGGACGCCTCCGGCGAGTACGTGGACGACATGGTGAGGCAGACGATGCCGCGGATACTCGGCAAGTGGTACTTCAAGGCGTTCGCCGTGGACACGAAGTGGCAGTTCAAGTTCGCCACCTCGAAGACCGCCGACCTCACGCTTTCCGTCGCCGCCGACGGCACAGCCACCCTCGCCGGAAAGGTCGGCTCCTACAAGGTTAGCGCGTCCTCCGCCGTGTTCCTCTTCGAGGACTGCGTGGAGAAGGGCTATGCCTGCGCCGAGTTCCCGGTGCCGATTACCGTGAACAAGGCGAAGAAGACGCTCGACATCTGGCTGACGCTTTGGTTCGACAGGGACAACAAGCACTTCAACCTGCGCTATGAGCACATCGGCGGAGCCGCCGTGGAGGCCTTTGAATGATGCGGCCGGTCGCCCAGTCTCGCATCAGGGTGCTACTGCTGATGGTCGCGGACGTCGTCTGCATGGGCGCCGCATGGGCTTTCGTTGTATGGGGCTACCGCGCGGTGGGGCTCGGGCACTACAAGTTCGGCGCGGAGTTCTACCTGCAGCTCTGGCCCGCCGCCCTTGCCTTCGTTGCGCTCAACGCGCTCTTCCGCCTCTACCACGGGAACCTGTTCTATCCGGCTGCGCCGGTGTCGCCAGTGGAGGAGCTGCGTCGCCTGGCTGGAGCGTCCGTGATAACGCATCTGGGGGTGATCGCCTACCTCGTCCTCGCCTACCAGACCACCGAGCACTATTCGCGCGCCGTGATAGTCCTGTCGGGGTTGTTCACCGCGGCTCTGGCGCAGCCCGCACGCGATCTGGTACGCGCCGTCGCCCTGCGCCTCGGGGTGGCGCAGATACCTGTCGTGCTTGCCGGCTCCGGCGATGCCGCCCGCCGCGTGGCCGTGTCGCTCTCGGACGATCCCTATACCGGGTTCCGCGTTGTACGGACGTTTACGGACGATAACCACGCCATCGTTCCCGAATCCCGCAAGCTCGGCGTACGCATCCTCCTAGCATGCCAGGACGACCGCCTCTTCCGCTGCCAGATGTCGGAATTCGTCACCTGGTTCACCCAGATCGAGTACCTGACGTCGGCAGACACCTTTCCGATATATGGCGCGCAGACGGTTTCGTTCGACGGCATCTGCGGCCTCGAGATGGTCAACCAGCGCCGCATGGGGGCGCTGCGTACGGAGAAGTGGCTCCTTGACAAGACCCTGGCCGTGATGGCGTTCGTGTCGCTGCTGCCGTTCTTCGTGCTGATACCCATCCTGATCAAGCTTACGAGCCGCGGTCCCGTGTTCTACCGCCAGAACAGGCTCGGCAGGAACGGCGTTCCCATCCGCGTGTGGAAGTTCAGGTCGATGTACGTGGATGCGGACGAGCGGCTGGAGAAGCTCCTCGCCTCCGACCCGGCGCGCAAGGCGGAGTGGGAGGCCAATTTCAAGCTTGCGGACGATCCGCGCGTGACGCCTTTCGGGAAGTTCCTCCGAAAGACGTCCATCGACGAGTTCCCGCAGCTTTTCAACGTCTTTGCCGGCGACATGGCGCTGGTGGGTCCCAGGCCGATAGTGGAGAAGGAGGTTCCTCTCTACGGGGCGGCCTACGCCACGTTCGCCTCGGTGGAACCTGGCATCACCGGGCTCTGGCAGGCTTCCGGGAGAAGCGGAACCGACTATGCCCGCCGTGTGGCCCTGGATACGTACTATGTACTCAACTGGTCGCCGTGGCTCGATCTCTGGATCATGAAGAAGACCGTAGGAGCGGTTCTTTTCATGCGTGGCGCATGCTGAGGGAATTCGAAATGGAGAAAAAAGAGATGAAGAAGGATGTGATTGCAGCGGCGGCGGTGGCCGCTTCGCTTGGTGCCGTGGGCGCACCGCAGAACGATGCTGTCTGCGCCGAAGGCTTCTCCGACGCTGTGAAGGCGCGTGCGCGCGAGTTCATCGAGAATCAGAGGTCGTTCCGCCTCGGCTTCCTGCCCACGGAACGCTCGAACCCAATCACCGCCTCGCTGGAACGCGACTTCAAGCGCTCGTTCATAGATGGCGTTGAATGCCTCCAGCGCGCGGACCGGCAGGTTCCGATCGCGATGCGGCATGTGGTGGTCTCGCCGGAATACAAGGCGCTTGTCGATGCCATGGAGTCCGCCCTCCGCTCCGAGAAGGGCCGCATCGTCTTCACCGGCTGCGGCGCAACGGGCCGCCTTTCCATACTGCTCGAGTCGATGTGGCGCGACTTCTTCTCGCGGCGCTCCGCGGAGCTGTCGCCCGACGAACTGCGCCTCGCGGACCGCGTACAGTCGATAATGACCGCCGGCGACTATGCGCTCATCAAGTCCGTAGAGTTCTTCGAGGACTACACCGAAGGAGGCGCCCGCCAGACCGATGCGCTCGGCATCGGTCCCGGCGACGTGATCGTGGCGCTGAACGGCGGGGGCGAGTGCTCAACCATCCTCGGGTCGCTGATGCGCGGCGTGGAGCGCGGCGCGCGCGGCTTCATGAACGTCAACAACCCTGTCGAGCTTCTGCGAAAGATAGAGCGCAGCCGCGTGGCGATAGACGATCCCCGCGTAACGGTGCTCGATCTCTATTGCGGATCCATGGCGCTTGCCGGATCCACCCGCATGCAGTCCACAAGCACCCAGCAGTTCATCTACTGCGCGGCCCTCGAGACGGCCCTTGCGCGCATCATGCCGCGTTTCGCCAAGGAGCTGCCAGAGGATTTCGTGGGTATGCTGGAGGATCTGCTGTCGTCCCTCGAGGCGCCATCTGGACGCAACGGGCTCGCCGCCGCGATCGCCTTCGAGAAGGGTGTGTACGACGTGGGCGGGCGCATTACGTATCTTGCGGACGACTGCATGCTGGACCTGTTCACCGACAATACCGAGCGTTCCCCCACGTTCATGCTTCCGCAGCTGTGCAGCTCCGATTGCAAGGACGGCGTGCAGAGCTGGGCGTTCGTCAAGAACCCCCTCTACTCCACGCCGGAATGCTGGCCGCGGATGTTCCGCCGCCAGCCGCGCTGCCTCGACGGCTTCTCCGGCGAGGACGCCCGGTCGCTCGGCATGCCGCAGCGGTTCATCGACAACCCTCCGAAGATCGGTTGCTCCGACCTGATGAAGTTCCTGATCGGCAACGAGCCTGCGCCCGAGCGCATCGCTGGATTCAAGCGGGCCGTGGCGGTCAAGTTCTGCGTGGGTGCGCCGAGCCGGGAGTTTGCGGCGGCGGCGGACAGGCTTGCGGCCGCCTGGCCCGAGCGCGTGACCTTCTTCATCGGCCCCGGCGGCGCCGCCGTGGACAAGGATGCGATCCATATCGACATCCCCATCCCCGATTCGCCCCTTGAGATGTGGAAGCACCTGGCCGTCAAGTTCGTCATCAACAACCTTTCCACCGGCACGATGGCCGCCATGGGGCGCGTGGCCGGAAACTACATGAGCTGGGTGTCGATATCGAACAAGAAGCTCATAGACCGCGGCTCTCGCCTCCTCCGCGATCTGGGGAACATCTCATACGAGGAGGCTGTCCACCGCCTTTTCGCGGCCGACGAGTGGATCGACTCGCAGGACTGGACCGGCAAGGAGCGTCCATGCGCCGTCCAGGTGGCGCTTGAACGAATCAGGCGTGCTTCTCCTGCACAGGGCCGGGAGTAGCCAGATGGCTGTGAACGCGGGTTTGACATGCTGTCGCCATGGGAAATGATCGGTTGATGGTGACGCGGGCACGCGCTGCGTGCGTGTTGTCGGTGCTGGCGGTCGTCGCGGCCGTCTTCGGCGAGGTCGGTGAACGGCCTGGCGTGCTGACGGGTACGCCCGATGCGCCGTTGCTCGTTTCAGCAAGCGGAAGAAAGGGTGGTCGCGTCTACCTCCTCGGAATCGACGGACGGATCGTCTGGGAGCAGTCCGGCTGCGGCAACGTGCACCGGGCGTTCCTCTCCAATGGACGCCTGTTCTACTCCAACGGCTGCCTGTGGCGCGTGGACGACCCGGGCAAGGGGAAGGCGACGCTTCTCTACGATCCTGCGCCGGATGCGTCTCGCGAACGCTCGAAGCCGGGCGAGGGCGTATACGGCTTCGACCTTCTGGAGAACGGCAATCTCCTGGTCGCCGAGAACGCGACCGACTTCCTTTCCGAGATCACGCAGGATGGACAGGTAGTCCGCCGTTTCAAGGGCAATGCCGCGGGGCTCGACGGCAAGACGCCTAAGAGCCTCCACCACCATTACCGCATGTGCCGCGCTACGGCGTTTGGCACGTGGCTCGTGTGCTGTTCCGGCGTCGGCCTCGTGCGCGAGTTCAATCCGCGCACGAAGGCGCAGATCGCCCAGTGGAAGATCGGCGAACTCGCCTTCGACGCCTACCGGAAGGCCAACGGCAACACGGTCGTCTCGCACCTCTCCGCCATCTCGGAGTTGTCTCCTGCGGGACGCGTGGTGTGGCGCTTCGCGTGCGCCGACCATCCGGACCTCAAGCTCGGTAACCTTTGCGGCATACAGGATCGTCCGAACGGCAATCTCGTGGTCGGCTCCTACCGGAACGGATCGCAGGACGGAACGCGCACGACGGCGTTCGAGCTGACGCCGGAGGGGAAGGTGGCCTGGCGGTTCGCGTCCACCAACGATGCGACGATGATGACGGTGTGGATGGTGGACGAGGCGCGTGCGGGGACGGACGTCCGCGCCGCGCGCGAACAGATGCGCGTGTTCAATGCGGCGGCGGCGAAGCGGTTCCTCGCCGACATGAAGGGCAACGCGAAGTACGACTACGCGAAGCATGCACCGGCAATCGAGGCGCTGATCGAGAAGGAACAGGCGGTACGTGTGGCGCTGGGAGGGGTGTGTGCAACGGGCGGTACGCCCGTTGTCACAGCGAAGGAGGCCGTGCGGATGGTGGAGGCGTACCGGCAGGCGATGCTGGCAAACCCCGTGCTTGACTTCGAGGAAATCCTCTGCGTGCGACGCAAGGTCGCCGAGCCGCGCCGGGGCACGTATCCACTGCAGCTGCTGGGCGAATACGATTTCGGCTTCACGGGACTAAACGCCCACAACCACATGGACCTCCATCGGAAGGGCTACGACAACGACATCGTCCTACTCTCGGGTTGGAAGACCGGTACGGCCACGGCGCGCAGCCTGTACCATCCGTCGGATACGGGCATCGTGCGCGATCTCGACCTCGACTTCGACGCCACCCGCATCCTTTTCACCGGTTACCGCGGCACGAACGACCTCCTCGGCGTTTACGAGATTGAATTAAATGGTGAAATAGTTAAATCGCCGCCTGCGGCGGCTTTAAATGGATTAAATGGTGAAATGGTTAAATCGCCGCCTTCGGCGGCTTTAAATGGAGCGGAGCGCAATTTAATGGGAGCGAAGCGACCATTTAAAGGCGGCGAAGCCGCCGATTTAAAGGGCGAAGCCCGATTTAATCTTCAGCCGACCCTCGTCTCTCCTGAAGACGGCCACTACGACATCCAGTGGTGGGACGCCTGCTATCTGCCGAACAAGGACCAGGTGGTCATGCTTGGCACCGCCCCTTGGCAGTTCCTGCCGTGCGAGGATGGCAACTACCCGATGTGCGTGCTCTACCGCGTGGACCGCAAGACGGGCGAGGTGCGCCAGCTCACGTTCGAGCAGGACAGCGACTTCAC
>JAFXTB010000054.1 GCA_017525225.1 Kiritimatiellia bacterium
AAATCCATCGAAGACGATATGCAGAAGGCAGAAAAAGCGCGGGCGAGTTAGCCCGCGCACCTCTCTCAAAGTTGTTTTTACCAGTTGTTCTGGTTGTTTCCAAAACTCAATACGCATGGGTGAATTACGGAGATGCGCCCCCTTCTCCCGCCGCGCTTGCAATGTCGGCCGGAATCGGGTAGAATACCCGCCATCGGCAAAACCAGAAAGGAAATCCAAGATGGAAACGGTATTCGAGGAGAACCCGTGCGGCGGCAAGGGCAGGATGAAGATCGAGAAGCTGCTTGACAGCGTGCAGATGGCCGGCAAGTGCGGCCTCTACGCCCGCGTGACGCTGCCGCCCGGCGCAGAGCTCGGCTATCACGAGCACCACGGCAATTCCGAGGCGTACTTCATACTCTCCGGCACCGGCGTCTACGACGACAACGGCGCGAAGCGAACCGTCAAGGCGGGCGACGTCACCTGGACGCCTGACGGCTCGGGGCACGGGCTTTCCAACGCCGGCGGCACGGAAGACGTCGTGTTCATGGCGCTCATAATCAACGGGTAGCGCGGCCGATCCTTCGAGGTCACAGCCTCGAGGCGTTCGCCAGAAGGGCCTTGACGCGCGCCGCCGCCTCGGCGGCCGGCGGCGGATCCCGCACAAGCGCCTCCGCCGCCGCGAGGAGCGCTGAGGCGTCAGTGCTTGTACCTGGCTCCCTGCAGATGAATATGCGGGCGTGTCCGGTGCGGAAGGCGCTGCGTTCGCTAACGTCAAGCTCCTCGAACAGACGCTCACCAGGCCTGATGCCGGTGAAGACGATCGGCAGATCGACGTATGGACGCAGCCCTGCACGCCTTATCATCTGCTCGGCGAGATCGAGGATCCTCACCGGGTCGCCCATGTCCAGCACGAATATCTCGCCCCCCTTCGCGAGCGCGCCCGCCTGGAGGACAAGCCCCACGGCCTCCTGGACCGTCATGAAATAGCGCCGCATGTCGGGGTGGGTCACCGTTACCGGTCGCCTGCTGCGGATCTGCTCCTCGAAGAGCGGCACCACGCTGCCCGAAGATCCCAGCACGTTCCCGAAACGCACGGCGGAGAAGAGCGTGCCGCCCCGGCCGTTGAGGTCCATGAGCAGCATCTCCGCAAGGCGCTTGGTGGTACCCATCACGCTGACGGGATTCACGGCCTTGTCGGTGGAGATCATGACGAAGCGTCCCGTCTTCGATTCGATCGCGAGTTCGCCGAGCCGACGCGTGGCGAGGGTATTGTTCAAGAGACCTTCCACGGGGTTCATCTCGACCATGGGGACATGCTTGTAGGCGGCCGCATGCAGCACCAGGTCGGGATGGTGCGCGGCGAAGAGAGCGCGCATGCGCGGGAGATCGTTGACATCCACCATCGCCGGCACGATCCGGTCCGCCGCACCGAGCGAACGCATGTCGCGATCGATCTCGTAAAGCGCGTTCTCAGCCCTCTCCACGAGGATGATCCTTGCGGGATCGGCGCGCGCCACCTGCCGCACTATCTCGGCGCCAATTGATCCGCCCGCGCCGGTGACCATGACCGTGCGTCCCTTGACCATGCCCTCGACCCCATGCGCGTCCGGCAGGCGCTCGCCGCGGTTCAGCAGCAGGTTCTCGGCCTGGCGGGCCAGTACGTAGCGCCGCCACAGCATGCGCATCCCCACGCACGCCAGGAACGCCAGCACGGTGTTCACCAGCGTGATGGAGTACGGAGGGCGAATGTGCACCTGCGCATCGGCCGGGGTGAGGTAGCGGATGATCGTGAGCACGGTCGCCGACAGCGCGAACGCCGCCACGAAGCGCGGCAGGTCGAGGATCCCCATGCGTCGCCAGGAGCGCCACGCGCAGCCCGTGGCGGCGAACGCCACCGTCTGAACGATCCACACGGACACGAACGAGCACGCCACGGCACGCCAGCCGAATATCGGCTCCTGGAAGTCGAAGCGCAGGGCGAACGCGGCCGCGTATGCGAAGGCGAACGCGGCGGAATCGGCCGCGAATGCCACGATGCGTGTGGCCAGATAGGCCATCCAGGCGTTGCGTGCGCGCGTCATGACCGTTCCACCTCAAGTCAAATGAACGGATTATCCACGTAGCGCGGCATCGTATCCGGCGGAGGCTCCTGGACGGGGTCCTGCTCCGGCTTGGCCGCGTTCTCCGAGTCCAGCCTCGGGTCGCGGTCGCCAAAGCGCGTGAAGTCACGGAGGAACTCCATCTTCACATCCCCCACCTCGCCGTTGCGGTGCTTGGCCACGTCCACGATGGCGAGGTTCTCGCTTTCCGGGTTGTCGCGCGTGGCGCGCACCATGAAGGGACGCCTCAGCAGCATCACCACGTCCGCATCCTGCTCGATCGCGCCGGAATCGCGCAGGTCGGAGAGCTTCGGGATCTCGTCCTTGTCGCCGCGCTTCTCGTTGGCGCGTGAAAGCTGCGACAGCACGATCACGGGGATCTTGAGCTCCTTGGCCATCGCCTTGATCTGCCCCGAGATGCGGCTCACCTCGATCTGCCTGCCCTGTCTGGCCATCTCACGGCAGCTGCAAAGCTGCAGGTAGTCGATCACTATCAGCTCAATGCCGTGCGTCTTCTTCATGCGCCGGGCGCGTGCGCGGAGGTCGGCGATGTCGAGGCCGCTCGCGTCATCTATGTAGAGCGGTACGCCCTTCAGCTCGCCGGCGGCCTTGAAAAGGCGCTCCGAGGCGGCGGACTTCTCGTCGCGCGACATGAGGTCACGGGCGATGCGCCAGGTGGAGACGCGCGCGCGGCCGCAGATCATGCGCTTCGCGAGCGAGAGGGTGTCCATCTCCAGCGAGAATATCAGCACCGGGTGGTGCGTGGGCTTCGAGTCCGTCTTGAACGGTATGCCGTTGATGTCCTGCCCGGTGGCTACGCACTCTGCGATGTTCATGGCGAGCGACGTCTTGCCGACGGAAGGCCTGGCGGCGATCACGATCATCTCGGCGGGCTTGAGGCCGAGCAGCTTCTCGTCAAGGTACTTGAACCCTGTCGGCAGGCCATCCATGGCGCCCGCGCCGCGGCTGAACATGTTCTCGATGTGCCTGAGCGTGCTGTCTACGGCGTTCTTCCATTCAGTCTGGACGCTCGCCGTGCCGCCGATGTCGAGGATGGAGCGCTCGGCCTCGCCCAGGAGCACGTCGGCGTTGCCGCTCTGCGTCTCGTCGTAGCAGCGCGAGATCGTCTCGCTGCACTTGCCTATGAGCATTCTAAGCAGATGCTTCTGGCGCAGGATGTCGATCCAGTACTCGGCGTGCGCGGAGGTGGGGGTGCCGTCCACGAGCGACTGTATGGCCTGCACGCCGCCGACTTCGTCGAGCCGGCCGAGGGCGCGCAGACGGTCGTTGAGCGTCACGGGGTCGATCGGCAGGCCGGCGGCGGACATCGCGATCAGCGTCTCGTATAGCTTGCGGTGGCGCGGCAGGAAGAAGGACTCCGGAACGATCCCCCTGCTCTGGCAGATGTCCAGCACGCGGGAGTCGTCGCCGGTCTCGCTGTCGAGCAGTATGGCGCCCAGAACGCCGCGCTCGGCCTCCGCGCTGTGCGGAGGGGTCTTTAGGGCTTCGTCGCTCACGAGTCGCGGACCTCTACCTTGAGCTGCGTGCGCAGGGCGTCCAGTATCTTCGCGAAGGCGGCGTTGACCTCTTCGTCCTTGAGCGTGCGGTCCGCCGCGCGGAACGCCAGCTTGTAGGCGAAGCTGCGCCGCCCCTTGCCAAGCTCCTTGGACGAGTAGATGTCGAACAGGTCGATCGCGGCGAGTTCCGGCGGTGCCGCCTTGCGTATACATTTCACTACGGCCTCGTGCGTGGTCTCGGGACCTGCCACGAAGGCGAAGTCACGCCGTGACATCGGGAACGCCGGCGCCGCCACGGCCTTGCCGACCGCGTCGAACCGGGCCAGCAGTGGCGCGAGCGCCACCTCCGCCACGGCCATCTGGGTGGTGAGGCGGAAAGGATGGCGCAGCCTCGCCGACACCACGCCGCACACGCCGGCCGGCCGGCCGTTCACGACGACCTCCAGCGCGGCCCCGGCCTCGAATGCAGGATGGTCCGCGCATGCACGGATGTCCATCTTGCCTACATGGAGGCGCGCGGCGAGCCGGGACAGCGCGCCCTTTATCCACAGCAGCGCCTCTTCGGCAGTGACCGCCCGGCGGCGGTCCAGCGCATCGCGGCCAACGGGGCCGAAGAACCCGAGCGCCAGCCTCTCCGTCTCGCAGGGATGGCCATTCTTGTCCAG
Organism: Kiritimatiellia bacterium; assembly: GCA_017525225.1. Classification (GTDB taxonomy): domain Bacteria; phylum Verrucomicrobiota; class Kiritimatiellia; order RFP12; family UBA1067; genus RGIG6720. Next base: position 4,264 of record JAFXTB010000054.1, read on the forward strand.
ACCGAACACGCGGCCTATCTCGAACAGGCGCGCTGTCTCGAGCTGGTGCGCGGCGTTGCGCCCCAGCGACTGGTACATCTGCGGCAGAAGCGAATCGCGCATGAAGCCGAATTCCGCAGAGACCGGATCCGGCAGCTTGAGCCGGCCTGCACCGCCACGCGGATCGAAGGCGTCCAGCTCATCCTTCGACAGGAACGAATAGTGCATCGCCTCGGTGAATCCGAGTGCCAGGCATACCGACCGCAGACGGGCGCGGGCGCGGAACGGCGCGTCGGTAAGTCCGCTCACGCTGGGCGCGGAAGGCATGGTGTCCGGAATGTTGTCGAGCCCGTACAGGCGCCCTATCTCCTCCACCAGATCGGCCTCGAGCAACAGATCGTAGCGCCACGAGGGTATGGCGAACTCGGCGCCCTGGTCGGACCTTGACACCACGGCAAGGCCGAGCGATTCAAGCAGGGCGACCATGCGGTCGGCGGGGATGTCCACGCCGATGAGCCGGCGCACGCGCGCGAAGTCGATGGAGACGGTGGCGTTGAAGGCGAAGGAGCCCGGCTGGCCGCTGAGCCGCTCGCGGCCATCCACGTCCACCACGCCGCGTGCGACTACGGCCCCGCCGTACCTCTGCAGGAGATGCACGGCGCGGCGCGACGCCCAGTCCGCAAGATCCTTGTCCACGCCACGTATGTATCGGTAGCTCGATTCCGACGCGAGTTCGAGCGCCGTGGCCGTGTGCTTCGTGGAGGCCGGGTCGAACAGCGCCGACTCTATCAGCACATGGTCAGTGCCTTCGGCGATCTCGCTCTGTTCGCCGCCCATCACGCCCGCCACGGCGCTGGCCTTCTCCGCGTCGCAGATGAGAAGCATCGAAGGGTCGAACCTGCGCATGACGCCATCGAGCGTCTTCATCTGCTCGCCCTCGCGGGCATCGCGCACGACGATCGTGCGTCCGGCGAGCGTGCGGTAGTCGAAGGCGTGCATCGGCTGCCCGCATTCAAGCATCACGTAGTTGGTGACGTCCACCAACAGCCCCAGCGAACGCACGCCGCACAGCTCCAGGCGCTTCGCCATGAAGTCCGGCGAAGGCACGTTCTCCACGTGCGTGACGACACGCGCCGTGTAGCGCGGACAGCGCACTGCATCCTCCACGACCACCTTCACCTCGTCGTTGACATCCACGTCCGACTCGGTGAAATCGACAGACGGCATCTTGAGCGGACGTCCCAGCACGGCGGAGAACTCTCGCGCGATGCCGATGATGGAGAGGGCGTCCGGACGGTTCCACGTGACCTCCACGTCGAAGACCGTCTCGGGCTTCTCGCCGCCGAGCACGTCGCGCGCGGACGCGCCTGGCTGCACATCTGCAGGCAGCTCGATAATTCCGTCGTGATTGCCGCCGGGCAGCTTGAGCTCAGACGAGCTGCACAGCATACCCAGCGACTCGACGCCGCGCAGCTTGCCCTTCTTTATCTTGAATCCACCGTCAGGCACGACCGCGCCGATCTTCGCCAGCACGCTCTTGATGCCGGTGCGGCAATTGGGCGCGCCACAGACGACCTGCAGGGTCTCATGGCCATCCGTGACCATGGTGCGATGCAGATGCGTACCCTCGATCGGTTCGCAGGCGAGCACCTCGCCGACGACGAAAAGATCCGAGAGAGGCTCCTGGCCTACAGTGTCGATGGCCTCGACCTGAAGCCCGCTGCGCGTCAATCGCTCGGCCAGCTCGGCCGGAGGGATGTCCGCAATGTCAATGTAATCGTTAAGCCAACTAAGAGGCAGTTTCATGGAATTCTCAGATTGTTTCAGGTGAAATGGAAATGAAATATCATTGCTCCGCCGGAGGCTCCTCAGCCGGCGCGGGCGCAGGCTCTTCCGCTGGCACGGGCGCAGGCGCAGGCTCCTCGACCGGTTCGGGTGCAGGCTCCTCGACAGTTACGGGCGCAGGTTCCTCCGCTGGCGCGGCTGGTTTCTCTGCTGGGGCTGCGGCATCTGGCTTTATGGTGATCTTGCGCTGTGCAGGCGGGTGGTATTTGGGATGTGCCGCCGGAATGGCAAGCACTCCGTTGAAGTATCCCACAAGATGGCCCTTCTCGATCAACCATGAAAGAGTCTTCTTGATTTCCGCCATCCTGGCTTCGTCGCCCTGTGCAAGCGCGGCCACGGTCTGGGCCTGTGTAACGCAAGGGTGTTCCTCCACGAACCTGACGAGTGCCGCCAGTTCGGGAATGGCATGCTCTACGTCGAGCGCAGAGAAATCCTGCGCCACCACGAATTCCGGGCCGCGCGGATCGTTTGCGCGGAAGAACTTGAGCTTGCGGTGGTGGAACGCGCCACGAAGGGCGAACAGGAGCGAAGCTGGATAGTGGCGTTCCTTCGAGATCGCGTCGCGGCATGCGAACACGAGCGGCCGGCATGACGATTTCAGCGCCACATCGGCCGAGAGGTCGACCGTGGTCGCGGTGGACACCAGTCCTGGCAGGACGGTGCGGCGGAAGTCCGCCTCGGCCGCCTCGCGTGCCAGGATGTGCTCGTCGTTCTCCTCGCCCTTGCGCTTGTAGACGGTCTTCTTCGTTGCGCTTGCGCGCCACTGCTCGATCGTCTCGGGATCGCGCACCATCTCGATACGAGCGCGGTAGTCGGCCTCGGACATGCCGGCGCAGCGTGTACGGAGCATCTCGCGGATGCGAGCATCGTAGCCATGGAGGTTGGGCGGCCCCAGGAACTCGCCCGTGACACCGCACTTCGCCACGCAGGTAAAGGTGCCCTTGGGAGGTTCGCACTCGATCTCCTCGGATGAATAGTAGTCCGGCAGATGCTCTGCAAGCAAGTGCGCCACCAGTTCTTCGCCTGAAAGCACGGTGAAGCCGCACACCTTGCACTGGTGGAAGAGGATCTCTTCGGCGGCATCCTTCCTTGGCGACAGGCGCAGCATGCATGCAGACGGATTGTCGAGGAAGAGATAGGCGAGCTGCTTGAGCGCGTATGCGGTGTGCTTCGTCTGCAGCTGCCTGATGAGCGGACCAAGCTCCTTCTGGCTCGGCAGGATGCGCACATCGACGTCAAGCGGCTTGACGAACGGCCGTGGCGCGCGTTCGCCGCGCCTGTCGCCGCCGCGGTCGTCGCGGCGAGGCCCGCGATCGTCGCGACGAGGGCCACGGTCGTCACGGCGAGGGCCACGCCCGTCGAACTCCGGCTTGCGTCCGCCGCCATGCGGCTTGCGAACGTCGTTGCCGGATCTTCTGGCGTCTGCGTCGTCCCTCGGCGACTCAAAGCGCGCGAAGCGAGCCTTGTCGTCTGGACGGCCCTTGGCCCAGGCCGGTGTGAAGTCGAAGGAGCCGAGGCTGCTCAGGTCGAGCGACTCGTCTCCGCCTTTGGTGTCATCTGCCATTATGGGAAACCTTATCGGGTGTCTCTAGAAAACGCGGTAATTATCCCTTAAATCAGGGTCGAAGTCAAGGGGGAAAGCAACAATTAAGAGGAAAAATCGCTATTTTGCATCCAGAAGCTCAAGGAGGCTTGCCACCAGCCTGCCGGATACGAGCAGGGAATCCTGCGAAACCTTGTCCATCGTATCGGCCGGCGTATGCCAGAAATCGTTCCTTCCAGGCGCGCTGCCGAACTCGAAGTCGATGAGATCTATCGCGGCGCATCCGGCATCGAGGAAGGCCTGATGGTCGTCCTTGACTATCAGATCGTCCTGCAGCGAAACATATTTTCCTACCTTTGCGCGGTCTGCCGCCATCTTCACTATCTGCCGGAAGGCGCGTTCGCCGTTGCCTGGAACTATGATGTGCAGGTCCTTGTCGCCCAGCATGTCCAGACAGATGGCGCACTTGACGGCGCGTCGACGTTCGCGGAAGACGTCCACAAGCCGCCTGGATCCCTGGAATCCATCGTTGGGGCCGTACTCATGGCGGCACTCCTCGCCATCCGTCCATACGAGCGCGATGTTGTTGGTCGGCCGCTCTGCCCGCCGTATCACCCCCGCAAGCGCGATGAGGAGGCCGGAAGTGGATGCGCCATCGTTCGCACCCTCGAATCCCTTGCCAACGTTGGGGGCTGTATCGAAGTGCGACATCACCACGATCCAGGGCGCATCCGGCCTGGAACCCTCGAACTCCACCATCACGTTCGCGAAGGGCTTCTCGCCGTCAGGCGTCATGGCAGTGAACGAATCGAGCGAGGCGTCCACGCCGGTACGGCTGACGCGATCCAGTATCCAGCCTGCCGCAAGCCGGCCGCGAATGGTCCCAGCGTTGCGCGGAGTATGCTCGCGTACAAGCCCTGCGGCCTCATCATAGGCGAACTTGGCGTCGGAGGTCGTAAAGGATAGCGCTACTGTGAACAGTACGGCGAACACGATGCGTCAATCCAGTTTTACGCCTATCATCGACAGCACGCGGTCGAGGTCGTTGTTGTCGAGGAAGTCAATCTCAAGGATGCCCTTGGTGTGCCTGCCGTTTGCATGGGTGACGCCGCTCGTCACGCGTACCGCGCATCCGAGATGCTTGCGCAGCTCGTCGGCGAGGTTGCGCACGTAGCTGTCGGGCAGGTCGGGCGTGCCGGCCTTCTTCTCGACCACCGGCGCATGCAGGCGCGCCACCTTGCGCTCGAGCGCGCGCACCGTCAGCGATTCGTTCACGCAGTCGCGGGCAAGGATGATGCGATCCTTCTCGTTCTCCACGCCCAGCAGCACCTTGGCGTGCCCCGTGGAGAGCATGCGGCGGCGGACAAGCTCGCGCACCTCGTCGGGCAGCTCGAGCAGCCGCGTGGAGTTGGCGATCGCCGGGCGGCTCTTGCCGACGCGCTCGGCGACATCCGCCTGCGTGAACGAGAAGTTATCCATCAGCAACCGGTACCCTTCTGCCTCGTCGATGGGGTTCAAGTCCTCGCGCTGCGAGTTCTCGGTCACCGACATCGTGGCGGCGGTGGCGTCGTTGACGTTCTTCACCACGGCGGGGATCAGCTTCCGTCCTGCGATGACCGCCGCCCGCAGGCGGCGCTCGCCGCAGATCAGCTCCAGCTTCCCATCGGCGCGGCGCCGGCAGACGACCGGCTCGATGACGCCGTTGGCCCGTATGGAGTCGGCCAGTTCGTTGAGCTTGTCTTCGGCGAACTCCGTACGCGGCTGCCACGGACTCCGCTCGATGTCCAGAGGCGGCACCTCTATGACGGCGTTGGCGGGCTGCGCGGGCACGGGCCGCTGTACAGGCACGGGCCGCTGCGCCGCTGCCGCCGGAGCAGACGGCGTCGCTGCAGACTTCGCCGGGGCCTCGCCCAGCAGGCTGTCAAGCCCCGTGCCGAGGCCGCCTTTCATCTGGCGGCGGTTCGGCGGCTTGGGTCCGGCCGCCTTCTTCAGGAAGGGATTGCTTTTCTTCATGGGTACATCCCCGGGTAGTTGAGGCCGGTCCTCTCGTCGAGCCCGAACATGATGTTCATGTTCTGCAGCGCCTGCGAGGCCTGCCCTTTCATGAGGTTGTCGATTATCGATACGATGCGAAGCTTCCCGGTACGCGCGTCCACGGATACCACGATGTCGCAGAAGTTCGTGCCGCGCACGCTCATGGTGCCAACCGCCGCCGTGGACGGCAGCACGCGCACGAACGGGCTGTCGCGGTAGAACTCGCGGTAGATGGCTACGACATCCTCCTCGGTGGCGTCGTTCGCAAGGTCGCCGTAGAGCGTTGAGAGTATGCCCCTCGAGATCGGCAGCACCTGCGCCGTGAAGGTGACACGCACCTCCTCACCGTACTGCAGCGACAGCTCGCGCTCGACCTCGCACACATGCTGGTGGCCGCTGAGGCGGTATGCGTTGATCTGCTCGCAGCGCTCGGGATAGTGGAACGTCTGCTTCGCCTTCTTACCAGCCCCCGACACGCCGCTCTTGCAGTCGCACACGATGGACCAAGGCTTGACTAGGCGGGCATGCGCGGCCGGCGCCATCCCGAGGATGCAGCTGGTGGCGAAGCATCCGGGATTGCCCACGAGGTTCGCGCGCGCGATGGCGTCACGATGAAGCTCCGGCAGGCCGTAGACGTTGGTGCCGAGAAGCTCCGGCGAGAGGTGGTTGGGGTCGCGCCCGAGGCGCGTGGCATAGTCCTGGTACGCCGCCAGCGTCGTGAAGCGGAAGTCGCCGGAATAGTCGATCACCTTGGCACCCTTGGCGAGCTCCGCCTTGGCGTCCGCCATGCCGACGCGATCAGGCGTGGCGAAGAACACGGCACCGAACTCCTTCTGCGCCGCAGGGTCGTCCGCCGCCAGGATCGGCATGTCGCAGAATCCCGCCAGATGCGGGTAGACCTCGGACATCCTCTGCCCGACAGCCTCGCGCGCCACGAGCGCGCCTATCTCCACCTGGGGATGGCGAAGCAGCAACTCTATTATTCCAAGGCCGCCGTAGCCGGTCGCCCCGACGACCTTTACCTTTATCTTTCCGTTCATTTCGCTTCCTATTCTACCAAAGCCGCGGCGATGCCGCAACGGGGTTCGTGCAGAAGGTTCATTCCGCGAAGCAGGCCCAGATGTCGGCATTGGACGCGCTACCGGCGTCGATCGGGCCGATCGAGCGTTCACCGAGATTCTTCGCGCGACCGAACTTCGCCTGCATCCCGGCCGTCGCCTCGCTGCCTGCGCGGGCCGCCGCGGCTGCCGCCGCGAACATCGCCGCCTCGCCCTCCGCCGCATGCGCGCCAAGCGCCTCCACGGCCGGGATCAGCGCGTCCATGAACGTCTTGTCGCCCACCTTGGCCGACGTGGCGAAGCCCAGCTCCTCAAGCCCGGCGGCGAAGAGGTCGGCCAGCTCCTGGGCGGAAAGCTCCGTGCGCCCGGCCTCCACCGAATCGGCCATGCCCTCGAAAAGAGAACCATAGAGCGAGCTGGTCGAGCCGGACACATCCGCCTCGAGGTGCGCCACCATGTCGGAGAGCAGCGCCTTGAAGTCCGCCCCTTCGGCCTTCGCCAACGCCTGCGTGGCCGCCACTATCGCCTCGCCATGGTCGCCGTCGCCGCCGGCCGCGGCATCGAGCGCGGAATACTCCTTCTCGCGCGTTGCGGCCTTCGCCGCCGCACGCGCCCACACAGCCTTGAACTGGTCCAGTGTCATCTTTCTCGTTCCTTTCCTGAAATCGGTTGGTGCGTATTATACCATAAATGCAGACCCGATGGGCGTCAACCGTCCGCAAAAGGTTTGCGTCGCACGATGAACGCCGCCAGCGACAGCAGCATCCCCGGCAGCAGCAGCACGTTACCCGCAAGCGTCCGCAGCAGCTCCGCACCCTCGATGGCACGGCCTGTGGCGAGATCCGTGATTGGCGACGGCGCCGATACCGAATGCGTGGCCGACTGCACGGCACGCGAGAGCCAGAGTCCAAACCTGTCCGCGAAGGACGCGTTGAACTCGTCGGGGAACTGCGCCACAACACTGGGAGCCATCAGCACCACCGCAAGCGACACGAGCGCGGTGAACAGCGCCACCGGCCGCGAAAGCGCCGCCGAGAGGAACAGCCCGTACGCGGCCAGCATCGCCGCAAGCGACCATACCTCTATCTGCGAGCGAAGAAGGTTCCAGGCGAACGAGTCCGCCGGCGCAAGCACCACGAGATCGCGCCTTGGGCGAATCATCACGGCCGACCGTCCGGTGTTCGCGAAGGTCAGGTTCAGCGGCGACGGCACCCCGTCCCCCTTCCCTGTCCGCGCAAGCGGAATCTCTATCACGGCCTGCGTGCTGTTGGATACGACGGCCGACATGTCGCCCAGCGTCAAAATGCCGGCGACCGGCGTACGCAGCTCGAACTGCGTGGAGAACCTCACGCGCAGCGTCAGCTCCGCCCCTTCCTCCATCTGCCTCTTCAGCCGCGGCACGTCGAAAGGCCACACCATCGTCTCGCCAGGCTTCACCACGTCGTAGCGGTCCATCTCCTTCGTGGTGAGCAGTGCGAGCACGGCCCGCTTCGGTGCCTTGCGCACGGCCTCGGGGGTCGCGGGGTCGCGCAGGTAGCCGCCGAGGATGTGGCCTGCCACCACGGCCGGCGGCGGGAGGGTTGGCTCGTAGTGGTGGCGGCATGGGGGCACGCCAGCCTGGCCAGGCAAGGCGGGCGGCATCGCCAGCACAAGCACGGAGGAAAGCGCGATGGCCGCAGCCGCGAGCACGGTCGTGGCAAGCCACTTGCCGCAGACAACGCCCCAGGCTGATGCCGGGCGCACCAGCGTGAGCGACAGCCTCTTGAGTTCACGTTCCCGGGCGAACATGCCGCACGATGTGGAAAGCACGGTCAGAAGTATGACCGCCGCGGCGAACCCGGGTACGATGCGCACATGCATCTCAAGGATGCCGGACGCGGTGCCGTCGGAACGGACGAAGTCCGGCATTAGCCAGTGGATGAGACCGACCGCCACCAGGAGCAGCAGCGCCACGCGTCCGCGCATGAACGCCCGCAGGGCAAGAAGAAAAGACTCCTTCAAGCCGGATTCCCCTCCTTCGCTCCTACGGCGGCGGCGAAATAGTCCTCTAGCGCATGGCGTGGATCGGCGCTCGCCGCGACGATGTCGGCCACGGCCCCTTCTCCCACGACCTTGCCCTGGGAGAGGATCGACACACGCGTACAGACATCCTGCATGTCGAAAAGCTGATGCGACGTCACGAGAACCGTCATGCCGCCGGCGGCAAGCGTACGGATGAGCTCCTTCACATCGCGGGTGGCGAGCGGATCAAGACCGGATGTGGGCTCGTCCAGGACAAGAAGCTCTGGATGCGACACGAGCGCGGCGGCGAATGCGACCTTGCGCGCCATTCCCTTGGAGAATCCGCCTACGGCGCGGTCTGCGCTGCCTTCAAGCCCCATGCGCGAAAGCAGCTCGGCCGCGCGCTCGCGCGAGGTACGGCGATCCAGGCCGGAAAGCCCCGCATAGTAGAGCACCGTCTCGCGCGCCGTGAGGAACGGATGCAGATACGAGAGCTCCGGCAGATAGCCAAGCCGGGCGCGGGCGCGGCGCGAACGCGGCGAGAGGCCGAAGAGCCGCACCTCGCCGGCGGTCGGGCGCAGCAGGCCGAGGATGAGCTTGATGGTGGTGGACTTGCCCGATCCGTTCGGGCCCAGGAGGCCGAACACGTCCCCCCGGCCGACCGTGAGGTCCACGCCGCGCAGCGCGGAGGCGAGCGGACGCAGCCAGAAGTCGCGGAAGGTCTTCACAAGGCCATGTATCTCTATTACGGCATCGTTCACGATATCTCCCTCCGTACAAGCAGTATGGAGCCCACGGTAAGCCATAGCAGGGAAAGCAGAGCGCCGGCCGCCAGCGCGGGCAGTACGTCCATCCAGCCGAGCATGCCGCCGTTCGCAAGGCGGTCCACAAGCCAGAACCGGTTGATGTCCGGCAGGATCGCACGCAGAGGATGGACGAACGACAGGACGATCGCCGCAGCGACAAGCGCGGTGACTGGCGCGGGGGCGAGGCGCGTAGCGAGCGCACCGGCGAACGACACGAACACGATGCAGCCTGCGGCGAGGGCGGAGAATGCAGGCAGCAGGCGCAGCAGGGAGGCGGTCCATCCCTCGAATGATGGTGGGAGGTCGCGTCCCATGGCCATCGCGAGGATGAATGCGAGTGGTTGCGCCGCGGAAATGAGCAGGCAGGCGGTCCAGCAGAACCGCGCACGGAGAAAACGGTTCGCGGCGGCGGCGAGGGCGAAGGCACCGAGCGTGAGGCCGACGCCACACGCGAGAGCCGGCCCCCACACCTGGGCGGTGGAACCATGCCCGTCGCGCGCCAGCGCGGCTATCGCGCCGGAAGACGAGGAGAGCGCCGTGGCGCAGGCGATCGCACCGGTGAAAAGCGCCAGCGAGCCAGCGACGCCTGCAAGCTTCGCGACCAGGAACAGCGGCCGCGGCACCGCCAGGGCGAGCGCAGCGGCGGCCGTGCCGCTTTCCAGCTCGCGACCGATGGTACGCATGGCCGCGGCCGTGGCGAACACCAGCCCGAACACGAGCAGCGCCGAGAAGCCGCATTCACGCGCGAGGCGGCCAGCTTCGCCGAACTGGTGGTAGTGGAACGCAGGGGCCAGATGCACGACCGCGAACCCGGAAAGGAACAGAACCGCCGTGAGCGGTTCTGCCAGCGACTCCACGGCCGCCGTCCGTGCAAGGGCGAAGAAGCGACGCATCGCGCCCTTCCTCAGAGCGCTATGAACGCCGTATAGTTCTCGCCGGCGACGGGGCCGCAGCCTTCGGTGAAGAGGAAGTAGAACACCACGCCCAGCACCAGCAGAGCCGCGATGGAGGTGATGGTGGTCATGGCCAGCAGCCAGCCAGGCACGCCGGCGGACTGCGCCTTGGGGACATCGGCACCGAACGAATCGATGTCGAGAGGCTTCAGCTCCGGCACGTCGCCCAGATCGCCCGGATGGAGTTCCGCGACGCCATCTGGCGGCGTGGCGCCGCCAGGCACGCCGAGCGTCGGACGCTTCAGCGAAACGCCTGGACGGTGGAGCTTCAAGGTCTTCTTCTGCGTCACAGCCGAATCGGGCTCACCGGCGGCAGGCTCTGCCGACGGCGCCTCCGGCACAGGTGCAGGCGCGGGCGCAGCGGCGGCCTCAGCCATCGGCGCAGGCTTGGGCGCGGCGAACGGCGAGGGGGCCGGCGGCTTGCCGAGATCCGTAGGACGGCGCAGTCGTATGGTCTTGAGAGGGGCAGGCCCCTTCGACGCGGTGGGCGCAACGCCTATGGCGGATTCCAGAGAGATGCGGCTCGTCTTGGATTTCGAGGCCTGCTGCTGGGCCGGGGTGAGGATGCCCTCGGCGATGATGCCCGTCTTGTGAAGCGTGGCCTGCGCGGGGATGGGGCCGGTGACGGACTTCAGCGACGCGGTCTGCTTCTTTGCGGCATCCGGGGCGGGAGGCGGAACAGCCGCGCCGGGGGCGGGAGGCTTGCGGATCACTGGCTTGCGGATCACTGGCTTGAGGCGGATCGTCGATCCCGTCGGGGCAGGAGCCGCGGCGGGCGCGGGGGCCGCAGGCGCGGGCGCGGGGGCGTGGGCCGCAGGGGCAGACGCACCGCCGAACGGGGTGTCCTTGGGCGGCAGTTCATCGGCACCGATGGGCGTCATCACAACTTCTTCAGCCATATCTCACCAATCCTCTCTTGAGTAGCCAACCTTGACCTGCATGCGTACGGTCCTTGCGGACTACACCGCCATGACTTCGGACTCTTTGGCCTTGAGCTCCGCATCCACCTTTGCGATGCCGTCGTCGGTTGCCTTCTGCACCTTGTCAAGACCGACCTTGAGATCGTCCTCGGAGATCTTGCCATCCTTCTCCAGCTTCTTGAGCGAATCGTTCGCGTCGCGACGGACGTTTCGCATGGCGATCTTCTGGTCCTCGGCCTGGCGCTTGGCCATCTTCACGATCTCCTTGCGGCGTTCCTCATTGAGCTCGGGGATCGTGATGCGCAGCACCTTGCCGTCCATCTGCGGCGTGACGCCCAGATTGGCCGCAAGTATGGCCTTGTTCATCTCGGCCAGCACCGTAGGGTCGAAGGGCGTGATCTTGATCTGGCGCGGCTCGGGCGTGGATATGGTGGCCAGGCTCTTTATGGGCGTGGACGCACCGTAGTAGTCGACGCGTATCCCGTCGACGAGGGCGGGCGACGCCTTGCCGGTGCGCAGCCCCGCGAACTGGGCCTTCAACGCATCGAAACTCTTGGCGATCTTCGCCGTTGCATCGTTCAGAACTTCAGAGACAGTTTCCATTTCAATCCTCTTATTGGTCCAAGACGGGAAGAGTATACCATAATTGACGTCCGCATGGCAACAAAAAGGACAAAAAGGCCAAAGGCCGGGAGACGGGTTCTCTGCGGGGGATGCCTTCTATCTGACGGACCGTATCTGACGTTCTATCCACGCCATGAGGAAATCTACGATGCGCGACTGGCGTTCCGGCGGGATGTCCGTACCCTTCGGCACCTTCCACCACCTGTACAGACAGCTGCGGCAGCAGGTCGCGGTCGCGTGCTGCGCCTTGAACACAGGATGTCCACGCATGGGGGTCTGCCTTCCGTCGTTGGGCGGATTCGCCGGCGCAAGCCGCGTACGTATGAAGTCCTCGGCATGGCGGCGGATCGTATCCATGCCCTTGTCGGCGACATACCTCTTGTCCTCAGCCGAGAGCTGGAAGCGCGAGCGGAATCTAGACCTCGCAAGTTTCTGGAATGCTGCATCTGTCGCTGGTTGTCTCATCGGCGCATATTGTACCACAATCCCTCCGTGCCCGGGGCGGCGAAACAAATCCGAATCAGCTATGGTCACGATAGCATAGGTTTGTTATAATACACGCCAATGTTCCGGTTGCTAGACAAACTCCACGCCCGACTGGGAGACTTCTGGTGGTATTCGCTGATGCTATTCTGCGCATGCCGCATTGCGGATGTCCTCAATGCGCTCGTGGGGTTGTGGCTGGTGCCGAAGTACGTGGGCCCGTCAGAGCTCGGTGCGGTCATGCCGCTCACGCAGTTTGCCAACTTTCTGGCCTTGCCTGCCGCAGCTTTCGCCAATACGTTCCGCAACGAGCTTACGCGTCTTTCTGTAAGCAGGGAGTTCGGCAAACTGAAAACGCTGATGCGCGGCGTGTTCATTGCCACGGCGGCCTTCCTCATTCTCGCCATAGTCGTCGCCCGCTTCACGCTTCCGCTATTCCTTGAACGGATCCGCATTGTTGAAGGCTCGTTGGGACTCATCATAATCGCCGCATCCTTCATCTCGGCCGCATGTCCTGTCTACTCCTTTGCTCTGCAGGCGCTCAAGAAATTCAAGGCCCATGCCATTCTGAGCGCGATCGGAGCGCCGATACGCTTTGTCACCATGCTTTTAGCAATGCCTTTTCGGGCGTTGTCGGGATATTTCATCGGACAGGCGGCGACACCTGCCTTCACGATGGTCGGCGATGTGCTCTGCCTGCGAAAGGAACTGGCGGTTCCTGCCGAACCTTATTGGGACCGCAGCGTATTCAAGCGTTTCCTCATACTTTTCGTCATCTTTGCCGGATGGTCCGCCACGGGTGGAATATCGGGACTGGTCGAATCGACCGTCCTTCGCCAGAGGTTGCCCGACCTCGACTCTGCAGGCTACTACATGGCCACGCGATTCTCTGAAATTGCCGGCTATTTCTTCTGTACCGTGTCATTCACCATCTTCCCCTATACTGCCGACATGGCTGCCGAGGGCAAGGACATGCGGCCATTGATCTTGAAGGCTTCGCTAGCCTCGATAGCATTCGGGGCACTAGTGGCGCTGCCATTTTTCTTCATTGCCAAGCCCATACTCGCAATCCTTCCACATGGCACGGAATATGCCGCCTACTGGTGGGTCATACCTTGGTGCATAGGAATAACAGCCCTTACCTTCCCTTTCTCTTTCTACACGACGGCGGAAGTATCAGCACAGAAATTTGACTTCCTCAAGTGGCTCATACCATTCGATCTAGCCTATCCAGTGCTTCTCCTGCTGGTAACAGGTCACGGTCACCTTGCTGGTTTCATTCCCACATCATGGACGGAATTCCTCACTGCCCATAACATCTACTCCCTTGAAACAATGCTCTTGTGGATGACAGGTGCAAACGCGATGAAACTGTTCTTCTGCCTCGCGGCGATGGCAAATGCCAAGCCAACATCAAAATGAACGTCAGAAATTCCTGGCGTATATCATGCCCTTTCGGAAATAGGGTGGGTGAAGCCCGTTCATCAGGCATATCATATAGCCATCGGAGAAAGACGTCTTGTAGCCCCATTCTTCAAGAAGCGCGGAAATGACTTCCGCATCCTCTTGACGATGATATGTACAGCAACTGAGCTTCACCTTGTGCGATAGGAAGAAGTCCTTGCTGCCCATAAGGACATCCTTCTCGTAGCCTTCTATATCCATCTTGACAAAACACGGTCTATCACTTGGAATTTTGATCGTGTCACTCAACCTAACAGTCTGCCCGCTTCCATCTCCTACTAGTTTGTTGAAAATAGTTACCTTGTCACTAAAAGGGCTAAAGGTACATTCAAGCGGCTTTTGCCAACAAGGGAGCGCCTCGTAGAGATATATGTGACTAGCCATCTCCGAATATTGCAGGGCAAAAAGAGCCTCTGCACAACCGATGTCAATCACCACATCACCTGCTTCAACATGGTGCGACTGCGTGACATAAGTATGCGGAGACTTTTCTCTCAAACCACAGCCAAGTATCCCTTCATTCTCCACAAAGTTTCTATAGGAGTTCTCCGCTCCGTGTGCTGATTCCGTATGGGGAAAATACAGCCGTTTGCCGTCATGTACCACAAACGGCAACTGGGCCCTGTTGTCAAAGCCAGAGACATATTGCGTTAGAGCAATCCCCTCGTTCCGTCTCGGATATGGAAATGCTTCAAGGCGTGAAACACTGCACAAGAATGAAATCTCGTCGGCGTATTGAACGCGTACATTGTCTGGAAGCGCGAGAACGGCCTTCGTCAGATTCTGTTTCTTCATCCTTTCACGCACGGCATGACATGCAAGCCTTATACCACGAATGGGATTACATACCGAATCAAGTAGGAAGACAAAGAACTCGTCGACTGTCATTTCACACTTCTCCTAAAGCCTAAAACAATGTACTCCACACAAATGACGCGAAAATATTACCTGTTTCCATATTATCCACCATAATACCTAACTTCATGCGGCAAAAGTATAGCATATATGACTCATCATGGTCAACTGTCGGGGAAGTACAAACTGGGCGATAGACCATTGGTCACCAGACAATCACGTACAAACTGGGGGAATCTACGGTCTCACCGGCCTCACATTTCCTCACTTTCCCACTTGACTTTGTCAGCAAGTTGATTCATAATATGAATCACCTGAAGGAGAATAAGAATCATGACAACAATGACCATCCATGCCGACGATGTTTTCGCCGAAGCGCTACGTACATACGCCCGCAGATCGGGGAAGAGCATAAATCAGACGGTAAAAGATCTGCTTGCACCGATTCTTGGCATTGTCAAGAAGCGTACAGGCGATGCCGACAACCCTTTCATGAAGTTCTGTGGCGTTTTACCGAAGGACACAAAAGTCAACTTTGACAAGGCTATTGCAACTCAGCGTAGGATCGATTCGGAGATGTGGAAATGAACGAAATCGCGATTCTCGATTCAAACGCAATAATTTCGCTTCTGGATGGCAACAAAGCCGTTGCACGGATGCTGAAAACCGCCCGGCAGGTTCTCATTCCGGCTATCGTATGCGGTGAGATCGATGCAGGGACGCAAGGTAGTACTAAACGGGAGAAGGCGGCGCGCGAAGCCTTTGCCTCTTTTCTGGAGATGGAACAGGTAGCCGTGCTGTCCATCACGCGAAAGACAGGGGAATTCTACGCACGTGTATTCGCTTTTCTGAAATCCGCCGGTACACCCATCCCCACGAACGATATCTGGATCGCCGCCAGCGTACTTGAAACGGGAGGCATGCTTATAACAACCGACAGGCACCTCCTCGCGTTGCCTCTCATCATGGCGAAAACCTTCTGATCATTTAAACATGAACCTCCGACGCCATATTATTCGCCTTGCGGAAAACATCAGTCGCAAGACCTATTTCCTTGACGGTCTGAAGACACGATTGGGGATTTCACGATTCATCCTCAAAATACTAGTACCACCCGTCTCGGCAAATGATCGGTTGAAGATATTGTCTTCACTAGACAAGGATTACATTACCCGAAAAATCCAACGGGTCATACAATGCGGACATATTCCGTCGTTCTGGATACTGCTCACCCATTCCATGGGCGATATCGTTGCGTGTGAACCAATTGTCCGATACCTAAAGCAACTTGTTCCAGATGCTAAAATCGGTTGGATCGTAAGGCGTCCGTTCCGTGAACTGTTGGAATTCAATCCCAATATCAACTCCATCATAACTGTTGAGAATCTGGCAGAGGGCAAGGATAGGGTCGCAATGTTGGCCGCCGAATCGCCAAACGTTATTATCGTTGACTGCCATTTTGACGGAACCTCATGTTCGGCGACCAACAAGATATTCCGTAATACCGCAAATCCGAATGTCAACATTCATACATACTATTCTATCGGCTCCCTTCTTGAGACATATTCTTTGGCGGCAGGTCTACCGCCATTGACAGATGCGCCAACATTCCATTTTGGTGGGAATCCCGCAATTCCATCCGGTATCAGTAAAAGACGAATCGTATTCCATTGCCATGCTTCCGAACGATGTCGTGACTGGACAGACGAGAAATGGAACCAACTGGCCAGCAAACTGACAGAAACAGGCCGACAAATCGTAGAGGTAGGAACAAAGCGGGTGCTTAATTGTCGGCAGAACTCCATATTCGATTTCACAGGTTATCAAGATCTGCAGACAATCGCTTGCATAATAAGAGACGCCGATGTATTTGTCGGCATTGATAGCGTATTCGCCCATGTCGCCAATGCCGTTAAAACACCTTCCATAGTGCTACTAGGAAAATACCGTAATTTCGAATCCTACTTTCCGTATACAGGGGCATTTGCCCATTCGGAATCTTTTCAAGTAATTCACGCACCCAAAGGGCAACCAGCTGCAGAAATCAAGGTAGAAACTGTCTTTGCTGCAATACAGAAGATGTTATCACTTACAGCATCTGTCCCAACGGCCTGAATTCCCCTTCAAAAAGAAGGTTCGTTCCTACACCGGCACGTCGGCCAGCTTCGATGTCCCTGTCTCGATCACCAATGTTTACGGATAAGGCCATGTCGATATCGTATTTCGCCTGTGCCTTCAGGAAAAGCCCCGGCTCTGGCTTGCGATCAGGCCCCTCCAGCGATGGGCAATGAAACACATCCGTAATGGTCACGCTAGCTGCTGCAAATCTGTCCACCATGTACTTCGTGACCACGGCGAAATCAGCTTCCGTGAAATACCCACGTTCAATGCCGCTCTGGTTGGTAACGACAATTATCAAGTACCCCTTCTCTTGCGCCATGCGGCAGAAATCGAAGACCCCGTCAATGAATACGAACCGCTCCGGTTCGTACACATAACCGTAGTCAACATTGATCGTGCCGTCACGATCCAGAAAGAGGGCCTTCGTCACTGTCTGCGCATTCTTTCAGCGATGGCGGTGGTTGAATATCCGTCAACGCGCTTGAGTGTAACCGCACTGCCGCCGATGGACTTGACAAATCTACCTTCCGGCCAGTCCTTGAGCGCGTACCCTTCCTTTGCGATCACATTCGGACGCAACTTCCGCACAAGCGGCAATGCCGTACGGTCGCCAAACACGACCACGAAATCGACACATTCCAGCTCCGCGAGCAACGCCGTTCGCGTTGCTTCGTCCTGTATAGGACGTCCAGGTCCCTTGTTCGCGCGTATCCATGCATCGGAATTCACGCCAACCACAAGCACGTCGCAAAGTTTCCTGGCTTTACGAAGAGATGTCAAGTGTCCTAGATGGCAACAATCGAAACACCCATTGGTGAAGCCAATCTTCTTGCCCTGCTTCTTCAACCTTGTCACTTCGCGCTGAAGCTCATCCACCGATACGATCTTGCGTCTTGGACTGGCACCAGCGTTCGACAACGCCGAATCAAGTTCTTCCGCCGAAACCGAAGCCGTACCGAGTTTCCCTACGACGATCCCTGCGGCAGCGTTTGCGATCTGCATGGCATCTGCCATCCCAGCCCCCGCACCCATCGCGGCCGCCAAAGCCGCGATCGTGGTATCGCCTGCACCAGACACGTCAAAGACCTCCTGTGCCCTGGTAGGGAGGTAAATCGCACCATTAACAGGCTTCTCGGAAGGAACGTACAGCATCCCGTATTCGCCAAGCGTTATCAACAGGCCACCGATATTGCATCGTGCCAGAAAATCTCCTGCCGCACGAATCAATTCCTTTTGGAAACCTTCGCCGACAGGGTTGAATCGTTTGCCCGAGACATCCGAGAATTCCTTCAGATTGGGCTTCACCAGCGTAGCGCCAACATACTTCTGATAATCACGTCCTTTGGGATCGACTACTACCGGTTTCCCTGCCGTTCGGCAATACCCAATTATCTTCTCCGTCAGTTTCGCACCAAGAAAACCTTTTCCGTAATCGGACAACACGACGATATCGCATTCCGCAATCTTCTCCTTCACCATGTCGGCGACAAGAACAGTCAATTTTCCGTCGAGTTCCACGACCTGCTCTTCATCGATGCGCATGACATGGTTGTTGCCGGCTATAAGCCGTGTCTTGATCGCAGTACAGCAGTTATCCTGATGGAAGAATGTCACCGCCACGCCATTGTCATCAAGAATGTCACCGAGGCGTTTTGACATTTTGTCCCGGCCCGTACGGGCAACAAGCTGTACACTACATCCAAGACAGGACAGATTCATCGCGGTATTGCCGGCCCCGCCAGGCATTTCAATTGTCCTCGAGGGGCAAAATACAGGGACAGGCGCTTCGGGCGAAATCCGTTCGATCTTGCCATACTGGAATCGATCCAACAGCACATCGCCTACGACCAGTACGCGGACGGACGAGAAACGATCGACTATCGTTCTTATCGAATTGCCATCTTCTGTCTTCACCGATTTCATCACATCTTTCCTTAAATTATTCGTCATCAGTCTCAATGAATCTTACGACCACACTTAACGCAAATCCAAAGTTGTGGCCGTCATGTCCTTATTCTCCCAAATGTCTAGTCCATAGTATACACTTCATTTGATGCCATGTCAATGTCTACGGAGATATTCCGCGAAAAGACGATCGTAAACGACATACCCATCCGGCGCAGGATAGACGAGTTCTTTCTCAACAAGCATCTTCAAGGACGTTTTCACACTGCTGGCTGCGCGCAACCCATGCCGTGCGACAAAGTCGCCAGACTGCGGAGCCGTCACCTTCCGATCTACGGCAATTGCGCGAAGCAGGCGTCGCGCCCCCGGCGGCAGAAGTTCCATGATACGCTGCTGGTCGTATTCGCAGGCACGCACACGCCTCGTGACGGCAGCGTCCAGCTGGGATACATCTTTGACATCCTCGCCGCATGCGTAGAATTCCCAGAGTATCGCCTGCACATACCAGGTTATGCCGTCAAACCTGTCATACAGCGCATGAAAGACCTTACGGTCAAGGCGCCATTTCTTCTCCGCAAAAAAACGCGAGGCGAATCTGTAGTACGCATCCTCTGGTATGACGTCCAGCGGCATCATGTACGTCGATTGGTAGAAAGGCCGCTTGGGGGAAGTGAACATTTCACGCATCAGACGCTGTTTCGATCCGGAAAAGATGAATCGCGCCGAAGAAAATTGCACGTATCCACGAAGCGTCGCCTCGACTCCCTTCTCAGGATACTCGCCTATCTGCTGGAATTCGTCCAACGCTATCACAACCTTGCGCCCACGTTCCTTGAGATAGTCGAATACCTGCGCGAGCGTTTTTTCCGGACGTTTAGAAGACACATCGAATGACAGCGACGGACGTCCGGTAGTACTGTCGTACGACAATGTCGGCCGCAGGCTCTGTATCAGCTGCCGTGCCACGCCACCGGCCTTTTCAAGTGGCGTATCGAGTTTCCCAATCACAGCCCCCGCAAAAACAGATGTGAATTCCGCAAGGTTCTGCGTACCAAACAGATCTATGTAGATCGTTTCGTATTCCCCCTCCTTGGCAAGGCGATGGAACAAGTTACAGACAAGACCAGTCTTGCCGTAGCGGCGCGGCGACAGAAGCGTTACATTGGCGCCGTTGACCAATGCACGATGCAACTCTTCCGTCTCCGCGACACGATCGCAGAAATACGACGGTCCTTCGTAACCGACAAGGACAAATGGGTTAGTCAATTTCATGATGACATTATACCATATCCAACGCCATCACGCAATAACCGTCACGCAATTTACGCGATACGCGATGGCTGTGCATTGCCTTTTTCTCGCTTGACTTCGGCGGCAAGTTGGTTCATAATACAAATCATCTGCGAGAGTAATAGACATGGAACAGAGATAAACATGGTAGGGCAAAGACACATTCGTAGCGTACTGACGGCTTTTATGCTGGTCTTGCCGGTTCTAGTTCTGGTTTCGGTGGTCTTCGCGATAGCCCGCGACATTCCATTCTGGGACGACTTCGAAGCAGCCTTCAAGTTTCTCTGCCTGAACACGCCCGACAAGCTCCGTCACCTTCTCGATTTCCACAACGAACATCGCATCGCAATACCGCGCATGATCTACTGGGCAATTACCGCCATACATGGACAGATCGACTTCCGTACCGCCATCATGTGCGGCGACTGTCTGCTGATCGCGTATCTGGTGCTTCTAGGAAGGCAGTTCGCCAAACATGTTGGAGCTGTCGTGTTCATACCATTCATCTGGCTGTTTACCGACATGGCGAACTACGAGAATTTTCTCTGGTCGCTGACATCCATGCAGAGCCAGGGCGTGATGCTGTTCGTACTTGCGTCGCTGCTGCTCTTCGAACGCCGTGACCGTTCCATCTGCCTTGCTGGTTCGCTCGCTTCCGCCGCCGCCGCATCGCTTACAAGTGCCAGTGGAATCATAGTGTGGCCATGTCTAGTGGGAATGGCCGTGAAAGACTGGCTCGTGGAAGACGGAAGGTATGCATGGGGCCGGTTCGCGGATTCAACATCTTTGAAATCGCTATTCTCACCAGGCAATAGCATGGCATTCATAGCGTGCGCCATCTTTCTTGTACTGTATTTCCAGGGTTTTTCTAACCACCCCGGAGCCGAAGTCGACCATTCTGCGGAAATAGCCGCCTATCCCCATCCCATTCTCGCCGCAATCGATTTCTTCGTGACTTTCTGCGGTGCGATCGTCCCCCACAGGGCCGTTGCACTGCCCCTTGGGATTGTGGTACTCGCATTGATCGCGTACATCGTGGTCAACTCGGCCCGTATCAAGCAGACCGGCATCCTTTTCCTGCTGGCATATACCATAGGTGTGGACTTTTCCGGTGCAGTCATGCGCAGCTGCATGGGCGGAGCGCGGGCGGCGTTGTTCTACCGATATGAAATCGTAACGATCACCATGGCTGCGTCGGTTTTCTTCTGCATGACGGTTCTCTGGCGCGATCGTGCACAGGTACTGTGGAAATGGCTGCTCCGCATGGCGATCGTCCTGGCAGTCCTAGCAAACATCGCCATATTCACCTTGGGGTTTCCACTTCTGCTTGAACGCGACAAACTCCTCCACGATGGAATATACGCATGGCCAGAAGACATTACAAAACTTAGGTGCGGTAATCCGCAGCGCGATTCGACCTTCCTAAAGATGGCCGTGGACGCAGGGATATATACGCCGCCTAGACCTATGACCGACGGCCACCCATAGTCCTGAAGGCATATAGGAACCACTTGAGGTAGTTGGGCAGCCACTTCCACAGCTTGAAGTTGCTCTTGCCAGCCACGCGGTCGCGCCATGTCGTGGGGACTTCGACGATCTTCCCGCCCTTGGCCCGGCACTTGACGACAAGCTCCAACCCCAGCTCGAATCCACCTGTCGATTCCACCTTCACCGAATCTAGAAAGGCCTTGCGGTAGAGCTTGAAGCTGTTTGTCGGATCGTGGGTGGGCAAGCGCGCGAACCAGCAAAGAAGCAGACCGGCGGTGTGCGAAAGGAACCCCTTGAACTTCGGCCCACCGTACTGCCGCCCACCCTTCATGTAACGCGAGGCGCAAACTATGTCGGCCTTTTCGCGTTCAGCCGCCGCGACCATGTCGTTGATGACCTCAGGGGGATCGCACAAGTCGGCCATCGTCACGACGACCAGTTCACTTACGGCATCTTCCAATCCTGTCTTGATCGCATTGAGGGCTCCACGCCCGTATTTGTTCTTCACTAGACGAAAAGGGATACGGGTACTTCCTTCAAGAGTTCGCGCGGGCGGCAATGTTGAATCCGAATCATTGTCGTATACCAGCCACACCCCAGCCTCGACGGCGAGCTTCGCGTCAATTTCCGCCAATGTCCGACGGATGTTCTCGCCCTCGTTATAGACAGGAATGACGATGGTGACGGCAGACATGAAATCAGAGGTGTTTGCGTGAATACGCTATTGTCAGATGCCGCCTAGGCGAATCTGCTCCTCGATCCAGGGAACGACCTCGTCGAGAATCTGGTCGAGTGAAGTCTCGGCGCGGAAGCCAAGCAGTCTGGCAGCCTTCTCGACGTTCGGCACACGCTTCTGTACATCGTACTTGAACGGCTCGTCGCTCGTGTATGCGAAAGGCTTAGAGCCTTTGTGATAGCGGTTCCAGATGTTTTCTGCAAGTTCGAGAACGGTTGTGGAAACAGGTGTCGAAAGGTTGAAGTCCTCGTTCACCGCCTCAGGCTTTTCTATGCAGAGGCGGATGCCATGTGCAAGGTCGCCGCCGTATGTGTAATGGCGCACCTGATTGCCTGCGCCAAGTATGTGCAGCGGATCCTGTCCCTTGTATACCTTCTGCACCAGATCAGGTACCACATGGCTCATCGCAAGCTTCACATTGCCGCTCGTTATCTCCGTGTCGCAAAGCGCACGCTTCTCGCCCGTACCCACGCAATTGAACGGGCGGATCACTGTAAACGGCAGCTGATACTGCTCCCACGCGCCCTGCGCGAAATATTCGCAGGCAAGCTTCTGGAATCCGTATGTCGATGAGGGCGGCGGGCACTTGCGCGCCTCGGTCTCCGGCGTCGGATACACGTCAGTGTTCTCGAACACCATCGACGAAGATAGCACGTTTATCTTCTTGAGCTTCGCGTTCTTCTTCGCCCAGATGGCGGCGTCGAACGTGGCGGCGGCGATGCGTTCGTTCTCCGCGAGAAGATCGTAGGCGAATGTGTGGAAATACGAGATGCCGCCGATCATCGCCGCCGCACCCAACACCTGGTCGCAGTCCTTGATAAGCGACTTCATGAGATCAAGGTCCTTCACGTCGCCGCGCGTGAAATGGTAGTTGGGATGGTTGTCGTAGCTCTTCTTCACAGGACCGTACTTGGAAAAGTTGTCGATGCCAATGACCTCGTGTCCCGCCTTGAGCAGCTCCTCCACGAGATATCCGCAGATGAAACCTGCACTGCCTGTAACCAGTATCTTCATGTTCTACCTCCAGCAACCCCAGCAATCGACAAAGGGCTTCTTGATTTTGAGTTGACGATAAGCGGAATGAGGGACACCCAGTATGATGCCGTCGCAATCCTTGACGAACTTCCTGAGCGGCATCGTTCCGGGAACGAACTCGTCCGTGACAAGTACTTCGGCCATCTTCATCTCAAGGAGCTTCTTGACCTTGAAGGACAGCGACTCGCGGATGTCGTCGTTATCCGCCTTGAAGGCAAGGCCCATGACTCCGATTTTCTTCCCCTTCAGGCTGCTGCCCATCTTGGCCTCAAGCTGCGAGACGAGGAAGTTTGGCAAGCCCTCGTTTACAAGCATCGCCGAATGTCCGAGGAAGAACTCGTTGTTGTGGAACGCGGAAAGCTGCATCGTATCCTTGAAGAGACACGGCCCCGCCGCAAGCCCCGCGCGGGCGAAGTGCTTTGCGCGCGGATAGTCCGCCTTCATCGCGTCAAGGATGCGATAGAAGTCCAGCCCCTGCTTCTCCACCATCATGTAGAACTGGTTGGCGATGGCAAATTCCAGATACCGCCAGGCGTTCGTCATCAGCTTGGCGAGCTCGGCCTCCTCGCAGGACAGCCGAATGATCTTCGGCGCGATTGCGGCGAACAGCGCGGCAGCCGCGTTTTCCGCCTTCTTGTTCACGCCCGAGACGAGCTGCGGAAGATTGAATATCTCCTCTATACCCTTGCCCTGCACGATACGCTCGGGACAGAACGCAAGGTTCGCCACGCCGAACTTTGCCTTTAACGTCTCTTCGACGATACGCGTCACGCCAGGAAAGATCGTCGAACGCAAGACGATCAACTGCCGCTTGTCCAGAAGCGGCAGATAGGCCGTCACCACTTTCAGCACATCATGTATTTTGGGATTGAGGTGCTCGTCCACGGGCGTGCCCGTGACGAACACGACCACATCCTGCTTCCTGACGACGGAGGCATCCGACGTCGCCCACAGATTCTTCCCCACGTGCGCCGCCAGCATTTCCTCCGCTCCGTCTTCCTTGAACGGCAAGTGTGCGCTGTTGATGTTCTCGACCGCCTGCGGATTGACGTCCACAAGCGTCACGTCAAAATTCTTGCTCGCGAACGCGAGCCCGAGGGGAATCCCCACGTGCCCGCATCCGCCGATTATACTGATTTTCTTCATGCGGGTATTATATCACATTTAATTGACGTGCGGTTAATGTTTCTGGGACTTACGGGGTTTACGGATTCACCCATAATCGGCAAGGACAAATGGATTGGTCAATTTCATGCTGGCATTGTACCACTTCCGTTCCCATCGAAAAATAGTCATCACGCAATTCTGTCATCCAGTATGAAGCGCCTTTCTACTCGTTTTTGCCACATTCGGGATTATCCGACCAAATCGTCCATACAGACCGATATCATAGTAGCGCGATACCTGTTTCTCTGTAGCAAGAAGCGCTGCCGCACAACTGCAGTTTGCAAATGATGAAAGAATATATCTGCATTCTGAGAGTAATTTCACATTAATCACATATTCCATCCCGCGTTGATAAAGTTCATGTTCACGAATAAACGATGGTTGATTATCCCCCAGAAAACCACCGCGATAATCAATATAGTTGTCGTTCACCGTAAAAACAATATCATCTCCGAATGACTGACGAAACGCACGTGCAATCAATATATCTTCCGTAACAAGAAACAATCTATCGCAGTCAAACTCAGCAAGAGCATTTCGCGCATCTTCAATCACTTGCTCAACTGTTGGCTGAACAGGATGCAGATATGGTCGTAAGCGAACATAATCCGTGCCTCGAAGAAAAACCCCTAACACCTTTTCCTTTGACTTACCAAAAATACGTTCACGTGCCACCGCACACATAGCAATGACTCTCGGTTGAAATCGAATATAACGTGCAATAATCGGTTTCCACAAATTATGGTCTTCATTGTTTCCTGTAAGAGAATCATAATCTGTCCGGGGTATTGAAGGCCAGGCGAAATCTTTCTGGACAACCACATGTTCAGCATGTTCTATATCGCGAAGGGTAAAACCTGCAGGCTGATCAAAATAGTATTCCCAAGCATTGACACGCCCAATCTCATTGGGCATGAGATAGATGTTTGGTAGGGTTTGCATATCCACAACAGGGACATAACCATTTTGTACAGCATATCGTATGCCCCCAAGTACCGTACCAAAATATGAAAACAATCCACAATTACCACCACGACGGATGACTAGAAATCGTTTATTCGGGAAATCGTGTCCTCGCGACTCGTAAACAAAGTCAACTTTTCGTCGAAAAAGATCGCGTACTTTACCTACCATGCCCACCCAAAGCGTATACAACTCATCATGATTCATGTTAACTCCTTATAAAAACGATGTGTCTTTTTCCTTTTGGGATCACCGAAACTTTAAGTCGTTCTTGACCCAATGCGCATAATATTATATCATATATTGCATCATGCATGAAACAGTAAAAAAAATTACCGAACACTGCATGCCTGTAGTAATACAGTTGGCACTTGCTGTCAAAGACATGCTCACCGCCATGTTTTTCCGCATAGACGCATTTATGCATCCTGGTATAGTGCCGCAAAATGGAATTACCATTGTTGCGCATCTTACCGGGGCTTGGTCATTTGGAAAGGTCATGCGCGATCTCGCATTTTCCCTTAAAGAAGCTGGCATTCCTTTTCAGACCTTCAACATTGGCATGCGGAAGAATATACCTGCGGAAGATGTCGATCCCATCCTCACGCCCCGATGCAAATTTAGAATCAGGAAGTATAATCATGTAATCGACATCGTATCAAGCCCTGTACCAGACAATATACCAGGGGTCAAACGTTCCACAGCTTTCTTCTGGGAATTCGATACAGGTTTTCTGGAATCCTGGCCCACAGCACGGACATGTCGATCTGCAATTGCGTTTTCGGACTTCAATCATCGTGTTTTCCGCAAGGCATTACCTTCAGCATGTGATGTACACAAGATTCTCTATCCTTTTCGCTTTAACATCTCAAGGGTTGAGAAAACTGATGTGATTCGTGACCGCTATGGTATACCACAAGATGCCTTTGCCGTTTTTTTCAATTTCAGCTATTCTTCTGGAATTGGCAGAAAGAATCCAGAAGGTGTCATACGCGCATTTGCCAAGGCGTTCAAAAGTGATTCCCAGGCGCGGCTTGTATTCAAGACGATGGCAGCGACCCAATCAAAAGTAAAAGTAGAACGTCTCAGACGATTGGCTGAGAGTGAAGGCGTCTTGGATCGAATCATCTCAATAGATAGATATGTTCCACAAAATGATATCTACGGCATTACAGCTGCCTGCGATGTGTACATTTCCCTTCATCGTGGAGAAGGTTTTGGACTCGGCGTGGCAGAAGCCATGTCGCTTGGCAAACCTGTTGTCGTCACAGATTACAGTTCCACCACAGAGTTCTGCAACAAGGACAATTCATGCCTCATTCCATATAGAATGGTAAAGCCAACACCAGACCAATTAGATTGTGACACATTCAGACATGTCTTCGTATGGCCAGAACCTGACATAGACGTAGCAGCAGACATGTTGACTATATTACGCAAAGACGTCAACTTTAGGGAAGCGCTCGGCAGAAATGCCCAAAGCTATATGTCCGACCATTTTTCCATAGAACGGTTTCGTAAGTCCGTACTTGAATTCCTTAAAACATGACGACGGTGAATCAACGCAAATCAAGCAATTCGCGTAAAGTGTCCGTAAAATCATGTTTCGGCGACCATCCCAAAAGTCGCATCTTTGTATTGTCCCCAATGATGACGTGGTTGTCGGCGGGGCGGAATCTAGTACGATCCACATTGATGGAAACTTCAACTCCCAATAGACTAGCCAACATATTGACAACATCATGAAGTGAATGCCCTACACCAGAGCAAACATTATAGACTTCTCCTGTAGCACCCCTGTCAACAAGAATACGGTATGCGGAAACAGCATCTCGAACATCTAGAAAGTCCCGTACTATCGACAAATCACCTGTAACAAGTTCAATCCCCCCTCCCCTTTCTAGCCCCATGCGAATCTGCTCGACCATTGAGGGCACAAAAAAGTCTGGGCGCTGTCCAGGGCCTATCTGATTGAACGACCTTGTCATTACTATATCCAGTCCATACCCAGAAACATACACCCGCGAAAGCTGCTCTTGCGCCACCCGTGCAACAGCGTATGGGCTACAAGGATTCAACTGATGCGTCTCTCGCAAAGGCATGTCCGATACAGATAGATTTCCGTATTCCTCCGACGAACCTATAGACAATATCCGAGGATGTAAGTTGAGAACACGTATCGCCTCGACAAGGTTGAGAAATATATTGGTATTGTTTAAAAATGCTTCTACGGGTATTTGCCAACTCCTACCGACAGAGCTCACCGCCGCCAGATGTATAATAACATCTGGACGTTCGGCGGCCAGTATCGCTCTTATTGCTGCAGAATCTACCAGATCGCAGGAGTAATATTGTGTCATCGAATAGGCTGGAAATGGATTCATGTCAATCCCAACAACATGTACTCCAGCAGACTGGTATTCATGTACAAGGTAGCGGGCAACAAAACCATTTGATCCTGTTATGAGAACTTTCATGGCAACCTAATTGTTATTCACAACTGTCAGCGATGATACTATTATACCGAAAACAGCATAGCACCTTCAAGCCTTTACGCGAGAATCGATTTCAGCCCATCGGCAACCGATTTGGCGGACACCGAAGAAAGTGCCAGGTACTGCGAAAGCCTAGAACCAAGCAGTGGAATTGGTATCTTGGGCAGACGTTCAGGAACACATGCCACCGATTTCTTGCCTAAAACCGATGGATATGGCCAGAAGGAATCGCGTCCAGACACACCGTTGGTAATACCAATTGCAGGTATGTCGAGTGCAGATGCGACATGAAAAGCCATCGTATCGTTGGACACAACCGCCGCACAGGAAGCAACAAACCTCGTAAATTCCGAGAGCGTCCTGCCCATGGGCGCAGACACAGCTTCAAAACCATTCGGTAACATTCGCGAAAGCTCCATCCAACGCCGAGACGGCCAACGGCGCGTCCAATGCGAAGCATCTGAAAAGAAAAGAATCTTCTTTTCTTTCTGCGGAACATCGCTAATTTCAAGTGCGAGTTTCACTTCGCAAGGTTCGCCCCCAATCTCAGACGCAATCTTTCTGTTTCGAAGGAACACAAATGGCTCGCTTCCGGAATCCACGAGTCTAGTGAAACTGGCATGTCGCGAAGAATCACCATTAGCGACGGAAACAGTCACAGGGGCGATGCCAAGTACAAGTTCATCAAGCAACGAATCGGGAAATGCACAAGGCGAGATCACCTCATCGAATTTGTACGTCACAAGCTGTTCCTTGAGCCTCGCTTGGGCAGCAACTACACGGCGATGCCAGATGCAATATGGCAGAAGATTCTCACATGGCCTGCGGAAAAGCTCGTTTCTGTCCTTAACCCATATCCACTCGTCGGCACAATCGCGGTCAAACGTCTCGGCAAGGTCTCGCCATGCAGGGTTGCCCAACACGGTGACATGCGTATCCTTGTACTTTGCGCTGTTTCGAAGAAACCTAAGGCAATTCCGCCATAACACGTAATCGCCTATGGCATCAAGCCTTACTATAAGAACACGTTTCATGCCATTATTTCACAGAAATATTTGTCAAACTGCTCAGCGATTTCATGCCAGCTGTACACTGGAATGTCGTGGGCGGCATTTTCCGCGATGCGGCGGCAGAACATAGGATCGTCCGCAAGACGCATCACAAGCGGAGCATAGTCGCCATCCTTCGCGAGAAGCGCCGTCTCGCCATTCACGAAAAAGTTGTTGGCTTCGCCATCGTATGCAAGAATTGGTTTCTTCCAGCGGAGATATTCCTGAAGCTTGGCGTTGCAATCCTGGTCGGAAGTACAGACGAACGCATCAGCCTGGGCCATCACACCGTATTGCTCCTCTTTTGAAAGCCAACCCAGGAAGATGCAGTTGTCGCTCGCATACGGCTTGAGATACTCCTCGTTACGACCAGTCAGGTACAGTTTTATGTCCTTGGGAACTTTTTGCATCGCCCTGCAGATGTCATCCGTCCGCTTCCATTTTGCCTTGTCACCTGTATAGACGATGTTGAAGCGGCCTGTCAACTTTATCCTATTCGATCTCGGCAAGTTTCCTATGGGATCCGCCCCATTCGGAATATACTTGCATTCAACCTCCCAGCGCCGGCCGATCTTCTGCAGTTCGTAGCTGAGCGTCACTACGGCATCTGAGTTCTTGACGATCCGCTTTTCCATCCAATCCATGAGAACCCGCCCGAACCAACCGAATAGATCACCCCAGATACGGCCATAGTGGTCGTCCCAACCATGTACGACCTTGAATGCCTTGCTGCGGCAGAGAAGTCGGCGGCAGAAAAGCGGATGCAGCGCAACTGTTGAACCGTAAGTGTAGATTATGGTCGGTTTGAATTCATCTATACGTTTCGCCAATCTGAACGGATTCCGTGAACACTCCCATCCACACCACCCAACAGTCCAGCCAAGTTTTTCAAGATTATATCCAATCGCATTGATGCTGTATGGTGCGTTGGCAAAATGTTCCGCGCTATCCTGGCTTTCGAACCAGGGGAATCGGGTACTGGATATGAAGAGGATACGTTTCTCCACAGAATCCTCACAAGCGAACGCTGCCGTCAGCCACGGCAATCCGATACTCTGCCACCGTACGGGCAAGCCCCTCTTCAAGTTCAATCTTTGGCTTCCAGCCAAGCGAACGGATGAGCGACGTATCGCACAGCTTGCGCGGCGTGCCATCGGGTTTGGAGGAATCCCACTCTATCGCCGCCGGGCAGCCTGTTGCGCACTTGACAAGCTCCGCCAGTTCCCTGATCGCAACCTCCCGTCCCGACCCCACATTTACCAGGTCAGGAGGATCATCCATTTTCAGCATGAACACACACGCCGCCGCCAGATCGTCCACATGCAGAAACTCGCGAAGAGGCGTACCTGTCCCCCACAGGGACACCTTGGCGTCTCCATTCACACGCGCCGTCTCGAATTTGCGAATCATCGTGGGCAGCACATGTCCACCGACAATGTCGTAGTTGTCGCCAGTACCATAGAGATTTGTCGGCATCAGGGAATGGTATGTGACGCCTCTGTCGCGCCGCAAGAACTCGCAGAGCTTAAGTCCGGAAATCTTCGCAAGCGCATATCCCTCGTTTGTCTTCTCCAGTGCACCAGTAAGAAGTACAGACTCCGGAATGGGCTGTGGAGCCAGCCGAGGATAGATGCACGTGGAGCCGAGAAACAACAGTCGCTTGACACCGGCCTCGTACGCCCCCATCACGGTGTTCATCGCGATCATTTCGTTCTCGTAGAGGAACCTGGCGTTGTCGGCGGAATTTGCGCCGATCCCGCCGACACGGGCGGCGGCGATGATCGCCACATCCGGCTTCTCGGCGGCATAAAACGCGCGGACGGCGGCCGGGTCGAGCAAATCGAGCTCACGATGCGTTCGACAGACGACATTGCCAAAGCCATTCGCCGCCAGCGCGCGGCAGACGGCCGATCCCACCATGCCACGATGTCCTGCAACGTAGATCTTGTCTTCCTTACGCATTTGCAAGAGCCGCCTCCTTGCGGGCTATCTCCATGTCGGCATCGACCATCATTCTCACAAGTTCCTTGAATTTCACCTTCGGCTCCCAGCCAAGCTCGCGCCTGGCCTTGTCAGGACATCCCAGCAGCTGCTCCACCTCGCTGGGACGCTCATAGCGGGAATCGTGACGCGTATATTTCTCCCAATCCAGCCCGGCATGTCCAAACGCCGCCGCCAGGAATTCCCGGACGGAATGCATCTCGCCAGTCGCAAGCACGAAATCGTCCGGCCGATCATGCTGCAACATGCGCCACATCCCCTCCACGTAATCACCGGCAAAACCCCAATCGCGACGGGCTTCGATATTGCCCATGTACAGTTCCTTCTGCAGTCCGAACTTGATCCGTCCCACCGCACGCGTAATCTTACGCGTGACGAATGTCTCGCCCCGCCGCGGCGACTCGTGGTTGAACAAAATACCGTTGCTGGCAAAAAGCCCGTATGCCTCGCGATAGTTCTTAACCGCCCAGAAGGCGTACAGCTTCGCGACCGCATAAGGACTACGCGGATAGAACGGCGTCGTCTCGCGCTGGGGAATCTCCTGCACGAGACCGTATAGTTCAGACGTGGACGCCTGATAGAACTTGATATTCTTGCCGAGTCCTGTCTGCCGTATGGCCTCAAGAAGGCGTATCGTACCCAGAGCATCGACATTCCCAGTGAATTCTGGGCAATCGAAGGACACTCTTACATGGCTCTGCGCCGCCAGGTTGTAGACCTCGTCGGGCTTCACATCGCCCACAAGCCTGACCAACAGCGAAGAGTCTGTCATGTCCCCATAATGCAGGAACAACCGTACCCCATTGACATGCGGATCTTGATAGAGATGATCGATCCGTTGCGTATTGAACGAGGAACTACGTCGGACAATACCATGTACCTCATATCCTTTTTCAAGCAGAAGTTCTGCGAGATACGATCCATCCTGACCAGTTATGCCCGTAATCAATGCTTTTTTCATGGCAACATTATATCCTATTGGTGGTATATGCGTCAATCATTTGGCCATCGAACGATGCAATCTAGACACCTCTACACAAGCTTCGCCCAGCTGGGCGGCAAGTTTTTCAACACCTCTATGTGGCCAAATCGCTTAGGCTCGGGAATCGTCTGGAGCGTCTTGACCCATGCGGCCATCTTCGCGATTCCTTCGGAGAGCGGTACGTTATGGATGAGATCCCCGAACACGCGCTTGACCTTCTCGTGGCTCGAATAGGCCGTTACGACCTCGTTGCGCGCATCGAGGTGCTGGATCGCGGACGCCTCCGCGCCCATCGCCTTGCACACCGTCGTCGCAAGTTCGTTCACCGTCCAAGGCTTGTCCGCGCCGATGTTGTACACCTGGTTCCACGTCTCCGGGCGCTCGATACACGCGGCGATCACGGGCGCCACGTCGTCGATATAGCTGAACGCACGCACCTGCTCGCCATCCCCGAAGATCGTCAGCGGCTTGCCCGTGAGGATCTGCCGCATGAAGATGCCGATCACGTTGCGATAGGGATCGCCTATGTTCTGATGCTCGCCGTACACATTATGTGGACGAAAGATGACGTAGTCGAGCCCGAACATCTCCTTCGCCTCTTTAAGGTCAAGCTCCATCGCGTACTTCGAAATCCCATACGGGTCCTCGGGCTGCGGCGTCAGTTCCTCCACCATCGGCGTCTGGTTGCGTCCATATACGGCGATCGAAGATGTGAACACGAAGCACTTCACCGTACCCGTGTTGACGGCGGCATTCACGAGGTTCACGCTGCCGACAAGGTTGTTCTGGTAGTTGAAGTTCTTGATGAAGTGGCTCAAGCCCTCGGCCGCGTAGGCCGCCAGGTGAAACACATACGTGAACTTCGCCTTCGCGAAAAGGCTGTCCACGAGTGCCGCGTCCTGCACGGAACCCTTCACGAATTCAGCGCCTGCCGGCACGTTTTCCGTAAAACCTCCAGACAGGTCATCCAGCACGACCACGCGATAGCCAGCCTTGACGAGCCACTTGGCCACATGCGATCCAATGAATCCGGCTCCGCCGGTAACTAGTACATTCCTCATTTCCTTTTCCTCTAAGTGTTCTGGCGAATAACTTGCCATAGCTCTCGTAACGCATACCTTTTACAAATGATTTTGAAAAGTTTCGTGTCAGACACAACGCGCATTGACTGTACGTTCTGACGAGCCTCCGCTATCATCTGCTTGAGATTTTTCAACTCCCTCCTCGCCCAACGATGCGTACGCCAGGCCATTCCGGAACCTTTGATCAGCTGGAGCAAAGACTGAACAAAGCACCCCAGTTCGAATAAGGGACGAATCATCAACCGTCCACGCGTACCGAAGCAGGTCGCAAACGAAAAACGCATGTTGCGATAGAACTTACGCAGGACGTCTTCGCGCGTGTAGAACTTACTCATTGTCGCGCCATGGGCATGGTCAACTGGCGGCGTGGGAACATACCACACCTCCCATCCCACCAACCATGCGCGATGACAGAAATCAACTTCTTCGTAGTAAGTATGGAAAAAGTCATAAAACAACCGCCCCGTTGACTCAACGACCGAACGGCGAACCATGAACATGGCACCATACGCGGCAAAGCACTTTCGCGCTCTTTTCGCCACAGGATCGTCAGCCGGTGCCAGCCAACCAGGTGTCGTGGTTGTACCGAATGGTGTCAAGAAAGCCCCGCAGCCGTTGAGGGTTCCATCCACTCCTTCCTGGCCGTTCTTTATTATGAGGGTGCCCTGCACGATCCCCGCCCTGGGATGTGAATCCATGAAATCAAGCATCGCCGTGAACGGCTCCTCATGGAATACGATGTCCGAGTTTACTAGAACCGGGAACTCCTTCGTGCAAAGCGGCCAACCGAAGTTGTTTGCCCCAGCGAAACCACCGTTCCTGGGCATTACGGCGAACTTGACCCCATCGTCCGCGTACGATGCCGCCAAAGCGGCTATCTCCGCATCGCCTGCCGCATCGTCGACTATCACAGTCTCCGGCAGTTTGCCGCCAAAGGATTCACGGAGCGAATCCACGCATCTCTTCACAAGGTTGGCGTTCTTGTATGCGGTAATCAGAATGGACACCCTGTCTATGGTCCTGCCTGCCGTCGACGTCACTTTGAGCCCCCTTCCGCACGCAAGGGTTCTATCCTGCAAAGATATACGCTCGCCGGCTTCCCGTTGCTGAACGACGGCATCTTGAATTCCTTCATAAGATGCAGACGGTACTCCTTGGCGTGTTCACGGTAATGCTGGAGGTTGTAGGCGTGCTGTGAGTCTGCCAATGCATACAGTTTGGCATTGGGCTCGCTTGCCAGAATTGATCTGATGACCGGTATCGGATCGCTGTTGGCCGCAAATGTCGTGGCAGTACGGATCGGGAGAGAAAGCAGCACCTGGTTTGAACGCTCGCCGATGACGATCGCATCCTTCGGGAGCAAGGTCTTCAGTTCCGAAGCCACCTTCTCCTGTATATGCGTCCCAGGACGAAGGAATTCAAATAACGCCTCTCGCCATACGGGCGTAACGACATAGCAGGCCAAAACCATGCACGGAACGGCAATGCAGGCGATCCGCCGCCATGGCAACCGGCTTCTACAGCCAAAAATGAAAACCAACGCCAGCGATATGACCACAAGAGACATCGACATCGGCGCAAAATACACGGATGACGACTGCTTCATGGCAGGCGCCAGAACCGCGGCTGGCATGGCAGCGAACACCGCGGACGCAGCAATGAGCGCAATCACGAACCATACCACACCTGCCTTGCGAAATCCGTTGAAGCCGCGCATGAATGCTATGGCAAGCGTGACGGCCACCGCAAAGGCAACCATCATCGTACCTGTCATGCCCCAGACATTCCTTGCCGGAAGATTGTATATCCGGGAATAGAAATTCTGACATTCCGCCGGCGCGACGGTGTACCCGGCAAGAAAAAGAATTCCGATAAGATCAACGGCGAACACCGCGACGGATACCGCGACCAGACGCCGAACATCTGGCTTTTCGTCGGTCTCGGCAGCAGACAGCTCATGTACAGCCGCAGAAACAACTATCGGCAGCATGAAAAGCATTGGCAGGAAATAGTGGGTATAGATGGTGTTCATCACCGATACGGCTGCTACATAGGCTGGAACTGACAGAAAGAGCAGTAGATTCCCGTTCCATCGCCTCAGAAGAACGCTACGTGCTGCTAGTGCCAGAGGCAACGCTGAAACAAGCGGGGCTGCTATGCCGAGAAACTGTATCGAAGGGTCTCGCGGGAAGGACGAGAATCCCTTGAAATGCGAAACGAAGTCAAAGATGGAGGGTAGTGGATAATGTGTCGTCGTGCGTTTGACCATTTCCCCTGCCGTGATGCCAGCCCTGGCTGCATCTGGCAACACCGACAATACCACAAGCCATTTGCATAAAAGGAGCGAGGCTGCCGCAGAAACCGCAAAGACTATGACAGCATGGAAGGCGTTCCTTCCTTTACGCTGCTCCAACACACCCGCCGCCACGACCGGAAGCAGAACGAACACGGACGGTTTGACAAGGACAATCGTGCTGACCAGCAAGCCGGCCGCAGCGGCACGCCACAACGCACATCCTGTCGAGATCACATAGGACAGAACCAGTAGCGAACCTATCAGAACGTCATTGCTTGCCGTACGCTCGTATGCGACGAACATAGGCATGCAGGAAATCGACGCGCACAGCGCAAAGGCAGATACCGACCCGATTCTTTTTTCGACATGCCGGAACAAAGCCATCCACGCAACGAGGCATATTACAAAAAAAGGAATGCGCCAAGCCCATGTGGACAGTCCAAACAGAAGATGCGCAAGGTAGCTCAACCAGTGCGTCCCCGCCGAGAATCCGTATGAGTACGCCTCGGTGCGAGCCATATCGACAAAATACCCCCACAGATACTTCTGCTTGCCTCCGCAGAGATAGTATCCCTCGTCCGTCGCATTGTATCCATATTCCCATATGGACGGCACCCCGGGATCGCAATCCAGCCAAAACACCCTAAGCGCACACCAGACAGCCGCGAACGCGACGATCCAGAGCCACCTACCTGCCTTCATGGTATTCATATTCATCCATCAGTCCGCAACAGCCTACAATCTCCATGCCGCGTATTATACCAAATCCATACGCCGTTTGACAGAGTTTTGAGGCACGACGCAGCCTTTTATGCTATACTATCCCCGATGAGAAAGACTACACAGATGAAGGCCGTCGTGGTTCTGAGTGGTGGACAGGACAGCGCCATCTGCCTCGCGCTCGCTGTGAAGAGGCATGGCGCAGACAAGGTGGCGGCGATCACCTTCCGCTATGGACAGCGCCATGGCGTGGAAACGCGCTACGCCCGCGCCCTCGCCCGCCGTTTCGGCATCAAGATGCACAAGGTCGTCCCGCTCGGGTTCTACCGCCATCTCACCACGAACGCCCTGATGGACGGCAGCATCCCCATCGCGCGCGTCAAGGGGAGGGACTGTCCCTCGACGGTGGTGGAAGGACGTAACGCGCTCTTCCTGCTTCTGGCCGGCATCTGGGCCAAGTCGCTAGGCGCCACGGAGATCCATACCGGCGTGTCGCAGGCCGACTTCTCCGGCTATCCGGACTGCCGCCGGCCCTTCATCCGCGCACAGGAAAGAATGATGCGCCTCGCGATGGAGTGGCCGTTCAGGATCGTCACGCCGTTCATGGACAAAACCAAGGCGGAGGAATGGGCGATTGCAGACAGGCTTGGTATCCTTGACATGGTACGCAACCATACCGTTACATGCTATAACGGCATCCCTGGCGATGGCTGCGGCCGTTGCCCGGCCTGCAGGCTGCGCCGCCGCGGCCTCGAGGAGTTCCTGCTGAAAAAACGGAAAGCGCCAAAACGCTAGACAGCCAAGCCGCGCTTTGACGCCTTAAGAATGGTCGGACCGTCGGGATTTGAACCCGAGACCTTTTGCACCCCAAGCAAACGCGCTACCAGGCTGCGCTACGGTCCGTAGAAACGCGACAGATTATACCACCCTCCTGCGGTAAAGTCAAGCGCGCAAGTACGTATCATCAAACCGGATACGTGGAAATCAACTCCCCAGAGCATTGTTTTCGTTGCGGAGAGTTTCGGTGACTTGGGGTTTATATGCCGTTGCCTGTGGATTTGACACACGCAAAAGACGGACCTCCTCGTCGCGGTTGAGGACCTCGACATAGCAGGGCGGGTGACCTCCACGGCAGAAAAGTCCGTGTACCGACCCTATTCCTTCCGATGCCATGACGTCCTTCACCAACTCAACCATCTCGACTGTTATCCTGAGCCCTGGCACGAATACCGGTATCCCCGGCGGATATGGCACAAGGAACTGGGAGGCGATGCGTCCGATAGACGCATCAAGCGTCACGAATTCGCCGTCGCAAAGCGCCGCGTCTCGCGGCAGCACCACTGGCTGTCCCCCGACCGCACTGGAAACCGACTCGTCGTTGTCGACGCCGAACATCGGGCGTCCGATGAGTGCGCGGTTGAGGCGGCAGACGCGGAACAGGCACTCGAAATGCTCCTCTACCGTACCGACAGTCACCAGGAAGAGTATCGTCGTCGAAGTTGATTTCTCCCACTGGATGTGGGACTTCAACAGCGCCTTCTTGAACGCGGCGCACGCCTCTGGGCTGCGCAGCATCAGTACGATCTTCAGCGGATCCTTCAGGTAGCCAGACGCCGACCATGGGTCGTCAGTTCCCGCGATGTCCGCAAGGTCCGCGAAGCACTCGCCTTCAGGCAATCCGCACTCTGCAGCCACTCGCGCGCGAAAGTCGGCCGCCCACTTCAGGCGCTCGTCTATGAGCTTCATTCCCTCAAGCCGCATCTGCACGCCGGCGACGTCGAGGGTCGCCAGAAACGGATAGTGCGGCGAGGTCGAATGCCAGTAGCGTAGAAATTCGTGCAGGTCGTGCGTGAACTTCTCGAACGAGCCGTGTCCATTGAGCGAGAAGCGACGCCTGAGCCAGCGGAACTGTGGCGATGCGTCCTCCTCCAGAAGCGCCTTGAACCTCAGGGAGACGTGGATCATCGAAGACTGGGAGAACGCGGCCATCGTCTTGTGGGTTGACTGCACGGCAAAGTGCGCTCCGCTCGTCTCGTTGACGGCGTTATACCGCATCGCGCGCCCGGCCACGCAGTCCGGGCGCGTATAGAAAGGATGAAACGCCATGTATCCGGCCCAGGCCTCGTCCGCATAGAACAGTACGCCCGCCTGTTCGCAGAACCGCGACACCTTCCACACCGGATATAGCACGCCCTCGTATGTGCATGTCGTTAGGACGAGCAGTCGCGGACGTGGCGATTCCGCCGCCTCCAGCGCGCACTGGATATCGTGGAGAGACACTGGCCCCCAAACGCCCAGGCGCGAGTTCCATCGCGATGGCAGGTAGCGCGGCACCGCACCAGACGTCACAATCGCATGATGCACCGACTTGTGGCAGTTGCGGTCGACCAGCACCACCTCGCCCGGCTTCAGGAGCGTCATGAGCATGGCCTTGTTCGAGGTCGATGTGCCGTTCGTCACATAGCGGCTCAAGGCGCTGCCGAATATCTCCGACGACAGTTTCTGCGCCTCCGACAGCGGCGTCTGCGCCTCCGGACTCGAAAGATCGCCAAGGGACTCCACCGACACCGACAGGTCGGAGCGGAATATCATCGAGCCGAAAGCTTCGTACAGCCCGCGCAGAAACGGAGAGTCGGAGAACGCCTTACCGCCGTTGTGTCCAGGAGTATGCCAGTTCGTCCCGGCCTTGACCTGCACATACTGTCGCATGGCGCTTGCGAAGCGCGGCAGCCAGAACGCCTTGAAGAGATGGACGATACGCTCGCGGTAGAAGTCGGGACGAGACAGGACCTCTATTCCTTTCTTCGCCCAGCGGCGCTGCGGCACGACGATTGACGGACGTCCCGGATAGACAACGGCGACTTTCGGAAGCGCGGGGATGTACGTCTTGAGCCAATCCTTCAGCGGTACGTCGCGAATGTTCTCGGAATAGAAGCAGTCGTCCACCATGAACAGGCAGACGTCATCGCCGCCCTCGGTCATGCCGCGCGACGGGTCGCCGCCTATGAAAAGCGCATCCGGGATCGCATCGGGCGAAGATACCGTCTTCAACTTGAGGGGCGGGTATTCAAGAGGCATGCGGACATTGAACGCCTCGGCGCAGAAATCGCGGAAGGCGTCCGACATGCCGTGTTCGACGACCGAAAGCATGTCGCCGTCGCCTGCGTCCGGCGCATGCAGCCAAAGGATGGTAAGTGTTCTCATCTTGTACTTCGCCCCATCTTGCCGTTCCACGCAATCTTGACTCCGTCTGCGCCGTTTCCGATTGCAAGAAACGCTGCGGCTATGAGTGATGCTGTCATGTTTGGCTCCTTCCTCTTGAGAATGTTCATTTGTCGTTTCCTTTCAGTAGTTGTTCGTAAATTCCTTGTTCACACCTCCACCCATGTCGGCTCGTAGGCGATCTCGTAACGTTCGTCGAGGCGGGAGACGTTGTAGATGCGGCTTCCCTCGAGATCAACTCCGCCGTGCTGGCCCGTGTGGATATGTCCGCAGAACACAAGACGCGGACGCTTCTCGATGATGGTCTCGGTCAGCTCCGGCGATCCGAAATGCTCGGAGTCTGTCTGGAGCGAGCGGTCAACATCGCTTCCCGGAATGCGCGGCGGCGAATGTGTGACCAGCACATCTATCCCCGCAGGAATCTTCGAGAACCAGCTGACGAGCGTGTCGTGTTCGCCCTCGAACGCCCACGAGTAGGAGATGATCGGCACCCATGGAGTCCCATAGAACTTTACGCCGTCGATTTCCGTCCCCCTGTCGCCAAGGAAATGGACGTTCGGCGAGAACTCGTACTTCCAGTCGATTCCTTGATCCTTGAAGAGTATGTGTGCAATCGGATAGAAGTCGTGGTTGCCGGGAATGACAACGAACTGGATGTCGGGATGCGAAGCCGTCCATTCGCGGAACTTCTTGTTGATCCACTTTTTCTGGTCGTTGATGTGCCACGGCCCGCGACCGCGCAGCGGCGCGATATCGCCTGCGAGGACGACGACATCCGCCCCCTTGGGGTCGAGTCCCTCTAGGTTGCCGTGCAGATCAGATGTCGCCATAATTCTCATTGAGATGCTTCCTCCGTGACAGTACTCTTCACGTAACTCCTGAAAACATCTTCAAGCTTGGCGTATGCGTCACTCGACACACCATGCTTGTGCCAAGGATGCGCGGCAACCGAATCGTATCTGTCCACCAGCAGATCGGCAAGCCTTGCGTCCGGCGTCACGGTATCCGACTCAAGGGCGTGTTCCTTCTGCACAAGGACCTCACGTATCGCGGCCAGCTCGTCGGCTTCCAGTTCCGTTCCTGCAAGCACATCGGCGAACGGCGTTGGCGGCATTTTCTCGACAGCCATCGCGTATCTCAGGCAGAGAGCGGCGCGGAGAGCGTAACAGAGTCCCTGTTCCATCTCTCTCATGACACTCCAGCCTCCTTCATCACGGACGCGATAAGCTCGTCGATCTTCACCTTGTCGCAGTCGGGCGGGAGACTTCCCTTGCCAGCCTCGATGACGGACTTCTTCTCGTCCGCAAAGGCCATGATATCGTCGAACTGCCACTCGCCGCGCCGGATCGAAAGCAGCGTCTCAAGCCGCTCTCCGTCAAAGCGCACGATTGGTTCGCCCGTCTTGACGATGTTCTCGCCTGAAAGCAGAAGACGGACGAGGTGCATCATGTTCTTGGCGTCGTAGTCCATCTGGCCGCGCTCCTGCGCCGTCCAGCGCGACTCGTTACGGTTTCGCCGCCAGTCCCAATACTCGTGGTGCTGACGCTTCGCGTTATTGAAGGCCTGTTCGTTATAGATGAGAATGCCGATCCTCTTCTCGCGGTCAAGATCGGCAACGGCGGTCTCGACGAGCATTCCCCCGTGGAATATGCCGCCCGTCGACGCACCATAGTCATACAGTGCGAACATATCCGCCGCGCGGTTACCCACAAGCCTCGTCACCTTGCAGTTGGAGAGATTTACATCCGTTTCCCTGACAGGGACGGCTCTTCCCTTGGCATCGCCGAGAAACAGGCAATAGTCCTCCGCCTGCGGCGGCTCCTCCGGCCACGGATTCCACACGCACTTGTTCGTTCCTTTTGCCTTCTTGATCTGGCTCAACGCATAGCCGAGGTGGCTATCCACGGCCTTCTGCGTGACGAACAGACCCCTGTTGGCGACGAGCAAGGAATGCGCCGGAGAGGTTTTCAGAATGCAGTCCTCCGGCAGGAACAGCATCTCCATCGTCGTCGGGTTCGCCTCGGCCATCAGCTCGCAGAAGCGGACAAGCGAATAGTACGTCCTGTCGTTTCGCTCGTCGGAGACCTGCTTCGGCGGTTGGGCAAGCCGCGCATACTCGGCGGACGGCACGACGAAGATACCGCGAACGTCCGTATCGCTGTTCGCGTTCTGCGTTCCGTATGCCCGGCTCCCGACGATTCCACGGAATATCACCGCAGAATTAGAAGGATTCTCAAGCTCGTGGATGTCATAATGATACCGCATCATTTCTTTACAATCCACCGGCCTCCCTTGTCCCCGCCTTCACGAACAAGAAGACCGACAGCCTTCATAGCACGTATGGCGCGCCAAACGCTTATCTCGGAAATACCG
The DNA here is from genome assembly GCA_017525225.1 of Kiritimatiellia bacterium. Classification (GTDB taxonomy): domain Bacteria; phylum Verrucomicrobiota; class Kiritimatiellia; order RFP12; family UBA1067; genus RGIG6720. The sequence continues at coordinate 45,754 of JAFXTB010000054.1, forward strand.
AGTAATTGCATCAGTCGTTTAGTGTCTATTTCTGGCTCGTCAGCAATGGCAGCAAGAACTCTACGGGCCTTATCTCGGAAATCGTTTCGATATGCGCCCATAAGAACCTCAAAGTCAGCATTTACACCTTCAGTTCTCGGATTTTCTCCTTCACTTAGCGTCATTTCCTCCTTCACTTCCGGAGTTTTCTCCTTCAGTTCCTGGTTTTTCTCCTGCACTTCCACCTTTTTTACCCCCACTTCGGGCTTTTCCACCCCCAGTTCCGCAGTTCCCCCCCCACTTCTGGGGTTTTTTCCCCCAGTTCCGAATCGTTGGCCTCAAACTCAACCATCACCTTGGTGCGGTCGGGTTCGTAGCTCTCGACGATGGATGGCGTGGCGAAATGCTCCTTTTCCCAAGTGCCGTAGAGGCTTGAAAGCCCCATGCCGGAACGTTCGCCGATGCGGACAAGCGAGAAAAAAGTCTCCGTGTTCGCCAGCCCCTCGATCTCGTGCTTGCCGTCATTCTCGCGGACGCCAAGGATGATGATGCCGCCGTCCGTATTGGCGAATGAGCTGTACGACGGCCAGAAATCGGCGGGCACGCCGCCCCGCGCACGCTTGAACTCGACGGCGGCATTCTCGCTCTTCGTGATAAGGTTCTTTATCTCTTCGTTATTCATCAGATTCAATGGTTCCTTAAAAACATGATGATGTAATTATACCATATTTCGGGTGTGACGAGGTTCTGAATATGTGATAAATGCTGAACCATAAAACTTCTCCCCGAAAAAGTTGGTGGAGAAAATATTTCTATTTTTTCTGATTCAACTTTCGCATGCCCCGCAGTTGCTGCACCCGTTGCAGGTGAGACGCGAGCCGCACGTGGCGCAGTCAAACTGTGCCATCTTCCCCAGGCAAAGACAATTGGGGAATCATTCCATTACACATCAGTACCATTTCACGCGTTCACCTTATATGGATCCCTCTTCTCCAGAATCGCATTGGCCTTGTCCAACCACTCTTGCCGACCTTTTGTCAGCCCACCTTCCGCCTGCCACCTTTTGGCCAACTCGTCAATGAAATCACGTGCCAACCGATGATTGACCACCGCTTTGCCTCGCCCGACGATATCCTCATAAAAAGCCTTTTCTGCGGCAAGTGCGGCCGCACGCCTTTCTGCCTCTTCCCGAATCCGCTGCTCGCGCATCCTACGCTCCTTCTCTTCCATCTCGCGTTGTCGCTGCGCCTCAATGCGTCGGGCCTCTTCTTCGGCAGCCCGCTTCTGCCTGGCAGCCGCATCTACAAACGCATCTACAATCTTCTTGGCCACCTTTACCCCCTTGCCTAACATCTCGAAGATATACTTCTCCGAGATTATGTCACCCCGTATCCAGACCCCTTCAGCATAAAGAGACATCTTAAGTCTCCCGGTGGCAAATTCCCACGCAGATTTGTCATTCGGCGACACTTGATAATCCTTAGGATGATTCGTTATTTCCGTTAGCTGACATGATGCCGTTATTCCCAAATGCGTCATTTTCAAACAAAACGTCTTCCGATCATTTCGACTGTAATAGTAACGATCGCGTTCCTGTTCCAGAAAATCAATCGCAACTCCTTGCTTTTCCAGTTCCGGGAACACCTCGTTCACCAATAGAGATGCCCAGAATGCCGTTTCCTTAGTGCCATGATATCCAGCAAAATCGAACAACTGCTTCTGTTCCCGATTTAAAATCTGCAACCATCTCTCATCTTCGGGTTCCTTGAACTTGCGATGGCACCAAATCCGAAACTCTTTAGCTCGAGGATTCCATGTCACATCCTTGCTCTTGTCTTTAAGTTCTTTAAGCCGTTCCAGCACCGCCTCGCGATTGACCGCCTTCTTCGAGTCGTTCAATGCGTCTACAATGGTTCTTGCCGAAGCCCCGAATTTCTTGAACACATCGGGGTGAGCGAGAACCGAGAACAAATCATCCTTCGAAAGGATTCGGCTGAGCACGACTGCCAGCCCTTTCGGAATCCTACGGCCGTCATACAGCCTTTTTCGAAACGTTTTCAGGACATCGACGTCTTGTTCCGCCAACTTCGCGCCGCTTGCCTGAAGACTGATTATTTGATCCAATGCGCAGTCCCTGAAGGCCATCTCCAAGACCTTTGAAGTTCCATTCCCCTGGCTGTTGATCGGCAAGCCCAATTTCTCCAGACGTTTGATTTTCCTCTCGTCTAAATGGTAGATCATCTTGTCATCCGCCGCCAGCTCCGCGATCTCCTCCTCTGTCAAGGCCAACCCGGCCAATTGCGAAGTGGTACCATAAACGACAGCATCTCGTGCTATCGACGTCTTCTCGTTGTCTTCATTGGTGAAAACCTTATGGACGTCAACGCCCGTCCAACGCATGAGCCCAAACATTCGTTCCGCATG
>JAFXTB010000055.1 GCA_017525225.1 Kiritimatiellia bacterium
AAAAATCCATCGAAGACGATATGCAGAAGGCAGAAAAAGCGCGGGCGAGTTAGCCCGCGCACCTCTCTCAAAGTTGTTTTTACCAGTTGTTCTGGTTGTTTCCAATCTCAAAACGCATGGGTGAAAAACGCAGATGCGCCCAGGGAGCCCTGGGCGGCGCATTCGCGCTTGCGTCGGGACGGATATTCGTGTATAATCTCAAGCGTCGTGCGACCGCTGTGCCTTCGCTGGTTCGGTGGAATGCGCCCAAACAACCAGAAAAGGATACATCATAATGGCATCAGCTAACACGACCACCGGTTTCTTTGCCTCCGCTGCCGTTGCGGCGCTGTGCGCACGTCTGGCCTCGGCCGCGTTCCCCTCGGCCACGCTTCCCGTGGTGGTATGGGACGGCGCGGCGGATGGCTACAGGTTCAATTCGCTTTCGAAGACCGTCGACGACAACGTGTACACGCTGAACCTGAACAGCCAGAACACAGCCGCCGCCGATGGATCGTACCTCCAGATCGGCAACGAGTTCACCAAGGCCGGAATCACCCTCACGGCGGTGAACGCAGTCCCGACCGTCACCAACGCCTTCGGCTCGGCAGGCCAGGTGTCCGTGATCATCAAGTGCTCGGACATGAACCTGTCCGACGATGTCTTTCGCGGCATCATCGGCCTGCTCGCCTACGAAGGCGGATACTACGACGGCGACAACAACGTCAAGATAGGCGTGATGACGCGGAACAACGCGAAGGATGGCGTCGGACTCCTCAGCGCCATCTTTGCGAACGGTGTGATATACCATGATTTTCTGTGTAACGCGAGCGCCTATACGACCGATGAGCAGCTGATCTGCCTGACGTACGATTCCTCGGCGGGCATCAAGGTCTACCGCAATGGAGAACCGATATTGACCGACACGGACGCCAAGTACGGTACCTGGATGGCGCCCGCGGGCGTTGTCCTCGGCGGCGTGGATCTTGACGGCTCCAGCCGCGCCTGGGCGCAGACGGGCATGAAGATCAAGGCCATCGCCGTATTCGACACGACGCTTACCGACGAACAGGTCGCCGCATACCAGTTCCCGTCCGACGAGCCGTTCGTAGGGGAGGTGCCGGTGTCGGACATCAACGCCGTATTCGGCAGCGCCACGGAGATCGATGTCCGCATCGAAGACGGAGCCGTGGTGATCGGCGACACGACCTTCAACGCGACGAAGGTGAATTTCATCTGCGACGGCTCGTTCTCCCTGAGGCCGCCGGCGGGCAACGCCGCGCAGTTCGACTTCTCCCGTGTCACGGGCAGCGGCGCCATCGTCTATGAAGGTGAACTTCCCGCGGTGGGCGGCGATGCATTCACCTCCAACTCGGTTCCGACCTTCGTCGCCAACCCGGCGAAATGGACCGGTACGGTCTGGTTGAAGAACATCATCGTCACCGATTTCGAGGTCAACCCGTACGGCAACGCATCCTCCGTGGTGCGCCTGACAGGCATTTCCGGGTGGGTGAGGGCCCCTGGCAACTACGCCTTCACGAACTCCGTGCCGGTTGAACTGTACAACGAGGGCGGCACGATGGCCCTGGATCTCACGAACGGCAATTCCGCCAATACAGACAATCCCAACCGCTGCACTGTGTTCACCAGGCTCCTGGGCAATGGCAGGCTGTATGCGAACTCCACCGCAGACAAGGTTGTGATCGTTGTGCAGGATGCATCGGACTATGCCGGTGAAATAGGCCTGAACGGTGGGAAGATCGTCGCGTTCGGCGAGACGATGCCCAAATTCAGCGAACTTGCCGCCGGCAGGATATACGTGCAGGGGGGAACCAGCGTCACCAACAGGTTCTTCTGGTGGGCGACCGGCGGCATCGTGGTGGATGGCGAACTTTGCGCGCCGTATCTCAATGAAGGCGCGACTCTTGGCTTTGGCGGCGGCACGACCATAACGACCACCAGCAACGGCGTGTTCACCTTGACCAGTACGGGGAACGGGGCAGAGAGCGAGACCGATACCAGCTATTCTAGAATCAAGGGGACGGGCACCCTCAAGTACGGAGGTTCCGGATGGCGCGCCCTTTCCACAAACGATTTCCCCACGGCGATGTCCCTGATGAACGAGCAGTCTGGGAACATCTTGCTGTCGCGAAGCACGACCTACACGGTGGGCAGCCTTGCCGGCTCCTGCAATTTCGAGGGCAACTACGGCAGCGGCGACCGCTATCTGCGCGTCCTGCAGGCGCGGGACACCGAATGGTCGGGCAAGGTCAAGGACGACAACGATTCCTGGGGGCATAGGTTCAAGGGATTGAAGGTCGCCCCTGGCGCGACATCCTCGGGCACGCTCACGCTTTCCGGCACCCAGACCTATTCCTGCACGCTTACCGTTGAGACGAACGCCAGCGTGAACCTCGTCGGCACGTGGGTGGGGCCCGTAGACGCGGCAGGCTCTCTCGGCGGCACGGGTACGGTCTCGGGGAACGTATCCTTCTCCGATGGCGCGACGCTGGATGTCGTCGATGTGGCCGATACGCTTGTCGTGGATGGCGATCTTGCCGCCACGGGTACGGTCTCGGTGCGCCTGCCGGCGGGGACGTCCTCGTCGGACGGCATCATGCTAGTCTCCGTCACCGGCGCGATCGACGTACCGACGGCGAAGTTCAGGGTCTACATCGGCGATGCCCCCTGCGGCCTGCGGGTGAGGCTCGTGGAGGGCGGTCTTCGCGCCAGTGCCCCTGCCATGGCCCTGCGTTTCAGGTAGAGGTGGCCATGAGAGCATATAGTGCGATAGTCCTGCTGGCGGCGCTCTGCGCGTCCCTTGGTTCCGCGTCGGCCGCCGATGCGCCGGTTCCGGTGGCTGCGAGGTCGGTGCACATGTGGCACCCGGCCCCTCCGGCGGAATGGTTCTACGGCGAGGTGAAGGTGGAGAAGAGCCATCCAGGCTCGTATTTCTCGGTGATCGGCTTCAGCTGCGGCTACTGCGGCATCCAGGAGCTTTACGACGGCTCCCATGTGGCCATCTTCTCCGTGTGGGATCCCGGCGATCCGTTCGACTTCCAGATCAAGGCGGACAGCGTCGATGAAAAGATCCGCACGAAGAACCTGTATGCCGGCAAGGGCGTGACGATAGGGCGCTTCGGCGGCGAGGGCACGGGCGGCAAGTCGATGATGCCGTTCGACTGGAAGCCGGGCGAGACATGCCGGTTTGCGGTGCATGCGCGTCGCGACGGCGACCATCGGGCGGCATTCACCTGCTATTTATGGCGGGACGGCGCATGGTTCAGGATGGCGACGTTCAGCACCCTGCAGACGAAGGGCGACCCGGCGATAAAGGGCGTCTACAGCTTCGTGGAGGACTTCCGCCGCACAAGGGAGTCCATGCAGCAGGTGCGCAAGGCCGCATTCACGAGCTTCTTCGCGAAGCCTGCGGGCGGGGAATGGGCGGCGGTCGAGGCGGGGCGCTTCACGGCGGACAGGAACCCCATACTCACGATAGACGCCGAGGTTGTGGAGAACGGATTCGCGCTCACGACCGGCGGCGATACCGTGAACAGCCACATCAAGGTGTTCTCGGATGCGAAATGCAAGGTGGAGCGGCGTCCAGAGGCGTGCGTGGCGCTGGATTCCCTCATGCCGGACGTGAAGGTTCTCTTCAGGAACGGCGACACGGTGGAAGGGGTGAAGTCGGCCGTGTTCAGGATACCGGCGCTCTGCAGGGCGCCCAACGGGGATCTCGTGCTTGCGTGCGATGCGCGGCTGGAGGGCGGCGGCGATCTCAACTGCGCCAAGCCTATACACATCGCGATACGGCGCTCGGAGGATGGTGGCGCCACCTGGACGGATCCGGTGTTCGCGTGGAAGTGGAAATGGGACGACGACGAGCACTGGGCGGGTTCCGATCCTTCGCTCGTGGTGGACGCCCAGGCGAAGAAGCTCTTCCTCTTCTGCAATGTGTGGGAGAGCCGCAAGGGACCGGGAATATACAGGTTCTTCGTGCAGGAGTCGTCAGACAACGGCCGGACGTGGTCCAGACCGCGCGAGATCACCGGTTCGCTCAAGATCCCAAGCTGGGGGTTCGGCCGCCACCAGAACGACGGTGGATTCATATTCATCACGTCCGGCTCCGGCATCCAGACAGCAGACGGCACGCTCGTCCACACGCTCGTGCACGTGAACGACGGCAACGCGCTGTTCGGCTCCACCGACCATGGCAGGACGTGGAAGGTGCTTGGCCGTCCGGTGAAGAACGGCGACGAGTGCAAGGTGGTGGAGCTTTCCGACGGCTCTCTGATGGTCAATTCACGCTGGAAGGGCGGCGGTCGGCAGCTGCATGTCACGAAGGATCGCGGCATGACGTGGGAATCGCGCTACGACATGAGCCTTGAGGATCCGCAGTGCAACGCCCAGCTGATGCGCGTGGGCAGGGCGCTCGTGTTCTCGAACTGCAAGAGCAGGACCCGGCGCCACAACCTTCATCTGCGCGTATCCGCCGACGAGGGTGCCACCTGGAACGAGGGGGTGTGCGTATGTCCGCTAGGCGCCGCCTATTCCGACATCTGCGTTGTTCCGGGCAGGCGGTTCGGAGTCGTCTACGAGGGGGCGGGGTATGCCACGATAAACTTCACGACCGTCTCCTACGAGGATGCCGCTGCAGGGCTGGTCGGAAGGAATCCCCCACCCACGCAATGACAAGGTAGAAGACCATGCTGAGCGACAGAATCAATGGTTCCGGCATGAGACAGCGCCTGAGTTCGGGCGACTGGTCGGCTGCCACGCTGGTGGCAGGCGCCGTGATACTGTGCCTGACGCTGTGGCCGTATCCCCTGCCGCATCCGTGCGTGTGGCAGGATCTGGCGGTCGCGGCGGGGCTGCGCCAGCCGACGATGGAGTTCCCGTCCCTGGCCGCCTTCATCTCGCGCATTCTGTTCGACAGGCTCGGTGCGGATTCGGGATTCGCCGCGATGGTCGTGGGCGGGCATCTTCTCTCTGGCGTCACGGCGGGGCTCTGGTACTTCGTGTTCCGCCAGCTGCTGGAGTTCTGCGGGCGACTGGACATGTCCGACAGCATGTGGAACAAGAAGATATGTCCCGCGCTTTCCGCGGCGGGTGCGCTGCTCTTTGCGTTCTCAGAGCCGGTCTGGACGTCCTCGCAGACGTTCACCGCCGCCGGGCTCGATCTCTTCCTGGCCGCTGGCTCCATGTCGGTGCTGCTGCGCTTCATCGCGCGCGGCCGGCGGCAGATGGGGGTTCTGGCGTTTCTCGGACTTGGTGCCCTCGCCGCCGAGACGCCGTTCGGACTGCTGCCGCTCGCCGCTGCCGCAGGTCTGCTGATCCTTGGCTGGCGCATGATAGACGCGCACGATGACATTGAGCCTGTGATACGGCTGCCGCCGATCGAGGAGTTCCCGTGGATGCTGGTGGCGTTCGCCTGGGTGGTGGGTGCAGGCATCACGCTCGCAATCGCTGATTCCTCCTTCCGCGCGGCCGGAGGGGATCCCGGTTCGTTCGAAGCCGCGGCGCGAGGCTGGTTCAACCTGCTGCGCGAGGGTACAACGCCCGCAGGAGCGGGCGTGGGGCTCGCGGTGTCGGCGCTGCCGCTGGCGTTCGCGATGTTCGCGCTGCCGTGGCTCTCCTTCCCGGAATGCCGCAAGCCCGTCTGGCTGCGCCTGGCATGTCTTTTGGCAGGCATCGTGGCAGTGGTACAGCTGCTGGACATGCCGGAGCTTCGATACCGCACGTGGACCCAGGAGGACGAGGCCGTGGCGACTGCGCTTCTGCCAGGTCTTCTCATGGCGATGGCGGCCGCGGCGGCGGTCCTTTGCGCCGCCTCGTTCGCCGCGATGGCCTGGTGCCATGAGACGCGCATTCCCTCGCCGCTGGTGGTGCTTGGTCGCATTCTGATCGTGCTGGCGGCGGTGGCGGCCGTCGCATCGGCGGGCTACGGAAGGCAGTGCCGCGACACTCGCGCGAAGCTGGCGAAGGTGGCGGAGCACGTAGGGCGCACGCTCGACGAATGCAAGGGCCGCGACGAGATTCCCTCGCACGGGCGGCTGGATGTGATCCTGGAGCTGCGCGCGCGCTGCCAGGGTCGCAACCTGAAGATCGTGAAGGACGGGCAGTAGGTGGCATTGCGATTCATCGTGACCGCTGGACCAACGCGGGAGTATCTCGATCCCGTGCGATTCCTTTCCAACCCGTCCACGGGACGCATGGGCTTCGCTGTCGCGCGGGCGGCCCGCGCCGCCGGGCACCAGGTGACGCTTGTGACGGGACCGGTGGCGCTCAGGACCCCTCGCGGCGTGCTGCGCATCGACGTCGTATCGGCGCGCGAGATGCTGGCGGCGGTCCGCAGGGCGCTCGCGGCGGAGAGGACGTCTTCCGCGCTGGTGATGACCGCCGCCGTGGCCGACTGGCGCCCGGCATCCTGCGCGGCGCGAAAGCTGAAGAAGTCCGGCATGGACGGCACGCTCAGACTCGTGCGCAATCCCGACATCCTGAGATCGCTGGGGAGCAAGGCACCTGGAGACATCCGCATCGGCTTCGCGGCGGAGACCGGCGACCCGGCGGCGGAGGCCGTGCGCAAGTGCCGCGCCAAGCATCTGGACCTCATCGTCGCGAACGATGTCACGCAGCCCGGAGCCGGATTCGGCGTGAAGACGAACCGCGTGGCATTCGCCTTCCCCGATGGACGTGTCGACCGGCTGCCGCTTATGTCCAAGGACGCCGTGGCGCGCCGCATAGTGCGGTTCGCGGAACATCTGGCGGAGGAAGGACGGTGAGGGTCGTCCCCTGCGACGATGCGGGGCTTTCCGCCGCCGCGGCAGCGCTCAACGCGGGCTGCGTGGCGGTGATACCCACCGATACGGTATACGGGCTTGCGGCGCATCCGGCATTTCCGTCCGCCGTGGAGCGGCTGTACACGATAAAGGGGCGCGAGGCTGGAAAGCCGATCGCGCTGCTGGCGGCGGATACGGCGGCGGCGGCGCGCTTTCTGGGTGGTGCGCTTCCACCTGGCGCCAGGACGCTGATGGAAAGGCATTGGCCTGGCGCTCTCACGCTGGTGCTGCCAACTGCGGATGGAGCGAGCTTCGAGGGTTTGCGCGTGCCGGATCATCAGTGGACGAGGCGTCTGCTGGCGGCTTGTGGCGGAACGCTGCGAGTGACAAGCGCGAACATGAGCGGCAGACGTCCGGCCACCGATGCGGCGGCGGCGCTGACCGAGGTGGGGCTTTCCGCGGATCTGGTCGTGGATGGTGGCGTGTCGCCCGGCGGCGTGGCGTCCACGGTAGTCAGGATCGATACCGCAGGCGTGGTCACGGTGCTGCGACAGGGGGCTCTGGAAAAACTTTCGATATGACATTTTTCCCCTTGCCCACATGCCATCCTTGGTGTAAAATATGGACAGGCTTTAGGAGGATTGTGCCCTCGAAAGGTTGCCACACATGAAACAATTTAAGCAAATCATCGCGGCTGCGGTCGCGGCGGCGCTTGCTTTGGGCGCGTATGCGCTTGAAGTTTCGCGCGACATGGCGCTGGCTGCCGCCAACGCCTGGGCCGCAGCGAATCCCGGTTTCGGCGTGTCCGGCCCGGCTGCATCCGCCACGGCCGAATATGATGGCGCGACTCTAAAGTGGTGGGCGGTCTCCTTCTCCGGCGGCGGTGTCGCGTACGTTTCGCCTGATACATCCATCGAACCGGTCCTCGCCGCCACGGGCGGCGGCTCGAAGCCGCTCCCCGCGAACCATCCGCTCCGTCTCATCCTTTCCGCCGACATAGCGAACCGCCGTTCTGTGATCGCTTCGGCGGCATCCCCCGTATCCTCTTCGTCTTCCGCGCACAGGGCTTTCGCGGCAGGCGGGGATGGCGTCGCCGCGGCGGTGTCCGCAGCCGAGGGTAAGTGGGCGCGTTTCATGGCTACCACCAACCGCGCGAGCGGCGCGGTGCGTTCCTTCGCGACCGACGAGGCACCCACGAACGTCAACGTCATCGCGGTCGTTCCAGGTTTCGGTTCGGAGCCGGACAACCGCTACTACCGCTTCTGGAACCAGGAGGAGTACGGCGACGGCTCCGACTATGACATTGTCTATGACGACTATGGCAACATCGTCAGCATCGTCCAGACGGCGCCTCCGCTGCGCAGCGAGGTTACGCCGATCGATCCGTGCTTCAACCTCTACACGCCAGAGAACGCGGTCTGCGGATGCGTGGCGACGGCGGGCGCGGCGCTTCTCCAGTATTTCGGCTGCACGGGGCTTCTGCACAACGTGATGCGCGTCTGTACGCTCAACGGCGAGGATGTCTCGCTTACGACGAAGAGCGGTCGCGAGCCGCTGGATTGGAGCATCCTCCCGCAGGAGCTCGGTGGCGACGAGCCGAAGACGATGGCCGAACTGCAGGCGGAAGGTGGCGGGTTCGGTGAAGGCGAAGGCGAAGGTGAAGGTGAAGGTGAAGGTGGCGGGGCGCCTTCGAAGCTTGATGCGATAGTGTCGTTGCTTGGGCGCGCGACGTATGACGTGGGGGTTTGCGTAAACATGATGTATACGTCCGTGGAATCCGGCGCCTTCCTAACCGATCTCGGCACCGCGCTGAAGAACGATTTCGGGTTCTACACCGTGAAGCATGTCACGATTTCAAGCACCAACGACTACAAGTACATATACTCCGACCTCTGCAAGACGAATCCGGTGGCTCTCGGCATCCGCGGTCTCAGCGGAGGGCATGCGATCCTTGGCGTTGGCTACGGAGAGGACGAGAACGCAACCCCGTACACACGCCTTTTCATGGGTTGGGGTGGCTTTGGCGATGCATGGTACAATCTGCCCGACATCAAGTCCGGGCGGCATGTGTTCAACACCGTGCAGGAGGCGTTGACCTCGCTGGAGCTCAATCCGCCGCCAGGGGTATGCCGCACGCTCGCCGAGGCGAAGGCGACCGCGCTTGCAGAGGAGAAGCCCATACTTCTCATCAGCGGAAAGCGAGGGGAAGAAGCGACAGATGCGCTTATCGATTATGTGACATCCACCTACGGCCCTGCGTTCGCGATCTATTTTGCGGACTTCGAAAGGGATCCGTATGCCGATGTCAATCCGTCGTACGGTGTATTCAACCCGCTTGTATTCGACCGCGAAACCGAGAACCGCTGGGCGTTCTACAACGGGCGGCTCGCGTACGGAACCGACACGAACGAGACCGTCGTCGCGGAGATTCTAGAGGCGGGATTGACCGCGTGGGAGACCGAGTACCAGACATATCTGCAGCTTCAGGCGGCGTCCACCAACGGTATCGCCGTCTACGAATATGGCATCCAGAGCATAGGTGACGTGTTCATGGATCTGCTCCCGGTGTTCGCGGAGCATGAGAACGAGTATGTCGACGGCGATACGGTTTCCCTTTTCGCGCCGCAGTCTCCCGTGACGAACTACACCCAAGGGATCGTCTGGGCGGTGACGGGATGGTCCGCAACCTGTCTGGACGACTTCGACGACGAAAACATTGTCGAAGGCAGCGGGACGAACGCCGTATTCTCCGTCGTATCCAATTCCACATACGCCGTGTGCTGGTACTGGGAGGCGTCCGAAATGCGCCTCACCGCATGTGCGAACACCGGCGGAACCGTCTCGCCCGCAGGTGAAACGTGGTATCCGTACGGAACCGATGCCACTGTGTCGGCGGCGCCTCTCGCGGCCGCGTCGCAGAACTGGAAGTTCAGCCACTGGTCTGGCGATACGAACGACTGCACGATGGCGGGAAGCGCGATAACCGTCCCCATGGATTCTCCACGCGAGGTGACGGCGAACTTCTCGAAGACCCCTGTAGGGGCAGGCGAGACGACAAGGTACGCGCTTGTCGTGGCGTCGTCGCCTGCGAGCGTTGCGGCCACGGTCCTGTACGGTACGCGGACGCTCCAGTACGGCTCGAACAGCCTGCTCAACGGCCCGCTCGCAGTGAGCGTCCCTGAGACCTGGGAGGATTCCACGGGCGGTGTGTGGCGCTGCACGGGCTGGACGGGTACGGGCAGCGTGCCGGCCGAAGGTTCTTCCACCACGGCTGGCTTCGATCTCGCGGAGAGCTCTTCCATCACCTGGCAGTGGGAGGCCGAGGATTCCCCTGAACCTCCTACCCCGCCAACCCGGCCGACCGCCCCCATTGGCCCAATCGAGGGCAGCGTAACGAATTCCGCGCTTGTGATCTATCCTGTCGAGGGCGGACAGCTTGCCGTGGAGACGCGCGTATCCAACGCTGTGGCAGGGTACTGGTATTCCATCTGGTCGGCGGATGTGGTCGGCGGACCCTACTCCTATGTGTCCGGCAGCTACACGGGAACGGCAAAGCAGCTCGTCGCCGAGCCTGTGCCTGAGATCCTTACGCTCAAGATACAGTTCGACCCCGGCGAGGCGGCGAAGTTCTACAAGGTCTACGTCACGGAAGGGGATCCCGAGGAATGAAGCGCGGTGCGTCCATAGCGGCATGGCTGGCGTTGCTGGCGGCGATCGTCGCCACCTTGGTGGCCATTGTCTGCGTGCGCGGCTGCTGTACGTCTTCGCCGAAGGACGACCGTACGAAGGACGCGGCTTACGCGCAGTCGCTCAAGGACGTGATGAAGGATCGCAAGCCGCTTGTGAAGGCGCGCAACAAGACGGTGGCGGAGATGCAGGCTGTGATCGACCGGGCGAGGGCGGCCCTGCCTGAAGGCGCCACGGACGAAGCGGTGAAGGCCGAGCTTGAAGGTCACCCCGATAAGTACCCGGAGTGGAAGGGGCTCAACGAGCGGATCGTGGCAGACAACGCCGCGATAGAGGGCAGCTTGAAGGATGCGCGTTCGCGCGTCCGGGCGAGGATTATGAAGGAGATCGGTTCGGGGGCCGCGCCCGCGCGGACGGCTTCCGATCCGAATAAGGACAAGTGAAGGATTTCAAAGGAAAAGGCGGTGCATCATGAAGACAATCCGTAGAATCGGCTTTTTCGCGTTCGCGCTGGCGGCGTTCGCGGCGGCTCTCCCGCATGCGGCTTCGGCAGCGGGTTCCATACGCAGCATAAATGCGTGGGACCCCGAGACGGGCCATCGCGAGTACGGTCCCGAGGATCTCATCCGCATAGGCGAGTCGTTCGCCTTCAAGGTGCGCCTCCTCAACTACAACACCAACCGCACGTCGACGGGCGGTCTCAACAACTATTGGAACTTCCGTCTCCGGCCCGGTGCCGACCCCACGATGGCGACGAACAACCTGCCGCAGCTCGGGTTGTGGATAAGCGGCCACAAGCGCTTTGCGACTCTTAAGTCCGTGGCTCCGTCAGATAACGGCTACTATACCGACCTCATCTTCGAATACACGGCGCAGGCGGGCGACATGGCGCTCCCCGTCAAGTTCTGCAACGCGTCGGGGACGAGCGAACTTCTCAATTCGGAAGACCAGCTGTATCTTCTGCAGAACGTGGGTCCGTTCTCCTACTGGGAGCTGAAGGACGACCTTACCGGGCACGAGTGCCAGTTCTATTATGGGCCTTCGGCGCTCCTCCCCAGCTCTAACGACAACTACTCATATCCGCCGCAAGGATGGTCGGCGTCGTACGAGACCCGCGACTACGACCTCTCGCAGGCGCGCATCTATGTGCAGACGGTCGATTTTGACCAGGTCTCCACGCCGGTCTGGCGCACGGTCTACGAGAACAAGACCACCACGGCGGACGGCAACGGGCTTCCCGCCCTGGTGATCCCTGGCGGCGCCACTGCGGCTTCCACCGTCTATCTCTGGACCGAGGACAGCGACATCGCGTTCCTCGCCAACGGCAGCGAGACGACATACCACTCGCTCGACCATGAGGGCAATCCCAAGGACTACATCGTCTACAAGGCCAACATCGTCAACCAGGAGACGTTCCCGTTCCGCATCAAGGGCGGTTCGGGCAAGGCCGGCCAGTCCACCACGATCTATCTGTCCACCACGCCCACCAACATCTACAACACGGCGGGTACGCTCGTCACCAATTTCGTGTGGCAGACCGTCGCCGTGACGAACCAGGCCAACCCCGAGGTCCTGATCGAGATCCTCGACCCGAGCGTGGAGACAACGAAGACGTCGATCGACTGCACGCCCGCGTTCGATACGGCGCAGGCGCGCCTCAGGATAACGGTCGATGCGTTCACCAACGCGGTTACCGTTTCGCTCAACCCGACGCTCGGCGTGAGCGGCCCCGCGCTTCCTTCCGGGCTTCTCGGCATCGCCGAGAGCGCCGACGGCGCGCTCCTCACCACGACCGAGGTGACGTTCCCGGCACGCTCCAGCATGGACGACGAGCCGCAGGTGAAGACGTTCCACCTCTTTGGCCTCGGCTTCGCGACGAACGAGACGTTCAAGACGACTTCGCGCGTCGTGGTGTTCTCGCCCACCATCACGGGCGACAACGGCGTGTTCGCTGCGATCGACCCCGCGACGCTTACGGTGAAGGAGACGAAACCGACCTTGAGCGGTGCACCGGACGACATCTTCCCAACCGCGAAGGAGGACTACCCGATGACGTTGAAGGTGGCGGACAGCTACGCCAACCTGCATGGTACTGATTCGACCGGGTACGACGTTTGGTGGAAGCGCAACACAACGGTCGACTGGGCACTTCTGCAGGCGGGCGTGGCGGCCAACGCCGACGGCGAGATAACCTTCAACCTAAACTATCCCTCCGCCGGCGATCTCCAGACGTCGATCCGCGTCTTCGGTCCCGATGGGCTTAGATCCGACGACATCACCTTCGGTGCCACAGTCGCCTCGCGCCGCCGTGCGCTTCTGGTGACGGATCACGATGGCGACCTTGAGCTGCCGCGCCAGTACAACGAAAACGATGGCGGAAATCCGGTGAAGATCAAGATCGTCCTCGAGAACTGGAAGAACGAGTCGGGTGCGGACATGTTCGCCTTCCTCGAACCTCTCGACGGTGCGGAGTCGTACATCTCGGCCGTCAAATTCCTGACGACAACGACAAATCCACGCAGCGCGATCAAGATTCCCGACGGCGCCACCGAGTCCTCGGCGTCCGTTGCGAATTCCTCGTTCTACGTGCTGGACGGTGACAAGGATCACGGCGACCTCAACTTCAAGGTGATCCTCCGCAACAAGGCAGACTGGAACGACCCGGACGCCGAGACGCTGTTCACCGACGATGCGGAGGTGGTCGAGGCCTTGAACGTGCCGCCTGCGTTCCAGTACGTCATGATGTCGGGCGGCTCCGCGCTCACGCTCGGCGACGGCACCGAGATCCAGCATGCCGACCAGGGCCTGCAGAAGACGTTCACCATGGCGGTTGACGATGTCGACCTCGACAAGCCCACGATGAAGACGAAGTGGACCATCACCGATCCGTACGGTGCGATAGCGAGGACCGACACCTTCACGGGCAATCCCGACACGCTCACCTACCAGTACAAGTTCCTCCAGACGGGCGTGTACACGATCCTCGTGCAGTTGCAAGACAAGGACATGAACGCGAAGGATTGGACGAGCTTCTCGTTCAAGGTGGACGTGGGCGACGCGCCGAGGACTGTCTTCTCCTTCCCGGACGGATCCGACGACCGCTTCCACTTCCAGGAGACTGCCGTGATGACCGGCATCGACGACTACTTCCGCGTCGGCCTCTCGACAGCGGCGACAGACCCCATCGGCATCAGAATCACGCGTACGCGTGTCGGTGCGGACGGCACGTTCGACTTGGCGGGCGCGGACTCGTCAGGCACCGTCTACGTCACGATCCCCGCAGGCCAGACCATTGGCGGCAACGCGGGGCTCGTCAACTTCCTTGAGCTTGACGGCACGAAGGCGTCCAAAAACACCTCTGGCGGTTTCCAGATCACGGCGACCGTCACCAACACCAACCTGAGCGCCGACGGAGTGCCGTACAACCAGGTATACGCGCCTTCGACCGTGCGTGTCTTCGTGGACAACGTTGCCCCTGAGGCGGATGTCGATCCTGCCGCCATCGGTACGAACGGCTACTACCAGGCGGAAGTGTCCGCCAACGAGACTGTGAAGATTTCCTGGGAGGTCGAGGATGTACCGGCGGACGTCGCCAATAACCTCATACTCAAGTGGACCGGTCTCCCGTCCAACTACCAGTACGAGTCCGGCTCGGGGTCGTCCGCGAGCGGCACGATCTCCTTCTCGTTCACCGGCAGCGGCGATCACCCTGTGACGCTCGTCATCAAGGACAAGGATGGCGGCGAGACGAGGACGTTCCGCTGGGTCTACACGCTCAGCCCGTCGAAGGACGTTCACCTCTTCCCGCTCGGGCCGTCGCGCAATCCGCAGTCCGACATGTCGCAGGACTACTACAACGCGCTCGGCATCGGCAAGGGCCGCGTCTACGCGGAAGGCGGCGAATGCACCAGCGTCTACCAGTTCCGCCAGGCATGGAGCTTCACGGTCACCTCCATCAAGGTTCCGCTCTGGGCGTGGGGCTACAACGTTGGCGATGTCGACAACGGCTCGCTGCCCGGTTTCGACATGAGGATCGACCCGTACGGCAACAACCCGAACCCCGGAGGCGGTTCGCTTTCCGCGTACTACCGCTATCCCGATCCGGTGTACGACAGCTTCTTCTACGCCTGGGTCAACAACGTCTCCGACAGCGAATCCGGCGGCGCGACGGTCGGCACCGCCTATCCATTCCCGCAGATCGGAACGAACGGCGTTGCGATGAAGGAGTTCTCGCTTCCCACCGAGGAGCAAGGCGATGAGGGCAGTCCCTACTTCGACCAGCTTGTCATCGAGGCCGTGTTCTCGCGCGAGTATCGTCCGGACGACAACCTCGGCGACATCAACCAGGACGGCATCCCTGACGTGTACGCCGTAGCGACCCGCTGGGACGGCGGCCGTCTCTACACGCTCATCGGCGGCGGCGGCGGTGGCGGCGGTGAGGGCGAAGGCTCCATCACCACGGCCGGCGCCGACCTCAAGGACGCCAGCACCTACAACGACGACGAGGACTATCTGCCGAGCCGTACCTCGGCTGGCGATGTGCTGATCCCGAACGTCGTCGCAAACTGGGCCACTACGGGCCGGAAGTTCACGGCGGATCTCGAACTGCGCGGCTTCGGCCCCGGCCTCAACTACCGCGAGGACTCCGAACCCGGCAGCAAGAACCGCAATGTGCGCGGACAGTGGATCTCGAGTCCCGACTTCACCCCCGCCGAGACGAACGCCTATCTGCGCTTCTGCGCCAAGTCGCTTGGCACGACCGACCCTGCGGTGGTGGCCCTGGCCGAAGCCGCATGCTCGGCCGCCGGCGAAGATCCCTCGGACCCGGATGCCCTGGCGCCGTATCTCGAGACCGCCCTTGCGGAATACGCGGAGTCCGACGAGTTCAAGGCTGCCGTGTTCAAGCCGGAGTACATGGCCACCGTCGACTGGTCGCCCGAGAACCGTACAGACCCGACGATGGACGATACCGATGGCGACGAACTGCCCGACGGCTATGAATACTACTTCTGGTACTATGCCTTCATTGGCGATGATGAAGGCAAGCAGCTGGTCGGCTCGCGTTTCAATCCCGACAACGTCGCCCAAGGCATAGACCTGACGCCCGAGGAGATCTGCGCCGCGTTCAACCCGACGGTCAAGAGCGCCGTCGGCATCGAGGATCGCGATACGGACGCGGACGGCCTTACCGACCTTGAAGAGCTTGCCATGGGCACCAATCCCATCAACTGGGATACGGACGGAGATGGCGTGAGCGACCTCTACGAAGTGATGTGGGGCCTCAATCCGCTCAAGAACGAAGAAGCGGACAAGAACCCCGACGGCGACTTCATGGCCAGCTGGACGAGTCCGGCGACCTGGGCCATCGTGACGGTTCCCGGAGTGGGTGTCTACGCGGTCGATGAATCCGAGGCGGTGCTTGACGGCTTTGTCGCGGGCGAATCCGATATGGACGGGACGCTCGATGCTACGGTCGCGCCCGATTTCGAAGGTGTGCCCGTATTCTGGTACGGAAGGGATGGTACCACCGCAGTGCCCAAGACACGCGTGGATCCGCTCGTGCCGATGTTGGTGGATGTGAGTTCCGTGACGGATCCGATCACGGTGAAGCGCGGCCAGTCGATCCGTCTCATCCACGATCAGGTGTACAATCTGTTCGGATTCGATCCGCGTACCGGATGGAATGCGACGAGGTTCGGATATGTTTCCGACCGCTGGGATCCGATCAACAACGGACGCGGCAAGTCCGGCGAATTCACGGGCGGTGAAGCGGGGGCCGCCGTCAATACGGTCAAGTTCACCTCGCTTGACGAGTATCTCCTCTGCAAGTACCGCAAGGAGACCGGTGCGCCTGTAGGCCCGGCCCTTGCCGACGACTGGTCCACGAACCACAAGAATACGCTAAGGACCGTCGCCGAACTGCTCTGGAAGGGCTGTACCTGCCCGAACATGCCGTTCGAAGCCAAGACGGTCGGTGACGGCGAGGAGGTGTTTGCTTCCGAGGTCTATGGCGCCGATACGGATGGCGACGGCGTGCCGGACGGCTGGGAACTCTATGTCGCGCATAACCCCAACGATGGCACTGAGAGCAATTTCCTTGAAGATGATGACATGCTCACGTTCTCGATGGAGTATGCGGGCACCGACAGCTGTAACGCCTACACGAACACGCCTTCGATCTACGCCAACCATCCCGGCAACAGCTCCGGCTGGTACAACAAGTTCTTCCCGACAGACCCCTACAACAAGGATACGGACGGTGACGGAATCACCGATTCCGAGGAAGGCCTGTCGTGGACGGGAACCTTCTATGCCGGACGCCGCGGCGGCGAGACGGAGGCCGCCACGACCACGTTCTCGTTCATCTACGGCACGAATGAGGGTAAACCGGAAGGGGACGACGGTTCGTGCTGCATACGTGGCGGCGGCCTCAACCCCTGCACGGTCGATACGGACATGGACCTGCTGCCAGACCCGTGGGAACGCCAGTTCGCCGGCATAGCGTTCGGCACGGACGGCAAGCCTCTCGCTACATCGCTCCCCGACGAGGTGGTACGCCTCTTCCGCATAAGCGATGGACTCGAGGACATGTCTGGAAACGAACTTGCCTCGTTCCCGCTTCCCGGCGCTTACATCACGGGCGGCATGGACGGTACGTATGGACCATGCGGCGAAACCGGCTTCAAGCAGCCCGGCGATGCCTGCACGGCATTCAATGACAACGAGGGCGCCGTCGACCCGCATACCCGTACGCGCCGCGACTGCGACTGGGACCATGATGGACTCGAGAATTTCCAGGAGTATCTCGTCCAGACGCTCCGCCATCTCCGCTATGACGATTCCGAGACGCCCCTCATGGGTGCGCAGCTCTCCAACGGCGTGCAACGGCTTGCGTTCAACCAGTGCATCCCGTTCCAGGCGTTCGACGGTACGGCGTTCTACGAGGCGTGCCGTACGGCGGGCTTCAAGGCGACTTCTGCCTGGAAGTACCGCGAGCTCGGCTACTTCGCGCGTCCTCCGCATGAATGGGACCGCGTCGCGCAGGACGAGGTGGGTAACGCCGTCTGCGCGAACTACGTCGATTATGAAGGCGCGGGCTACCGTATCATGCTGCCGCCGAAGGGACTTTGCGCGGGTGCGTCCATGAGCGCTGAAATGCGCCTTGAAGCCGATGGATACGTCTGCACTGATCCTCGCCGCTGGGACTCCGACGACGACGGTCTCGACGACTACTGGGAGATCTTCCACGGCCTCAACCCGCTCCTTGGCTCTGCCGAGCAGATGGGCGGAGCGACGGATGTCATATCCGAGCGTTACGCCCTAGCCGCCGCGAAGGCCGGTACGATGCTCAACGCCTGGTTCAACGCCTGGACCGGCTGGCCGCTCCTCTCCCTCGCGCAGCCGGCGTTCGATGCGATGAAGTATCCGTGGATGATGGGTACGCCCGAGTGCGATGCCGACGGCGATGGAATCCGCAATGCGGAGGAAGGGCTCTTCATGAACATCACATCGCCCGCTACGAAGCATACGGACCCGACGCCGCTGTGGATGACGGACGTGACCTCGCCCAACTGCGCGAGCTACACGGCCCAGTACTACCGCCTTGATCCGTATGCCGACGAGAACGACGAAGGTCTCGCGGACGTATTCCAGTATCCTTGGGGCTGGGAGTCCGGCGACAGCGCGGGCGGAAGCGAAGGGCAGGTCGCCAACTGGATGTTCGCGTTCGAGGAGAACGAGGGCTACGATACCGACAGCGACCGCCAGCCCGACAACTCCGAGAGCATCAAGCGCGTCGAGAACGCGTCCGATCCGCTCAACTTCACCGATCCGGACCGCCGCCAGGCGCTCTATCTCCCCGGCTGGCATACGAGCGAGCTGACCGGCATGGATATCGGCTCCGCCGTAGTTTCGCGCGGCGGAAGCGACACGATGCAGAAGCCGGTCTCCAGCTGCTTCGACATGCTCCGCCAGTTCACGGTCGAGGCGTGGGTGAAGCCCGAGAAGTTGGACGGGATGCATCAGGTGATCCTCGAGCGCGTGGCAAACTACGGACCCTCCACGCTGTCCAACAACACGCCCGTCATCCGCGCGAACTTCCGCATCGGCCTTACCGAGGACAACCACTTCTACGCGGAATACGAGGGCAACACGGCCGATTCCGGCCCAGCCCGCATCGTAGGACCGATGGCCACCACGAATTGGACGCACATTGCGTTCACATACGATGGTTCGACGCTCGCCATGTACATTGACGAAGAGGATGTTCCGGTGGCGCGCGCCGAGAACGTGTCCCTCATCCCTGCAAACGGTATAGTCATCATCAAACAGGAAGCGGGCAACATGTCCGCCAGTGCGGTGACGATCGGCAATTCGACATATTCCACCGTCCCGTGCGCCCTCCTGATAGGTGCGCATGCGATGGACGAGAAGGCGCTTGAGCTTTCCGACAAGACGGAATGGTCGTCCTTCGGCGACTACTTCACCGGCTGGGTCGATGAGGTTCGCGTGTGGGATGGCGCCCGTGCGGCGAGCGACATAGTGGCCGACTACCGCAAGCGCTACAGCTTCGAGGACGTCAAGAATCTGCGCCAGGCCGTGTACCAGAGCTGGGCGACCGGTGCAACACGCAACGATGTCTACGGCAAGGTACTGCCTGTCGAACTGATGCAGCACTACAGCTTCTGTGCGATTCCCGGCGCGGTGGATGCGGGTGGCATCGCTCTCGAACCTGTGGACTTCACGAAGAACGTCCTGGACAATGTCCGAATCGACGGCGCTGACGAAACGCGGCTCGGCGCGGGTGGCATCAACGTTGGCTGGTGGTGGGAGCTTCCCGTCCACAGCGACGTCTACTACGACTACCACACCGTGCCCTGGATCCAGAACACGTGCGCGCATCTGCCGTTCATGGACGGTTCCGTGCCCGATTCCATGTACTGGAGCGAAGGGTTCGGCGGCCTTGTGCCCGCATCCGCGGACGGCATGTCGGCATACTCGTTCCCGAACACGGCGAATCCGTATCCGTTCTACAGGTACCTGCTGGATCGCGCCACGCATCTGGTCCGCCTTGAGCGGATGTCCGAAGTGGCGGACGGCCAGACTTCGCTCTACGAGGGCTATCTCAAGCTCTACACGTTCCAGCTTCGCGCCGGATTCGTCGGGACGAGCGATCTCGTGCCGCTCGGCGGCGCGTTCGCGAAGCGCGCCGAGATGCTGTGGGACGGCGGCACGGCCGACGCCTGGAAGCAGACGGGCGACGATACCGATGGTGACGGGCTCCCCGATTGGTGGGAGGCGTTCGTGGCCGCAGGCGGTAATGCATCCGTCGAATATGCCGACAAGGACGGTAACCCGCTCGATCCCGCCGCCATCGACTGGAGTGCGGAGGTCTGGCGCAACGGCGTACAGATGACGCTTGCCCAGGCGTATCTGCGCGACCTCGCCGACGGTATGGTGTACCGCTACGATGCGGATACGGGCGCGTACGCCGTCGCCATCATTGAAGTGCATAAGGCGCAGGTGGATGAAAACCGCAACAGTATCCTCGACTGGTGGGAGAAGCTGTACGGAATCTACGGCGAGGGTATCGAGGGCGACCATGACAACGACCAGCTCTCCAATTTCGTCGAATACCTGATCGGTGAGTGCTTCACGCGCGTTAACGGGACGAACCGCAAGAGCGGCTATGATACGAGGAATGATATCTTCAAGACGCTCGACCCGACGGACATGCGTACCTATCGCCAGGAAGGGCAGTTAGTGCCAGACTACTTCCGCCGCGTAGGCTCCCTCTACCTCGGCGAGCTGTTCGCCGACCACGACTTCATGGAAGACTGGTGGGAGCGTTCGATCAACAACGTGTCCTTCGTGTCGCGCTACTCCTACGATCCTCGCAAGGATGCGGACGACGACGGCTGGTCCAACTTCGCCGAATGCCGTTATTCGCTGTGGAGGACGCTGGCGCAGTCCGATGTGATCGACTACTGGATGGATGGCAACCTGGCGAACTGCCCGTGCAGACCCGTGCCTGCGGTGGGCGTCAAGGTGTCGTACTACGGAAGCCAGAACGTCTATGGCGTTCCGCTCGTCGTACGCATCACACCGAAGTCGGCCAAGGCGATTGACACCGTGTTCACGATTCCGCCGGCGTCCGACGGGCTCCAGGCCGGAAGCTCCTACATCGGGCCGTACCGCCCGAACGCCGTGGTTCACGGACATCTGCATCCTGGCGCGATCCTGCCGGGCGAGGGTAGGTTCTCGCGCGTCGTTCTCTCCAGTGGTCGCAAGTATCTCTGGAACTACCTCTACTACAGTTGGGGCGACCACTGGATATCGTACGGCGGCGCAGCTCCGGGCTACGGCATCGGTACCCTTGAGGAGTACCTCTCCGAGTTCGCGAAATATCCCCAGATCGTGCTTGAGGACGCAACGCTCCTCTGGAAGACATTCGCATCTACGCAACCTGTCGGCATGGACGGACACTACGGGCATATCATCTACGCGGCATCCTCCACCACAAACGGCGCGACAACCTCGACGTCCGGTGTGATCGGATCCATCAACTACCGTACCGGCGAATACGAGATCGACATGGCGAAGCTGGCCGCTGCGGAAGGTACGACATCCGAACTCGAGGCGTCCGTGTTCAAGGCCGAATACTTCTACCGTCGCGGCATCGACTGGCCGCAGACGGTGTACCTGTCGCAGCCGGATTCCGGCACGGGATACGTCCGCGAGGGCGCCAGCACCGTAACCGCGTTTTTCGATCTTGACAATGACGGCAAGTGGACGCAGGGCGAGCCGTTCGGTTCCTCCGAGTCCATCAATATCGGCTGGTGGAAGACGGACATGTCCATCGAACTGACCGATACGCATCCTTCAATCGCCCGGTTCAACCTTGCGGCGCTCTTCGGCTCTTCCAGTTCGTCCGGATCGTCGTCCGGGTCGTCGTCCGGCTCGGAATCGAGCGTGACGGACCGTGACATGAACGGCAGCATCTTCTCGAATATCATGGTCGAGAACACGGTGTCCAACACGCCTCCGATCACAGGCGTGCGCCTCCGTGTGGTGCGTACCGAGGTCAATGGGCAGAAGGTCGTCGGCGCGCCCGCGTTCAACGAGGTCCTGCTGGATACCACCATCAACGTGAACGAAAGGCCATACCTCTCCGAGGCGGATCTGATAGCCGCCGGCCAGCACGATCTCGACTGGGATGGTCTCTGGCCCGTATGGCTCAATACCATCGGCAACGGTTCCGCATCGTTCGCGGATATCGATAGCGCGACGTACCGTGTGGTCGTCGGTAATGGCATCGTGTCCAACAACCCTGACGATGGCGAGGCGCATCTGCCTGTTGAGTTCGTCAACTCGTTCGAGAAGCTCGCGAACCAGACGCCAACCACGCCGCTCGCTCCGCTCGGCACGATCAAGTCGGGCAGACCCACGTTCAAGTGGCGCCACGACAACACGATTGGAAAGAGCTATCCGGCGTTCCGCCTCAGGGTGTGGAAGGCGGACGGTTCCACGCTCGTCTACGATTCCGGGATCCAGCGCGCGCCGGCGCGTTCGGCGGCCGGCATCTACACCTGGACCGCTCCGCTCTATGCCGACATGGTCACGGCGCGCGGACAGATCTTCGCGACCACCAACAACTACAAGTGGGCGGTCTCGATGCTCGACTCGAAGTTCACCACCTTCAACTCGTCCGAGACGAAGAAGGACTTCCGCCTCGAGTGCTCCGGCGTGGGTGGTATCAGCGACTACGGCTCCATCGCGGTGCAGGTGAAGTACTTCGGTCCCGGGTCCGTCTCGAAGTCGCCGACGAGCTCCCGCGAGAAGTTGATCCGCGTGCAGGCGTTCGACACGCCTGACTTCTCGGGCGATCCTGCGGGCGAGGCGTACGTGAAGAACATCTCGGATCTCGCATCCGTGTCGAACATGACGGTCAATGCCCGCATCATCGGGCTTGAACCCGGCACCTACTACGTACGCGCGTTCATTGATACGAACGGAAACGGCACGCGCCAGAACTGGGAGTCGTGGGGCTACGCGAACCATGTGGGTTCCGGCGTGGATGCCGTCTACAATCCAAAGGGCATAGCGGTTGTCGCCGACAACATGGAAATCCCGTATGCCGCCATCTATATCGAGGATGCGGATTCCGATGAAGACGGTTTCCCGGACATCTACGAATACGAGAAGAACGGTGACCTGACGACGCTCGGGCCGGCTACTGGCGCGACCTTCTTCACGCAGGTCAACCCCGATCTCAAGGCGGCGCTTGCGGCATACGCGAAGATGAATCTCGAGATAGGCGCGGCCTCCGCATCCCCAGTGCCTGTGATCCGCATGATGAGCGCGGGCGCGTCTTCGGCGGAAGGTCTCAACGCGTTCAACGAGCTGCTCTCCGGCACGCCTGAGGTCGAGGTGGATGAATCCTCCGTCACGGTGACGATTGAGTCCTTCTCAATGGACGACGGCATCACTGTGCGCGTGGAACCTGTCGTCTCCGCTGGCACGAGCGGACTCCTGTCCGTCTCCACCGACCCGGTGGCGTTCAGACTCGAGCTGCGCCACAAGGCGACGCTTGCGGAGGCCGACTGGACGACGGTCGCATCCGTACCGCTCTCGGTGAAGGCCAACGAGACCGTCACGCTCTCTGGCGATGACCTCGCGCCTCTGCGTGCGAAAATCTCCGAACTGAAGTCCACCGGCTCCGCCGGGTTCTTCAAGGTGGTCCTCACGCAATAGTCGCAACCCGAAACCCGAAACCAGAAACTAGAAACTAGAAACCCGAAACCTAGTATCCTGCAAACCATGAAACCAGTCAATAAAGTTCTCGTAGTCAACTGCGGCTCGTCGTCGCTCAAGTTCCAGCTCTTCGACATGAAGGGCGAGAAGATGCTGTGCAAGGGGCTTGTCGAGCGCATTGGCATCGCCGGCAGCCGTCTCGTCTACACGAAGACCGGCTGCGAGAAGATGGTGCGCGAGGTCGCCATGAAGGATCACGTGGAGGCCATCAGGCAGGTGATGCAGGTCCTGTGCGATCCCGCGTGCGGGGTCGTCAGGTCCCTCTCGGAGCTTGATGCGATCGGCCATCGCGTGGTACATGGCGGCGACAAATTCGCCGCCCCCGCCAAGATCACGTCGGCCGTCAAGAAGCTCATCGCCAAATGTGTGCCGCTCGCGCCTTTGCACAACCCCGCGAACCTGCAGGGCATCGAGGCGTGCGAGAAGGCCGCGAAGGGAGTTCCCAACGTCGCCATATTCGACACGGCCTTCCACCAGACGATGCCCGGCTGCGCCTATCAGTACGCGATTCCGCGCAAGGTCGCGCGCAAGTTCGGCGTTCGCAAGTACGGTTTCCATGGCACTTCGCACAAGTTCCTTACGCAGGCGGCGGCCAAGTGGCTCAAGAAGCCGCTTGCGAAGGTGAATCTCGTTACCTGCCACCTCGGCAACGGCAGTTCTATCGCCGCCGTGAAGGGTGGGCAGTGCATCGATACCACGATGGGGCTTACGCCACTCGCCGGACTCGTGATGGGTACGCGCGCAGGCGATATCGATGCGGGCGCGCTCTTCTATCTTGCGAAGCAGGGCTTCACCGTCGAGCAGCTGGACAAGATGCTCAACAAGGAATCCGGATTCCAGGGGCTCACGGGCGCGTTCGGTGGCGATACACGCGATGTGGTTGCGAAGGCGCAGAAGGGCGATATCGACGCCGTCGAGGCACTAGAGATGTTCGGCCACCGCGCCGCGCTCTATGTGGGCGGCTACAATACGCTTGTGGGTGGCGCGGACGCGATCATCATGGCTGGCGGTATCGGCGAGAATGCTGCTGAACTTCGCGAGCAAATCGTCAAGCGCCTGGGTACGTTGGGCATCAAGCTCGACAAGAAGGCCAACAAGGCTGTCTTCGGCGGAAAGTCCGGCGTCATCTCCACAAAGGATTCGAAGGTCCCAGTGATCGTCATCCCCACAAACGAGGAGCTGATGATAGCCCGTGAAACAAAGGCGGTTCTGGCCAAATAAGTCCCTCCCCCCTTAACCAGAAACCAGAAACCAGAAACTAGAAACTTCCTATGAACACCATCCAGCAGATAATCGAAAAGGCTTCCGCCCTCAACGGCACGATCGTGCTGCCAGAGGGCATGGACGCCCGCGTCGTAACAGCGGCATGCGCCTGCGTAGATCGCAAGATCTGCACGCCGATAGTGCTTGGCACCGCCGAGGAGATCGCTGCGGCCGAGGAGAAGGCCGGCCTCAAGCTCGCCGAGCGTGGCATCAAGACCATCGACTACACCCAGGGCGACGCCGAGCTTGAGGCTGCGTACCTTGAAGCCTGGAATGCGAAAGAGTCGCGCAAGCCGGCCGAGAAGCAGAAGATCATCGATCTCGCCGGCGCGCAGAAGACCCTTCGTACGAAGCGCATATACTTTGGCGGCATGATGGTGAAGCTGGGGCGCGTCAACGGACTCGTTGCCGGCTCCATCGCCTCCACGGGCGACATGCTCCGCGCCGCGTTCCACACGCTCGGCACGCAGAAGGGCGTGAAGACCGCGTCTTCATGCTTCATCATGGATCTTCGCGAACCCACGCCCGCAGGCGACACGGTTCTTGCGTTCGGCGACTGTGCGGTCATTCCCAACCCAACGGCCGAGCAACTTGTCGATATCGGCCTTAGCTCCGCCCAGACCTACCGCGATCTCACCGGCAACGAGCCGCGTGTCGCGTTCCTTTCCTTCTCCACGAAGGGCAGTGCCGGCGGCGAACTTGTGGAGAAGGTGCAGAAGGCCGTGGAGCTTGCGAAGCCCGTCTTTGCCGAGAAGGGCATCAAGATGGACGGCGAGCTGCAGTTCGATGCGGCCATCGTGCCGGCCGTAGGCCAGCTCAAGAATCCCGGCGGCGAGATACAGGGCAATGCGAACGTGTTCGTCTTCCCCGATCTGCAGGCTGGCAATATCGGCTACAAGATCGCGCAGCGCCTTGGTGGCGCCACGGCGATCGGGCCGAACCTGCAGGGACTCGCCAAGGCGATGAACGACCTTTCGCGTGGCTGCAGTGCAGAGGACATCGTCGGCACCATCTGCGTAACCCTTTTGCAATCCGCGAGCAAGAAGGAGACTGTTTAACGCCCTTATCCAATGAATCGGCAATCGGCCATAGAACGCGCGAAGCAGGTCTTCGACATCGAGATCGCAGGTCTTCAGAAGACCCGTGATTCGCTGGGCGCGTCTTTCGCCGATACGATCGCTCTCTTCAGCGAGATCCTGACCAAGGGTGGACTTGTCGTCGTGACGGGTGTTGGCAAGAGCCTAAACGTGGCGGAGAAGATGAGCGCCATATTCGCCTCCACCGGAACGCGCTCGATAGTCCTCAATCCGGTGCAGGCGATGCATGGAGATCTCGGGATGGTCGCTCCGCGCGACGTGTTGCTCGCGCTGTCGTTCTCGGGCGAGTCCGAGGAGATACTGAAGCTCGTTCCGGCGATACGGCGGCATGGACTCAAGATCGTGGCCATGACAGGCGATGCCGGATCGACGCTCGCGACGCTGGCCGACATAGTGCTTGAGATTCCATGCGGCGCAGAGGCGTGTCCGTTCGGCATGGCGCCCACGAACTCGACGACCGCGATGATGGCGATGGGCGATGCGCTGGCGATCGCGATGATCGACGCGAACCGCTTCGACCGCGAGAGCTACGCGCTCAACCATCCGGCTGGGGCGATTGGCCGTGCGCTCATTCTCAAGGTGTCGGACATAATGCGCACGGGCGAGAGGTTCGCCAGGGTCTCGCCGGAGACTACGGTGCTTGATTCGCTGATGGCGATGACCAGGGCGCAGGGAGGTTCCGCCGTGGTGGCGGCAGAGGACGGCACTCTGGCCGGCATTTTCACCGATGGCGACTTCCGCCGCATCCTCAGTACCCATAGCGGCGTTAACGGCTCTAACGGTCTTGACTTGCTGGCGCAGCCGGTTTCGGCCTACATGACCCGCAAGCCGCTCTTTATCCGCGACGATGCCTACGCTGCGGATCTGCTGAAAGTCTTCGAGCGACGCCGTATCGACGACCTGCCGGTCGTCGATGCCGCCGGCAAGGTGGTCGGCCTTGTCGACATACAGGATCTTCCAAAGATGAAAGTGCTATGAGCCAACCACAACCAATCTTCAACAAGAAAGGAAAAACAAGATGAAATCAAGCAGCAGAATCTTTATCGCCCTGGCGCTGGCCGCGGTTTGCGCGATTCCCGCCTCGGCGCAGCGTTCCTCCCGCAACCGCCGCGGTGCGGTCGGGGCGGATGGCGGTGCCTCCGTCGCGAAGGGGCGCGATGCCATGGTTCAGATCGATACCCCAGCCCGTCCCGGCGGCATGTCCCTCGTCAGCGCACCCAACTTCCAGTACCAGGTGCAGGGCGCCCTCATGGGACCTGTCGGCGGCAAGCCGCGCAAGTGGATCGTCCTCGAGATGAAGTACACCACCCAGGCCAAGTGGCAGGACGAGCTGACCTTCCACTGGCATATCCTGCTCGACTCCAAGCAGGCCAAGGAGAAGGATCCCAAGAATCCCGTCGCGCCGTATTCCTACTACAATGCCGACATCCGCTATGTCGACATCAAGCAGGGTTCCCACGCCGCGTGCGTGTGCCTTCCGCCGTCCGTTCCTGAGCGTTTCGGCGAGCCTGTAACCGTCACGGTGCTTATCACCAACAAGGAAGGCGACGAGCTCGCCCTGCACACCGAGAACCAGTTCGGCAAGCTGCCCGAGGGTAAGTGGTGGGAACGCGACGACATGATGAACCAGTGGAAGGACAAGGCGGGCAAGAACATGATCGAACGCCGCCAGGGTCTCGTGGACCGCTCCAAGACGCCTTTCGCGCTCATCAACTCTTCCGACTACGAGCTCGTGCAGTAGCTTGGCGTTGTGTCTTAACGGCAGCCTCCGCGTCGCGGGGGACGGCATAACAGAAAACAAGGGATGCGATAGATGTCCAGATTCCTCACACTCAACATCGGCGCCTCGCGAGCGGTGCTGGCGGAGTATGCGCTGAAAGGCAAGAGCACGCTCACGCTCACCGCCTATGGCGAAGCCGACCTTTCGGCCGCCGGCGAGGCTGTCGGCTCGCTGGAGGCGACGCTCACGCCGTCTCTCCACCGGATCATGCGCGAGAAGGGTATCAAGCCCGCTCCGCTCGTGGTTTCGCTCAACGGGCAGTCCGTGTTCCCGCGCTTCGCCAAGTTCCCGGCCGTAGCGCCGGAGAAGCTGGAGGAGCTCGTGCGCTACGAGGTGGAGCAGAACGTGCCGTTCCCGATCGACGAGATCGTATGCGACCACCAGTTCACGGGTACCACGCCAGAAGGCGAGAAGGCCGCGATGATCGTCGCGGCGAAGCTGGACCAGGTCCGTGCCGTCACCGATGCCGTCGCTTCGGCGGGCTTGTCCCCGCAGATCGTCGACGTATCGCCCATGGCCATCTACAACGCCTTCCGCTGGTCCAACCCCGGAGCCACTGGATGCTCGGTGATCCTGGACATCGGTTCGCGCACCACGAGCCTAATACTCGTGGAGGCCGAGAAGATCTACACGCGGTCCATCCCCACCGCAGGCAATACGATCACCAAGGACATCGCCCAGACGTTCGGCTGCTCGCTCGAGGAGGCCGAGCAGCTCAAGCTGGAGCGCGGCTACGTGTCGCTCGGCGGGGTAACCGAGGACGAGGACGAGATCACGGACCGTGTGTCCAAGGTCATACGCACGGTGCTTACGCGCCTGCATGCGGAGATATCGCGGTCCATCAACTTCTACAGGTCGCAGCAGGGCGGCAATGCCCCGTCAAGGCTCTTCCTGACCGGTGGCACGGTACGTCTGCCGCAGTTGGACGATTTCTTCCGCGAGACCCTCCAGGTGGAGGTTTCCTATCTCAACCCGTTCTCGCATATCGCCTTGGGGCCGAAGATCAACCGCAACGCGCTTGCGAACGATGCCTTCACCCTGGCCGAGTCCGCGGGCCTCGCCCTGCGCATGACCGATGCAGCGGCGATGCACATCAACCTTATGCCGCCGGAGCTCATCGAGCATGCGCGCGCCGTGAAGCGCATCCCGTTCCTGGTTGTTGGAGCGCTCGGTTTCCTGGCCGCCCTTGGAGTGGGGATCTACACGGAGAAGGCCAAGGGCGAAAGCGCCCGCGCACAGGTAGAGAACGTCCAGCGCATCAACGGCAGGCTGAAGCAGCTTGACACGAAGCTGAAGGCCGCCCAGCGCGGCGTGCTCGAGGAGCAGGAGCGCTGCGACGAGTTCCAGCATCTGCTGCTGTCGCGCTCGGTCGTGCTGCGCTGCGTGAATGCCGTGCGCGAGAGTCTCATCCCGGGCATGTGGATCACGGCGTGGGAACCGATCAAGGTGAAGACCGGCGAGACCGAGTCCGACGGGTTGCGTGTCACCATCCGCGGATGGCGCGATACGATGGGCGCCGCCGAGGCAATGGTCAAGAAGGACGGCGGGCGCAAGATCACTGCCGCCGAGATGGTCCAGGGTTCGCTCAAGGGTCGTGGACTGTTCGTGCCCGATTCGGTGAAGATCGTGGCGCAGAGGGATGTCAAGGACTGCCTGTTCGAGTTCGCCATCAGCATGGTCTATGCGCCGCCGCCTTCGATCTTGGCGGATGGAAAGGCTGAGGGTGCGGGCAAGAAGAAGAAAGGGGCCCGGTAATGGCTATGTCGAAGGGCAAGATTGTGGCGAGTGTCGCCGGCGGGCTGTTCGTGCTCGCCGTGGGTGCGCTTGGGTATCTCTTGTACGATGCGTACGATACGCGCACCGAAACTGAGCAGGAGCTTGCCGACGAGATAGACGCATATCGCCGCTACAACCATGCGGCTGTGTTTCCGTCGACGAAGTCCATCACCGCCGTAGCCTCCAACAAGGCCGACTATGCCGCCTGGCTCGGCATCGCAGGCGCGTTCTCGGCTCGTGGAGACAAGGTGTTCTCCAAGGACGAGTCCCCGGCCGCGTTCAAGCAGCGTCTGGCGCAGGAGGTGAGGCGTCTCGCGGCGCTGCCTGGAGGTGCGGAAGGTCATCTTGCCGCCCCCGGGTTCCTGTTCGGCTTCGACAAGTATCTCGGCGAAAGCGCCGTGCTGCCGGAATCGTCCGCCGTGCCCAGGCTTGCCGTCCAGCTCGATACGATCTCGCGCCTTGCCGACATGTTCGCCAAGGTGGGAGTGCTGGAGGTGAAGGACATCCGCCGCATTGAGCCGGCCGCCGAGACCGAAGATGCCGATGGCGACAAGAGGCGCAGACCGGCGGCGAAGGCGCGCGGTGCGAAGAACGGCGACGACGAGGGGCCGAAGACGCAGTGTCTCGAATACAGGCTCGCCATCCTTGTTCGCCCCACGGCATTCGTAGGCGTGCTGAACGCGCTGACGTCGGACGTCCGCTTCATGGTCGTCAAGTCCTTCGCGTTCCGCGAATCGGCCGACATGATCGTCGACAAGCTCAACGCCATCGAGGCCGCTCTCGCTAAGAAGGATGCGCCGGAGCGCCGCCGCCGTCGCCGTTCGACGGTCGCGGAGCCGCCGACGGAGGATGCTCCGAAGAAGGAGGATCGCCTGATTGTCGATCCCGAGCTGGATGCACCCGTTCTGGTGGAGATGACGATCGCCGTCTATGACTTCGGCCGTGCTGAGACGTCGGCCGCTGAACCTGCTGCCGCCGCGCCAGCCGCGCCCGCGGCCGCCAAGGAGGGCAAGTGATGACAGGGAAGGATAATTTTTTCAAGGCCCATTGGGATTGGCTGGTTGCGTTGCTGGGCCTTGGAGCGCTCGGCGCCGGAGTGGCGCTGATGATGCCGGTGCTGGGGGATTCCGGCCAGACGGACGAAAGCCAGGCGGCCATCGCCGCGATAAAGCCATTGCACGAGACGGTGGCCAAGGCTGATCTTTCGGTGCTGCAGGCCGCGTTCCGCATGGTGCGCACGCCGCCTGTGATGGCTGATGTAGACGCGAAGAAGCCCAGCTTCCTCGCGAGTGAACGCCGGATCGCATGCCGTGCAGGGGAGGGCTCCGACCCCAAGAAGTCCTGCGGCCGTCCCATCCCCGCCGATTCCACGACCTGTCCGTTCTGCGGCATCTCCCAGCCTACGCTCGTAAAGGTGGAGATCGATTCCGACCATGACGGCATGCCCAACGACTGGGAGGTCAAGTACGGATTCAACCCCAACGACCCGAAGGACGCCTCCGCCGATGCCGATGGCGACGGGTTCTCCAACCTCGAGGAGTATGAGGCGAAGACGGACCCGAAGAACGCGAAGTCCCATCCCGACTATCTGGAGTTCGTCTCCGTGCAGGGCGGCTTCAAGCAGACGTTCCTGCCGTTCTACTTCAAACAGGCCAACCCGATGCCGGGCAATACATTCCGCCTCACGTTCCAGAGACTTGGCGTCAAGAGCAAGTTCGACAGCACTCTCACTGCAAAGGTAGGCGAAGCGATCAAGAGTCCGGACGGCAAGTTCGACTCAGGCTACAAGGCCAGCAACTATGTGGTGAAGGATGTCGAAGTGCCGGCGTACAAGGGTTCGAAGATGATGAAGAAGGTGAAGGTCGGATTTGTCGATGTGCAACGCGTCAAGGACGGCAAGAAGCTTACGCTCCGCGAGGGTGTGTCCAAGATCCCCGTCGAGACGCAGCTCGAGATCGTCTACAACCGCGACGGCGGCAAGTCCTTCATCGTATTTACAGGCGCGGAATTCGAGATTCATGGCACGAAATACCGGGTGATCAAGCTGGAAACCAAGAACGGCAAGCCGGTGGTGACCATCGAGGACGTTTCTACGAAAAAGCAAAAGATTATACAAGGGGCTTGATTCTGAATCAGAAATGAGGTATCATTTACAAACTTCTCTCTAAGGAGCTTCAGATGAGTGTTAAGAAAAATAGAGTCCTTTGGGGCGTGTTCTGCACGGCACTTGTGGTCGTGGCGACGGTTTTTGCGCAGAACGACCTCGATAACCTCCTAAATGATTTGGAATCTTCAAGCAGTTCCACAAAGAAAGCCGCGCCCGCGCCCGCGCCTGCGGCCGAGACGCCTGCCCCCGCCCCAGCTACGGAGACACCTGCGCCAGCAGCACCTGCTGCTGCGGAGGCACCCGCGCCCGCCGCGCCTGCCGTTGCTGAGACGCCAGCCGCCCCTGCACCTGCTGCTGAGACGCCTGCGCCCGCCGCACCTGCGGCCGAGGCTCCTGCGCCAGCCGCGCCTGCCGTTGCTGAGACGCCTGCA